>CAVIJE010000066.1:0-2031 GCA_963643355.1 Sodaliphilus sp. | reverse complement strand
TCCCGGAAAAGTGTGCTGAGATCAAGAAAGAAGACCTTGACGCTATTTCCCGTGATGCCCTTAAGGATGCCTGCTATCCTGGTAATCCGAGAGAAGCCACTCAGGATGAGGTTAAGGCTCTCTTCATGAAGTTGATGTAATTGTTGTAATCAGACAGAATCTATAAAAGAGGTTGATACAAAATTGACTTTCATCTAAAAGTTGGTTTTCAACCTCTTTTTTGATATTTCGCTAAGTTAACTATTAAATTTAGTGAAATAAAGTAGAGAGATTTTTCTACTGATCTGATGTGAAAAGCAAAAGACTATTCTTCCTTTGCCGATGGCATTTCATCATCAGATAATAAGCCCATATAAGTAACACTATAATATTTGACACCATCATATTCCCAATAAGTATAGGGATAATCTTTTCCATTTGCTTTTACAGTCCACCCCTGTTTTTCTTCAAACTTAGCAAGCGCCTGCTCCTTAGTATAGTGTTGTGCATCAAACCAAACAATATCATACTCATTATTCCAACCTTGAAGTTTGCATTGAAATACATGTTTCATATCTTTATATTCTCCTTTCGAAACTCATTCTCGTTTCTTCACGTCATTAACAATTTTTAATTCGGATCAATCGCGAAAATTTCAATTTAGAAATTTCATTTTCTAATACCTAAAAGGCATTGGAATTTTTTATGACTTTACTATTCATGACTGATTCCATTAAAGTCCTTGTTAACTTCAGCCAGATGAATAAGGCTATTTTTCACTTATGAAGCTGTTGTGTTTCTTTTACATTTTTTGGGGATTCAGAAATCTTCATACATCTATCAATGAGAAGTCTCAAAATCCCTTTAGCTTCTTCACCATGTTTCAAGCCCAGCGACCACACCTGCAAAATCGAGTACTAAACTAAGAATTTAGTTAGCGGATTTTTCCATATATCATTCACCTCCTCTATGGATAACTAAAGTTTATCAATATAGGAGAAAAAATTCCTTGCACATTTTGTCCGGTTATTCTTTTTAGCATTCGAGAATGTAATCATGGAAGGCTAATGCATATTTGTTACCCATCTTCCATAAGCAATCAAACATCGATTCACTGAATACTTTCATTTGGTTTTCATTAAGTCGCACAATTTCATCATCGAGCATTCCAAGGCTATATCTAAGCCAGAGATAGTAATATGAAAAATCAGAATACTTTGAATTCTTCGTAACCGCGTTCATTTGATTTGTGAGAATGGAATTATAGTGTTCAAGAAATATTTGTTTATTCTTATTCTTCAATGCCTCATTGATATTATCGTTTACACTATAATAAAAATCTGTCATACTTTTCATTTTTGATTTCATTAATTTGTCTGCTCCGCTTTCATCTATAGAAATCAAAACCATATTTAGATACAAATACGCAAAACAAGACAATACATTGACACAAGAAACTTCATCTACTCCTTCCAAACGTCTGGAGTTCAAGAACAAATTAATTGCTTGTATGCATTCGCTATTTTCAAACGATAAAGCCTGTATTTTTTCTTTGACAATCTCAATTCCCTTTTTAAAGCTATCCGATTTCATTGCTTCATCTGTTTCAATGATTGGAAATTCAATTTTGAATATTTCAATGTTCCACCTAGCCATCTCGTCATCACAAATTTCAGAATAACTAAAAGAATCATCCCACTTCAATTCACCTTTTTTAAGATAGGTTAGATCACCGAATTTGATATCGGAAAAGCTGAATCCACTATAACGCGATATGTTTTGTATTGTTAAATCTGTTGCATGACGTGTTCCATGTTCTATTTTTTCTAATGTGCTATCTGTTATGCCTAGTCTTGTAGCAAAATCAAGAGTATTCATACCATTTGCATTTCTTATCGCTTTTATATTTCTACCGATTTGTTTGTCATCATAATTTTTTTCTTTGCTCATATAGTACCTCTTATAAAAATATCTTTTTCTACTTTTCAAATTGTTTCAGTAATCCTATTTGCATTCCTTGACTTTCTCAATCATCATTTTTGGACTAGAGTC
>CAVIJE010000065.1:0-2034 GCA_963643355.1 Sodaliphilus sp. | reverse complement strand
TTTTCACCCTTTGGGAAAATATGTTCAATGGTCCAAATGAATTTATTTCCTTTATCTCTTTCCCAAAGGTCGGTATGGATTTCCTTTGTCGAATACTTATCTTCGTAATAACAGAGAAGGAACCTTGTGCTGTCCGTGTTCGTCTGATAAACAGGACCTTCAAGCTTGGCCTTGAAAGTTACGTCATCAGAGGAATTGGCAACAATTATTTCTTTAATCTTATCGGTGACTGCTTTATTCTTTAACCCTTTGATCGCCGCGATGATATCCATAAATAACTTATTTAGGTTTCTGGTGTTTGGAAAATCGGTAATATTTCTTCTCACGAAGAAACCAACCATAAGTTTTATCACGCTGTTAATATCATCAGCACTAATCTCATATGTATCTTTATTGGAGATTAATTTCATCAAAAGAAGATAAGAAGGAGAACCGCCGATTCTATCAAGGTCCAACAGATTCTTTTCATAAGCTATTACTTTATCCTCATCTTTTGCGTTGTTTATGATTATAGAATACGTTTTAGCCTCTTTTTCTAGCTTATCTAAAAGGCTCTTATAATCGCTTTTGATAAGTTTTTCATAAATATCGAGCATGGTCGATTTTGTGGCAAGATAGCCAAAATAATATTTTTTCGAATCATCCTCGTGGTCTTCGTTTAGCTCGTCTCTATAGGCGTTATAATATTGCCTAAAAAAACGCTCTTGCGTTCCGTAATCATCACCGAGATATCCAAGTATCCTCTCCCACTGTTTATAGCATTTATCTGTGCTGTTTTTGTCTTCAGGGGTATCAGACTCGCTAATCAACAGGTTCTTAATCAGATCGATTGCAGAAAGAGGAACACCTCTATTGTTTAATGACTCAAACAGCATATAGGCATCCTTGTTGGACTCGACCTCGATAAAGACCATCACAGTATCGTTGACTTTTTCCAACAATTCAAAAAGAATCGTTTTGTCGTCTTTGCCCTGATTTGTTTCTTGTTCTTCGCTAATGTAAGTTTCGATTTCATCGTCAAAAAAGTGATAGCCCTTATATATTTTTCTTTTTGGCGCGTATGGAACCCTATCATGCCCGACCATCAATTCATTTTCCTTCAGAAGACTGTAATAATCGTCTAGATTATGGCCTTGCACCTGAGGAACGACTCTTGATATAGATTCTTCATTGTCATTAAACACAACGATTTCTTTTTTCAAATCTTTAAATTTATCCTCTTTGGATTCAGTGAAAGAGTCTTTAAAAGCAGAAAGTTTTTTGTAAATAGCCAATAGCAACAATGAAAGAGATGTTATTCTCTGTTGGCCATCAATGACTTGTAATCTTGTTTCCTTCAGAGAACTTTTGCTTTGATTAACACAAATAATGGATCCTAAAAAATAGCCATTGCCATTATTGACGATGTCGTTAAACAAAGCACCCCATTCACGATTTCCCCATGTGTATTCTCTTTGGTATTTAGGGATATCATAAAAAAATTTTTTGTCTGTTCCGAGAATGACGCTTAATTTGTACGCTTCGCAGTCTTTTATCATGAACTGTCTCCTATCATTTTCTTATTTTTACTACAGGTCTTATAGTTCATCGATCCATCATGAAAAAAGTAAAAAGTCTTTTCTGATCAATCGAACCACTTATAAGTAAATAGGCCTCATTCATTCAAATGAATTGGAGGAAACATTTTCCTCATACTTTTTCCATCTGCAAAATAATGAATATATCGCATTACTCAATCAATTTGAGCAAGAAATCACTTCAAACAGGCCACCTATAGTATAACGCAAAAAAGCCCTGTTCTGCAAATAAACAGGACTATTTTTTGAGCTTTTATTTGATTTTATCTCTCCACCGTTATCTCCGTTCCATTGTTGAAGCTGAACGTTATCGAGCCGTCTTTGTGAACCACCGCCTTCGAGACCAGGATATTCCAAACGGTGCTGTCCCACTCAGCAAGGACTTCTTTCGATTTTATGATGTTGTCTATGAATGTTTGAAGTTTTAGGATCTGCCCTTTTCGGTAGTTCCTCTCTT
>CAVIJE010000064.1:0-2076 GCA_963643355.1 Sodaliphilus sp. | reverse complement strand
TTTTTTGTCTTTTGTTGAAAGGGCATTATCAATTACAGAAAAGATATCATGTTTTGTCGAGTGGATATTTTCAATCTTGTTGGTTGATTCTATTTCATCTAGCAAAAATGATTGGAGAATTTGTTTTCTTGAAAAAAGAAAAAATGAATTTATTAACGTGTCAAATTCATTAACTTTATTATTCAATTTTATAGTTAGGTTGTTTACATCAAATGTTGGAGAGAAAAAAATTTATCGTTTAGAACGTGAATTGAATTCGGAGAATTTTTTAAACTTTCTAAATAACTCTTAAAGTCTTTCTCGTTCCCTAATTTAAAGTTCATATAATTGCACCTATAGATATGTTTTAACTGTTTGAGGTGCAAAAAACACTAAAAATTGCACCTGAAGATTTAGATTTCTCTTTTTAGGTGCAAAAATTTGAAAACAAGTTAAGCGTTTTCTTCTTCTAAGAAATATCTTTCCGTGCTTAAATATAGTGTATGGAAAAAATAATAGTTTTAGATTTTGGCGGTCAATACAATCAGTTGATTGCTAGAAGAGTAAGACAAACACACGTCTACTCAGAAGTTCTACCTTTTACTACATCCTTAGACGTTTTAGCCTCCGACGAGGTTAAGGGAATCATTTTCACCGGTGGTCCTAATAGCGTCTATGATCCTAAGTCTCCTCATATTGATGAGAAGATTTTTTCTTTAGGGAAACCGATTCTTGGTATTTGCTATGGTTGTCAGCTTATGGCTTATACGTTAGGTGGTGAAGTGGCAAATAGAGGCAACACTGAGTATGGAAATGTTGAAATATCGATACACGCACCATCTCTTTTAACGAAAGATGTTCCAGAAATAAGCAATGTTTTCATGTCTCATAATGATGAAGTGGTTGCCCTTCCTGAAGGATTCAAATGCTTAGCAAGTAGCAAAGCTTGTAAGAATGCGATATACGCAAACGAGGAAAGAAAGCTATACGCCACTCAATTCCACCCAGAAGTTGAACATTCTATCTACGGCCAAAAAATGATTGAGAATTTCGTTTGGAATATCTGTGGATGCAAACCTACATGGAAACCATCTTCATTTATCGATGACAAGATTAAAGAAATAAGAGAGCAAGTTGGCAATAAGAAAGTCATTTGTGCCCTTTCTGGCGGAGTTGATTCTTCAGTTGTTGCAGCCTTAATTGGCAAAGCAATCGGAGATCAATTAACATGCGTATTTGTTGATCATGGCCTATTAAGAAAGGATGAGGCGAAATCTGTAATTTCTCTTTTCTCTAACAAAGAAAAATTCTCTTTCAACTTTATTCCTGTCGACGCTTCAGATTTATTTTTAGAACGCCTTGAAGGAGTTACTGAGCCTGAGCAAAAGCGAAAAATCATTGGCAAATCCTTCATTGATGTATTTAAGGAAACAAAAAAGAGCATTCCAACTTGTGAATATCTTGCCCAAGGAACTATATATCCAGACCGTATTGAATCAGGCTTAGGAATATCGCAAACAATCAAATCTCACCATAACGTCGGAGGTCTTCCAAAAGATGTAGGATTTGAAGGAATCGTTGAACCTTTAAAAGATTTATTCAAAGATGAAGTAAGAGAACTTGGACTCTTGTTAGGAATACCTGCTGATTTAGTTTATCGCCAACCGTTCCCAGGACCAGGTTTAGGAATCAGAATCATTGGTGAAATAACAAAAGAAAAAATCAAGATCGTTCAAGACGCGGATGCAATCTTCCGCGAAGAAATCAAGAACGCTGGATTAGATAAGAAAATAAACCAATATTTTGCTGCATTATCAAATATGCGTTCAGTTGGTGTTATGGGAGATGGAAGAACTTACGACTATGCAATAGTTCTCCGCGCTGTAACAACTGATGATTTCATGACTGCGAAAGCGGCTAATATTCCATTTGAGGTAATAACGCATATTTCTAATCGTATCGTTAACGAAGTCAAAGGAGTTAACCGCGTTCTCTATGACTTTACTTCTAAACCACCGAGCACCATTGAATTAGAATAAATGATATATTCTTCAGAATATGATTCACCATTAGGAAAGATGACTCTCTTAGAAGAGG
>CAVIJE010000063.1:0-2298 GCA_963643355.1 Sodaliphilus sp. | reverse complement strand
GAGCTGAAAAGAATCTTTACTGAGATTTGCCTTGACAGCAATGAAGACAATATCAGCTTTGAGATAATCTCGGTCGATGATATAACGGCTGAAACAAAATATGGCGGTAAGACCGTTAAGATCGACGCTCATTTCTTCAATATCAGGAAAAGATTTGGAATCGATATCGGCATTGGTGATGTCGTGACTCCCTATCCAATCGAATACGAGTATGGATTGTCTTTCAAGAAAGATGAGAATTGCAAGCTCTTGGCCTACACAATCGAATCCATGATGGCCGAGAAATTCGAAACCCTAATCTCGAAGGGAATGCAAAATTCCAGGTCGAAGGATTTGTTTGACCTATATTTACTGAGCAAAGAAAATTACGATATAGAGAATTTGAATGTTGCCATGATAAATACCTTCAATCTCAGAGGCACTGAATATAGCAAGGAGAAGATAATAAAATCGCTAGATGAAACTTTTGGTTTCGATAGAATTAGGTTCTTATATGAGAATTACTCCAAGAAGAACGCCTTTGCCAAAGAAGTCACTTTTGATATGTGTAGAAATGCTGTATACGCCTTATTCCAAAAACTTCATTTCGAAAAAGGGATAAGCCTATCTGATTATGGTGTCGAATTAGATTTGCTTAGACATGGCGAGAGCGAGCATGACAAAATCGGCGGATGGAGCGATAGCCATCTCACCGAAAATGGCAAGAAAGATATAGAGGAATTGCTATCGAAGATTGAAGAATACGACCTGTTCATTTCTAGTGATTTAAATAGAACCAGAGAGACGACCGAAATTATCAACAAAAAACTTGGCATGGACATTATCTACGATGAAGGATTCAGAGAGATGAACAACGGCAATCTCAAAGATATGTCGAAGTTTGAATTCGAGAATCTTTCCGAAGATTATAGTTTTTCGTCTTTAGATATGAACCAAAGATATCCTGGAGGGGAATCACCAAACGAGTTCTATGAAAGAGTAAAAGAAAAATTTTTAAGCTTGCTTGAGCAGAACAAAGGCAAGAAGATACTGCTTGTCACACACGCAGGAGTCATCACTGTCATCCTTTGCATGTTGAACGGATATAAGTATTCAAACAGGCTCCGAATCGCTCCTCACGTCGGCTGTTTAATGAGACTGCACTGAGATGAATGATTGGAGAATGGGCAGCGAATGATTCTTCCTTTGATGTTAGTAGTCTGGCAAAGCTTGGATATTGATGGTGAAAACGGCCATCGTTAATAGAGATAAAACTATTGTATTCAAGTTCACAAACAGCAAGGGGATCTCAGTTTAAAAAGTCTACTTTTTGAACTATTTACGGTATAATAATGGAAGAATTTATTGAGAAATAGAGGCGTGATTATGACTGACGACGAATTAAGAAATCTGCAATTTTACATCGGAAAAAGAGACGGAAACCAAACTGATGATTCAAATCATAAAACACATTGACGAAGTAAATGCCAGCGCTACTCTAACGGATGATGAATGGCATAAATTGCTTTACCCATGCTGCAATAGTGGCTCCGTCAATGTGCTTAAGTATGTTTTAAGCAAAATCAAATCTTTAAATCATCTTGAAGATTTCATGAGCAATACCGTCTACGGAAGAAATGAAGAAATTACAAAAGGAAGAATCGGCGTTTTAAAAGAACTGATAAAACGTCTTAATCCCAACGACAAAGAAAAATGTCTTAATGAGACAATGCTAGATGCAGCTTGGTTCGGTGAGACTGAAATTGTGATTTTCCTAATTGAAAATGGTGCAAACATTAACTATGTAGATGAGAATGGTCTAGGAATGCTTGAATGTTCAAAAAGGGCCAAAGAAGAATATTGCGACGATTCGCTTGTTAGTCTTTTAAAAAACACGGGTATGTAATATAACAATGCTTAACACTTATCGCAAAATATCAGTGAAACCGCAGTTTAAAAAGTTTTTTTGTTAGGGCAACGAATCTGTTACTTAACAACATGGAAAATTTCATTTTTTTCACTACTCGAAAGAACACTTAAGAAATGGTCAAATAGTAGTGGAACTAAAGAGGTCTCTTTACACAAAATGGCTTGATAAACCTCTATGAGTAGTGGAAGAAACCTCCAATCAGTAGTGGAAAATGATTCTACACTACGCGGTCCGCGCTTTTTGTAATATTTCTCCACAACCGCTTAATCTCGCTTAGTCCTTTGTAGTCTTAAACTGAAAGGTAAAAATGCCATAGCTAAGGCAAAATCAAGGTTATGAGTCTCATCTATATATGACATTGTGTATAGATGTGAAAAACTCAAAATCCT
>CAVIJE010000062.1:0-2557 GCA_963643355.1 Sodaliphilus sp. | reverse complement strand
ATACAAATTCGTCAAGGAATTCGGTGAAGGCGTCAAGCGTATCTATCGTGAGATGGATGAAGCAAACCTTCCAAATCCTACCTTCAAGAAACAGGCTTTTATGACGATTGCGACTATCAAAAATAATTTCGTTGAGGACAATGTCCCTCAAAATGTCCCTCAAAATGTCCCTCAAAAATCCATTGAATCGAACACATTAATTGCAATTATGGAGATAATGAAATCTAATCCTACGGTAACGAGAGTAGAAATAGCGAAAGAAATTGGGAAATCCTTGAAGACTGTTGGTCGCATTATAAAAGGCAATCCAAAAATCAAATTCATTGGTCCTTCTAAAGGTGGTCACTGGGAAATCCTATCTGATGATTCGAACAAGAATGACAATCAATAACTACATCTGACCCTTAACCCATTCCTCTAAGATTGGGACAAGAATCTTAAGCGATAAGATCAATACGAAGATTATGACAAAGCCAATGATTGCGCCTATCAGGTCCTTCTTGGCTTTTTCTCTTGAGTTTTTGTTCATCGCGCATGGGAATCTTCACTCCAATAAATAGTTTCGTGATTGGCAGCAGGAAGTTTAACGCTTCAGAACACTCCTATATTTCATTCATAATTTAATGTTTGAATGCAATTAATTGTTTTTCCAAACAGTTTTGCTTATCTCCAAAATTAGTCTTAATATTTGGGGATAATTTTGGTTAATTCCATATTCATCAATTCTTAAGAGATTAGAGATTTGCCCAAAATCGATAAAGGTTGTAACACTTACAATAGTTCTTAGTTGAATTTCTCTAAGTACTGCTCAATGTGTATTAATTTAGCAAATTTTCGCCAAGTCATTTTTATTATCGCCAAAAACATGCTATAATTTTGGTGATAAATAAAGAAAGAGGCGGGTTTTATGAGAAAGATTTTCGATTATTCGAAACTAATCGATAGAAAATTCGACAAAGAAATCATCAATTACATCGGTCTTGTCCATGAATTCAAAGGAAGACAAGAGCTTTTCCTAAATCAGCGAAAAGAAGATTTAGACAAACTAATTGAAATATCCAAAATTCAAAGCACAGAAGCATCGAATGAAATTGAAGGAATCATCACGACCAATCAAAGGCTCAAGGAGTTGATGGCTGACAAAACGACTCCTAAGAATAGAAGCGAGAAAGAGATTCAAGGATACCGTTACGCGCTTAACATGGTTCATGAAAGCTTCGGATACATCCCAATCAGGTCTAACACAATTCTTCAGCTTCACAAGGAAATGTATCAATTCCTAGACGTTAGATTCGGTGGAAGGTTCAAGGATACATCAAATGAGATAGATGCGGTTTACCCTAACGGCAGGAAAGTCGTCCTTTTCAAGCCACTAGAGCCATATGAGACTCCCGATGCCATCGAGGCAATCTGTGATGAATACGACAACGCCATAAACAAATACAATATTGACCCGTTGATAGTTATTCCAGTATTTATCCACGACTTTCTCTGCATCCACCCTTTCAACGACGGAAACGGAAGGATGTCTAGATTATTGACTGCTCTCCTTCTTTATAGAAGCGGATACGTCATCGGCAAATATATATCCCTCGAGAAGAAAATTCAGATTAGTGGGAGAGATTATTAGTGGGAGAGATTATTACGATGCTTTGCAGCAAAGCTCAGCGGGATGGATCGAATCAACAAATGATGACACACCTTTCATAAAATACCTATTGGGCACAATACTAGCTGCCTATAGGGATTTTGAGGAGCGAGTAGATGTCGTTGGCCATAAAATGTCGGCCCTCGAGATGGTTGAGAAAGCTGTGAAATCAAAGCTTGGCAAATTCACCAAAAGCGACATCATGGAGCTATGTCCTGAAATAGGACGGGGCTCCGTCGAGCAATCACTTAAGGTTCTTTGTGACAAAGGCATAATCAAGAAGGAAGGGAGTGGCAGAGCTACCTTTTACCACTTGATATAAGACCATCTCCCCAAAAAACCAGTGACACTGATTTAGAGAGATTATAGAAACAATCGCTGCAAATCAAAATACCATAATAGGTTCATTAGCTTTTTGAAGAGACCATAAAAGTTGCAGAAATTGTGATTTTGCACACTTGTTGCAACGTATAATTCTTTAAAACTGTATTTTCAAGAGTTTTATATTACAATTTATGTGCATAAAGGAGTGTGACAATCATGGAAATCAAAAGAGGTTTTTATCTAAACAAGCTTATATGAATAGTTTACTGCTCTCAAGTAATAAACACCCTACTCCCAAGCAGTAAACTATTCAGCTAAGGAAATGATCTTTCTGGGTGCCATGGTTTTTACGTTTACTATAAACCTATAGGAAATATTTTTGCTTCTTTTGCATAAAAAAACTTCTAGAAAACCTAGAAGTAATTGATGCGATTGGAGCGTTGGGCGGGAATTGAACCCGCACGCTATTGCTAGCATCAGATTTTGATTTCTTCATCCCTATATACAATGCCATATATAGATGGGACTCCAATCCTTGATTTTGCCTTAGTTAGGGCATTTTTGCCTTTCAGTTTAAGACTACAA
>CAVIJE010000061.1:0-3078 GCA_963643355.1 Sodaliphilus sp. | reverse complement strand
CCGACGATGCTTTGGAGGTAAAAGCCTCCTTTAATGACGAAAAATTTTCGATATTTGCTCTTAGAGAGCCTCAGTAAGACCTCATCAAAGAAAAAGATATCCCATGCGCTTTGGACGTCTATGCCTTTCGACTTTGCAAGTTTTGCGGCTTCCGCTTTTGCCTTTCCTATTTCCAGCAATCACTTCAAACACGTTGCTGACTTCTTCATAGACACCAAGTTTCCTTGCGTATTCGTATAGTTTCTTGAAATCGAGATATTTGTTCTTATATTCATGGAAAAAACTAATGTTACTACTAAATATAATAAACATTTTACTATAAAGACTAACCTTTTGCCCTATATAAACCCATTCTAGTTTGACACTTTCAAAGAGCAATAATTTCTTTAAATTTATTCAATAACCATGCTAAAAACGAAATATATTTCATCATTTTCGCTCTCATTATCAGTATATGGAAAAACATAATTCAAGGCTTTATATGTAATATAGCACTCCAACAATTTGTCTTTTGTTTTGGTGATAATAAAAGAAGATTCTTTCACATCGCAACTAACATTAGGAAAATCATTGTCGTACTTTTCTTGCGACATAAATGTTTCATCTTCCAAAATATATTCATTATTATCATTAAGACACCTAAAACTCATTCCATCGACAGCAAATATAACTTTATATTTTTTGTTATTTCTTCAAATGTAATTGAACCAAATGATACATTGTTTGAATCAACAACTATCATAATATCTATATCATTTTCACTTGCTATCCACGTTGACTTGCCATATTCATTTGGAAATTTAAAATTAGTTCTAAGTCCAACACATGAAATAAAAGACATATTAAATAAAATGAGGAAAGATAAAATAACCAATCTTTTAATGCAATTTTCCATCGATAATTTCTACATTTGTCAAATATAAGCATTTTCAGTCTGACGTGTATATCAGTTTCACCACCAAGGCTTTGTAATTCCGCTGCTATATCAAGCATAGGCCTTATATAAAAGTGGAACGTTATTTTTCAAATACTAGTTTATATTTTTTCGTACGCAATACGCTTTGTGCCATCACCAACAAATATAGTACCGCATCTGATAAATCCTTCTTTAAGAATAACATTTTGCATGATTATATTATCGGGATGCGTATCAACTCTTAAATGCTTTATCTTAGTTAGACAATATTTCACAATTAAATTAAATACGCCATTAATAGTTTGATTACTCGCTACTCTGTGAATTGTTCCGTACACAGTGTTAGAAATCCAAGACCCATCATAAATGTTTTTATATGTAGGGTCTTCTCCAATTATAAGTACAAAGACAGCACAAACTATATTATCCTTTAAGATAACATAGAGATTGCCATTATCAAGATCATTTTTAACTAGTTCACGACTTGGATGATTGTTTTTCCATTGAGTGGGATTATTATGTTCTCTCATAAATTTGCGTGCAAACGCATAAATATTCAAGATATCATCTAAATCTGCCAGGCATGCATTTCGAATTTGAATACTTTGATACATAAATACATCCTTTCAACGCTTTGAATACCGAGCAATGCAAGACCTGAATCAATAATTTTCTTTGCTGTGTACGCAATAGCCATATTTGCATTTTTTGCAGTCTCAACAGGGTTATTAATACGCTTAAGAGAATAGAATTTATTAAAATCTTGAACTAAAGATAATAAGTTTTTCATTTCTATATACAATGTCATATATAGATGAGACATATATCCTTGGTTTTTGCCTTAGCTAGGGCATTTTTGCCTTTCAGTTTGAGACTGCAAAGGACTAAGCGGGATTAAGCGGTTGTGGAGATTTCTTCCAAAAAGCGTGGAGCGCGTAGTGGAGAATCATTTTCCACTACTGAGTGGAGGTTTCTTCCACTACTCATATAGGTTATCAAGCCATTTTCCAATGAAGCCGACCTCTCTGCTTCCACTACTATTTTGCCATTTTTAGAGCATTCTTTCGAGTAGTGGAAACTAATAAATTTTCCACTACTGCTCTACTTTATATTTCACTAATAACGGATACAAATAGTCGTTGATCCATTGCTTTGTGATTTCGAAATTTGAATCATGGTAAATCGCACCGACAATAGCTTCAATATAAGCGTCATGGCCTTTAGAAACTACTTTTTCCTGTTCGGGAACATTAGGATCATTGTAAAAATGCTTTTCATTGTAAGCGTAATCAATGATTCCTTCACCACAGTCGATGGCATGTAAAGTTTTGTTATTTTCTAAAGCCTTTTTTGCCACCGTTAATTCACCCTTTGTTATATCGGGAAAATCACGAAACAACCTATCGGCAATCACGGCCTTCAAGATTGCATCCCAACAGTTGCCAAAGCTTCATTACTATATTCGCGATGATTTTTCCCTGAATTAGGCACTTCGATTTTCTCCGATTTCATTGCTTTAGCTAGCAACGAGATGTCGTTAAATTTGTGGTCTATCTTTGCCTCAAGTTCTATCATCTTTTCGATGACTTTTTCTTCATTCATTTCCAGTCATCTCCTTAACATTTGTTATTGTGGTGCTTCTACGAATGTCCCTGCCATACCACAACTGCTCAATGAAGGATATGATCATATGGAATACCATGCCAAATCCGAACATATAGATGATGATATCGATGCTAAAGGTAATGGAATTCGTTTTGTAAAGCATGAACCAGACGCCATAGTATACGAAATTCACGAGAACGCTGTTGATTGCATTCAGATATGTCTCCCCTTTGCCGATGAATATTGAATCCGGAATCATGCATAGGGAATACGCCACATAGAAAGGCACAAGCTTCAATAAGATTGAGAATATGCGATCAGCATTCTCAAGTCTTTCTGCATACGCCAAGAACGGCTTCCGCCCAGGAATCGTCATGGCCCAGAAAGCAAAGATAAGCATCGACATAAGATAATAGTTGGAACGGATTATGTCTTCGCTCTCTTTGAAGAACCCAAGTTATATGCCTGTTCGCGTATCCGTCAGCATTTTTGAATATTATGCCCTTTCGAACTATGACGAGTGGCACAGAGTATTTTCCATCAAAACCTATATTCTT
>CAVIJE010000060.1:0-3294 GCA_963643355.1 Sodaliphilus sp. | reverse complement strand
CTATAAAATAGCCGATGCGTGTATTAATATATGATGTTATGCGGTAGCATATTCATCATCATTTATCTTTAAATAGTAGCTTTCGTTTCTAATTAAATTGTAATCACCTGAAGAAATAGAAACGTCTCCGTTTTTCATTGTGAAATCGTATCCATTTATAGATGTATAGAAATCTGTAGACAAAGTGGCTTTAGGTAAATATGTGTTAGTGAATGTGCCTTCACATGAATTTTTGAGTTTTAGATTGAAGACATTGCTGTCTTTAATACCATCAGGTTGAGTAATAGAAGCACTTATCTCCGTTGGTATGCCTTCGGTTTCTTTTCCATTGTCATCATAGACTTTTTGGCTTGTTTCTAATTTTGTCCACCCAGAAAGAGTTGTCTCATATGTTGCTTGGTATTGAGCTTCTGCTGATACTTTGGAATATGTGTTTCCTCCATCAGTTGATGTTTGGGAGAATCTAAACATTGTTAAAGTAGAATTCTTAGAGCTATAGTCATAATAAGTCATGCGTTTTTCATATCTGATTGTTTTATTAGTGGTTAAATAAGCATCATTGCTTAACACTTTGCCATCCGTGTCAGTTAAAGACAAACCTGAATCGTAATATCCAACTCCAGTTTGATTATCGCTAGAGGAGATGACACTTAATTCTGCATTGTCTTTCGTTCTTGAAATGCTAGCCTTACCTGAATATTCCGATCCTAGTGTGATGCATAATGTTTTTGTATCTAAAACGGCATTATCAAAATCAGCAACATATACGCCTGTTGGATAAGTGAATGCCTGTGTTATTTGCTCAAGGAGTTCAAATATCTTGGTACGCGTTATAGTTTCAGATGTTGAACCATCGTTACCATTAGCACCTATATCTAGATACATAAGGTAGGCGTTGTTTTTGGAAGAATCGGATGCTGCTCCGATAATGTAATCCCCTGCAGTAACAGGTATTTCGAAATAGTAAGCGGCATCTTTATCAAGCTTATTCGAAGTTGATGCTAGTGTTTTAATATCAATTTTCAAGGAATAGTCAGATGATGGCTGGCTGTTATAAGCAACGTTGCCATTTGAATCTTCGTAAACCTTATTAATTCTAGTTATAGAAGTCACTTTATGATCGTTATCTCTATTAACTTTGTATAAATCAAATAACGAATGGCCTTGATTAGAACTGGCAAAGCCTGTACCTACAATCGCAGTGATGTAGCCATTATTTTGAACGGTAAAATTTAAGCCACCCTTAATTAATTCATAATTATCGTATTGATTATTCAATATATTTACTGATTGAGAAGATATGTAGGATGATAGATTTGCTGAAGCTGTGGTTTCGTTTGTCGGGAGATAAGGCTGGAAATGAAAACCATGGTAAACTTCAGCATCAGACATTGATGTATCAAAGTTGGTTCGAACTTTTTCGTATTTCACCAAGCCTAAATCTGCATGCGTTTTATTGATTCCGGAAGCTTCGTAATTATCCTTATTTATATCATCTAGAATGCGATATGTCGTGTCTCCTTGAATCGTGAACATAGAAAATTGCTTTTTGTGTTCTTCGTCATAACTGATTTGATAAGCGTCAAGGAACGAATAGGGAATACCGGAATAATATGTAGAGGCGTCAAATTGTCTATAGCCAGCGCGGATGATACTGTTTGCAGAGGTGGAACCGGCAGAGGCTAAGTATCCTGTATTAGTTTTAGAAATCGTTTCTGAGGTTACACCATCACTCAAGTATACAGAATTACTATGAAAATTATGTGTATAACCATTTATTGTTTTGGAAAAAGTGGCCTCTTGATTGCTGTTTAATCCCATTGCCTCTAAATCAACATTAAGAGGCAAACATGTACCATCAAGTAGATATAAAGTTCCATAAATATCAGAATAACTTGCATTCCAATAGTATTCTTTAGTTGTCCAATATTTACCACGAGTCAATACGGCTTTAATTTGACCTTTTCCCGTTGAATAATAAGCAGATGTAGTGTCAGTGGTAAACGTTCCCGTAGCATTGATATAGGTGAGACGCTTGTTTAACATGCGCATGTCAATCGATCCGCCCCAGCCGCCTTCTCCGCCATCTTCTTTACCGAGGGTATAAGTGCAATTGCCTACAACTTTAGGTGAATATAACGTAGTTTCATATCTGTTATATTTGGTTTTATATTTATCCGTGCAATAACCGACGGACGTGTATTCGGAAATGCTAGAGATCGTTTTGTTGTTAAAATCACCAAGTGCTTGAGTGTTATCTGCTAAATTGACATTTGAGTTATCGATATAGATTCCATTTAACAATCCATCAACATAACCTGCCGCAACACCAACTAAAGCTTTCTTGTTTGTAGAGTTGATATTTACTTTATTGATTTTGATATTTTCTGCACTAGGGTCGCCTTTATCGTCGCTTTCTTTAGAGATATAGCCAAAAAGGCCTAAGATATTAGGCGTATCTCCATATTTACCGCTCGTGCCATTCCAATCATTTTCTGAAACGCTTGAAGGCTTTCTTGCTTTCAATTCTTCGTAGGAATTACTTACGGTTAAGTTTGTTATTGTATGTTCTTTTCCATCAAGGTGACCATTAAAAGGATTTGTTGACGTTCCAATTGGAGGAAGAACCCAATCCTTCATATCAAGGTCTTTTTTTATCCGGAAATAAGGTTCTTTCCCTTTGAAATAACCAATATAGTAAAGCCAGGCAAGGTTATATAGATGGATTGGGTTTTTAATGATATATGGAGCATCTTTTTCGCCTTTTCCGCCAGCAAAATATGCGCCAGCAGTATAGCCATTGATATTTCTAGTTACGTTATTTGTATTTGTGAACCAGGAATATGAAAAAGAAGCAGTCGCAATACCTGCGCCAATGCAAACTAAGCAAAAAAGATTAATGGATAGTTTCTTATATGCTTTAAATTGCTTGCTTTTTCTCATTCTACCCTCAGCTAAATGAAAATAACATTGATTATTTCTGGCAACTGGCAATCCATTATTTGGTGGACCCTTTAGCTTTGCGTCGCCGGATTACTTCGGCTTTGCTATTGACTCTAAAAATATAGCAACAATTCATTTTTTTTCAAAGCAAAAGTGAATAAAAAATTATCTTCGATAAAAATTGAATTTAGGCAAAATTAAAAGAATCTACGGCAATAACGCGATAAGGTCGCTCGTTTGTTAGTGTATATGGCGATGATGCATATGTTTTTTCTGAATATTTTATTGATGTAATTATTCCATTTAATAAGATAAATGTAAATTCTTTTAAAATAGTAGACCAAAGAGTAG
>CAVIJE010000059.1:0-3307 GCA_963643355.1 Sodaliphilus sp. | reverse complement strand
CTATTGGTTTGTTTATAATGTAATGCCATTTTTACAACATTGCATGTTTTCACTGAATGATGTTTTATTCAAAAAAGGTCAATTGATTTTACATTATCATTTTTTAAGTGTTTTCATTATCAAAATCACGTTTTATTCAATATTTATCGAATGTTTTACATTATCATTTTTTATGTTTTTTCATTATCATTTTACGATTTCAACAAGAAAAATCATGGTAAGTACAAAAATCTTTCAAATGCAGAATCGCGAAGCCGAATCTAGTAAAACGTACAGTCAAAATTCAAAAAATGCTGCTTCGATTATAGTTGGATCGGTTCTTATCTATATATGGCCGTCAAAAAGTTTATACGTTTCAATAAATCAAGCATGATTATATTAAAAGATGCAAATAAGAAGGCTACGACATCGATATTAAAAAATACGACGATTATCAACAAGATAGACAAAGGGCTTCTTTTTATAAGCAGCAGCAAAGAAATTGCGTGTGTGAGATTCTAAAAATAACGCTAATGCTTGATCTAATTTTCTTGGTCACGTACCTCTTCTTCTCATTTTCGATTTGTTTGTCGCTGAAACCGTTTTATAAATGTGTGCGAGCCAATCCGCGGGGTACGTGTAGCGAAAAACGATGCGCACGCTTTGCTAAGACCTATTTATGTTTAAAGCTTTTACGTTCAAACTCAAAAGCCTTTAAACATATTGCAATTTCGAATCTGGCATTTAAAACTGATTTGCTAGATATTCATATGCATAAAATCTTTGTAATTTATATTCTTCCGGTTGGAAACCTAATATTCTTTCGGTTCAAAACCTATTTTTCTTTCGGTTTGGCGGTTGAACCCATTCAATTTAAGATGGAAAAAATGGCTTAGAATGGCGTTTTTATGGGTGAAAGAAACAATATGATGTCGCCTAGCATTGGCAAAAGACATTGACACAAGAAGGGCAGGAAATTTAAGTTTCTTAGTGGTTATCACGAAAGACAACTTTGCGTATCGTAGAGAAGACGACGTATATGTCGTGCCGCTAGGATGCTTAAAAAACTAAGAAGATCTTATTGACGTGTTTCTTTTTTCTCAAAAAAGGACAATCATGCATTAAAATTTTCCAATAAAAATAGAGTGCATCCCATCTCTTATTGGATTCTATTAATTCAGTTAAAACCTTGATTTGCTCCGATAAATCCAATGAAATTGTATTTAGAGGTGCAAATATGATAATTACAACGTCAATGTTGAAAGAGAAATACCGCGATTACACAAATCCGTTTGGCAAATAAAGATAGAAGCCACCATAAATTTGCCATAAGATACCATTTTAGCGTCTTTTTCAACCCAATTCGGTTATTTGGCTGCATTTCATTCGGTTATTTGGACATATGATTGTCATTATTGAGTTTAAAAACACTTTATTTTCACTCTAACCGTATAAGAAAAGATGCATTTACCTATATAGATTCCAGCCCCACCATTGAAGATTAGGTAGAATGATCTCAAAGAATAAATGCATTAAATCTTTATATGTTTTATGAAAATATAACAAGGAAGATAATCTTATTTTTATGTTATTAACGATAAATACCAATTATTACGTTTGCCTAATCCATCTATTTGGCATCATCGGATGAATAAATGTGACAACCATTTCTTCCACGTTTTTTCACGTTATATAACGCTTTATCCGCGTCCTTAAACAAACTCTCGCCAGGATTCTCTCTATCAGTGAATGCCGCACCAGCACTAAGCGATACTGTTGGAAGGTTTTCTTCTTGCTTAGCGAGTTGATTGTTGATTTCCGCTATTTTATTTTCAATCACGTATCCAAGGTCACTCGTTAAATTCATCATGACGACGGCAAATTCATCTCCGCCAATTCGACAAACGTGGTCAATTGAACGGAACGCCTCTGCTAAAAGTTTTGCCACTCGTTTTAGAATTGTATCTCCCACAATATGACCACAGGTGTCATTTACTTTCTTGAAATTGTCCACGTCCACAAGAATTAAGGCGAAATTCCTCTTATCATTTTCCATTACTTTTAGAATTTGATCAAAGGCCCCACGGTTTAAAACTCCAGTCATCGGGTCGTGTTCCGCTCTATATTTCATGGCTTTTTCTTCGGTAATATCGCGAGCAACATACAAAGTTTCAACGGCCTTTCCGTTTTCATCTCTACGTTTCACGATAAAACGTGCTTGCATCCACTGACCTGTAGGTGCTTTGTAATCCGTTGCTAAAGTATTTGTTTTCTCAAATCTATTGGCTAACGTATTTAAATCAAGGAATTCACGTAACTGGTCTTGGAATTCTTTTTCAATGAATTTTTCTATGACGATATCCTTTATATTGTCAAAATTTCCTTTTTTGGATGAAACGGTCCCCATAAGTGGAACGCTAGTTAGAATTTCATATTCATGAGTAACGATATTGGCTTGGAAGATCGTGGAATAAATGGTCGAAAGGGAATTGATGACCTCCGCATGTTCTTTTTCTTCTTTGAAACGTGCTTCTTCTAGGGCTCTTTCTCTCTTTTGGTTTTCCTTTTGCTCTTCAATGATTTTATCGATAAGACGGAATCCCACTACGACATTATCCGTATCACCGACTCTTCTAAAATCATACTGATAATAATGTTCAACGCCATCTTCTATATTACGGTATGTGCCAACGTATTTGTCTTGTTTGGAAAATACCTCTCTTATATTTTTTACATTTAACGTTTCTTTTATTCTTTGCTTATCGTCAGGGTGAACGGTTTCGCGTACCCAACGATCAATTACTG
Organism: Sodaliphilus sp.; assembly: GCA_963643355.1. Lineage (GTDB taxonomy): Bacteria > Bacillota_I > Bacilli_A > RFN20 > CAG-826 > UBA4951. Next base: position 523 of record CAVIJE010000059.1, on the reverse strand, counting down.
CATCAAAAGGAAAAGTTTGGCCATCAACATCCCTAATAGCTCTCACGTTATAGTTATCCGCAAGTCTTATAGCACGTGCCGTGCCCTTATTCATATTGGCGACAAACACATTCGTAAAGCTCTTAGATAGAGCGATGATGATTGCAAGTTGCTCATCAACTTCTTTTTGGTGGGCGACCTCTTTTTCTCTTTTCTCTTGTTCAATTTTCTGACGTTCTTCAATAATGTCGTCGATGGCTTGAAAACCCGCTATCGCTATATTCCCGCTCTTATCGGCTTTAATAAAAATATATTGATAATGGTGAATCTCTCCATTAACTAAGCTACGGTAGTTTCCGACGAATTCTTCTTGAGTCTCGAAAGTCTTTTTTATATTTTCTATCGTGATCGATTTTCTTACTTTCTCTCTATCTTCTGGATGAACGATCGTATTAATCCATTTATCGATAACAGCGTCAAATGGAAACTCCTTATGATCGTCTTTGTTAGGAACATCGACATAGGTTGCATCTAACTTAAGAAT
>CAVIJE010000058.1:0-3731 GCA_963643355.1 Sodaliphilus sp. | reverse complement strand
ATTCCATAAGGCCCTTCATTGATGTGAATATGGTCAAAATCATCGTAGGTGTTCGGCGTAGCGGGAAGTCCTATCTTTTGGATATGATCGGCGACGAACTTCTATCTAGAGGCGTCAAAAGGGACCATATCATTTACAAACTATATACAAGCGTTGAAGTGGAAAACGGCCTTGATAAAAAAGAAATGGTTCGAGAACTTAAAGATGAAATCACCGATTCTAATAAATATTATCTGCTTTTGGATGAAGTACAGGAAATTGACGAATGGGAAAAGGCAATCAACTCTTTGTTTGAAACATGCAATGTAGACATCTATGTGACCGGTTCCAATTCGAAATTAACATCGGAAAAGATTTCTTCTTACCTATCGGGACGCTATGTTTTAATACCCACTTATACGCTTTCGTTCAAGGAGTATCTCACCTTTAAGAACATTCCCGCAAGTGACGAGGCATATAAGGAATATATAAGATTCGGCGGCTTTCCCATCATTGCGATATCCGGCCTTGACAGTCAAAAATCTTACGAAATTGTGGAAGGCATCTATCATTCTATTATCAACAAGGACGTTTTGACTAACCACCCCATTAAAGAAATCGACAAGTTTGAACGCATCGTAAAGTTCTTGATGGATAATATGGGCAAGACTTTTTCCGCCAATTCGATTTCGGATTATTTTAAGAGTCAACGCAGACAAATATCGGTGGAATCGATTTATAATTACATCACTTGGCTCAAAGATGCATTCATCATCTACGAGTGCGACCGATATGATTTGAAGGGCAAGTCTATCTTAAAAACACAGGAAAAATATTATCTTTCGGATATCTCTCTTCGCTATGCCTTGTTCGGCTACAACAAGAGTATGGACGATGCCTTGCTGGAAAATGTCATCTATCTTGAACTGAAAAGACGTGGATATGATGTCTATGTCGGCAAGAATGGCACCAAAGAAATCGATTTTATTGCTAAAAGACGGGACGAAACAATTGAAATTCAGGCAACGATTGAACTTCCTGTGGGCTCAAATCGAGAAATCGGCAACTTGGAAGAACTGAAAGATTTTAACCATAAATACGTTATAACAACAAACAGAAACGATACGCAAATTGTCGATGGCATTCAAGTGATTCATATTGTTGATTTTCTCTTGATGGAGAATTGGTGATTTGAATTCAAACAAGGAGATAGAGGGCACGGATTGTATTAAAACGCTCGTGCTAACACAACTTAAACTTTACGAGCATTATGTTTTTATTGGCGTGTGTTCGTTGCTATTGACTATTCACAGAGCCCAAAAAAGAAAGCCCAAGATGGTATCTTGGGCGAAGGATTTATTTGAATGAATTAATTGATTTTGCTAAATTGCAAGAAATCATAGGAATCCATTTCGTCTCCTACAATGATTTGAACGTTATCGGTTTGGTTTTTAAATGTCTTATTATCGTCGCTCACATAGCCTTTACTTGATAACAAGGTCTTGTAATTAGCAATCCAACCAGAGACTTGTTCCATGGCAATAATATAAGCAACTCCGCCATCTTCATATCCATCAAATACAACATCAACAGGAAGATAAGGTATTTTTAAGGCGGTTTCTTCACCAAAAATAGTAGTTAAAGCATCCCAAACTGTTGATTCTGTTTCTTTCCAAGTGTTGTTTTCGCTAGAAGGAATGGCGTTTTTGATATTTGTTTCCAAGGCTTCAGCTAAAGTTGTTTCTTTATAATCGAAGGAAATAGTTTCAGAACCAGAGAAGCCGCTTCCGCCATAAGTATAAGAAAGAGAAGAAATAGCTTCATTTTCGACAACCATTTTAAATGAAGATGGATCTATATAGTCAGGATATTGGCTAAAAGCGATGCTCTTTCCTAAATTGATGATATCGCCTGTTGTTGTAATCGTAGAATCCTTTAAAGAAAGTATCTCGCTCGAAATGGAGAAATCTATCGCTTCATTTAAAGATATTTCTCTAGTTTTTCTAAGTTCTACTTCATAATTTTGATGATATAGGAAAGTATATGTTTTTCCATCAAGATAATAATACGCTTCGGCTAGTTCAATCTCCCCTATATTTTCTCCATCATAAGTGCGTAATTCATTAAGGAAGAAATTTTCGCCTTTAGTGAATGTCCTTATAGTGCTAGAAGTAGCGGAATCAAGAGAGGTTGCAACGTATTTTCCATCAACTATTTTATTTAGATATTCTTTGATTTTGGCGTCATTTTCTGAAGGAGTTTTTCTTCCTTGTTCATCGATAATGTTTGGCGTGTCTAAAACTTTAGTGTCGATGCGGTAGAAGAAATATTCTTGATTATCTCTATCTTGCATGATGCCAGTATAGAAATGAAGCCATGTAACTTTGTCATTTTCAACGCTAGCTTGAATTTTCAAACATTTATATTTAGCGAAAATGCTTGATTGAGTTACTGAATAGGCTAATTTTTGAGCATCAGATCCTAAATATAGATAGTAATTGTCAGAAGAAATGATCTTAGCGAATTTGTCTAATTCAAATCCTTCTTTGCCAACTAAGGCAAAATCCGAATATTTCTTGCTTGTTTCAAGGGTGACCGCTTCGTTATGCCCGTCGACGCCAATGATGTTTAAATCATCGCTTTCGCCTTTTCTTTTATATGTTGTTTGATAAGGAACATCGTCAGAATTTATCGTCGTTACTCTTAGATATTGATTATAGATATCAAAATTCGTTGTTTCTTCAAGGATTGAGAATTGGCTATCAATCGTGAAATCATAACGATAAGAGGAAAAAGACACGTTGCCAAAGAGATTATCAGCTTTTCCAATGAGGTTTTCCGTTGGCTTTTTCCAAGAAGAAAGGAAGGAATCGACAACGGGTATTGAACTCTTGCCTACATTCTTGATTGTTACCTTTCCTCCAGTTGGCGTAACATAATCTTTTGATGATGGGGTGTTGATATATTGAAGTTCGAAAGTGATATCTTCATTTTCATAATAGAATAAGACTCTTTTCAAACCGCTTGAGAAATCTAGTTGAGCAGCTAATGAGTCGATAATCTCTTCTGAATATGTGACTAAAACGCCATTTTCTTCAGTAAACGTAGCATTAGAGAAATCGAAACTAGCCATTTTATTGGCAAAAGAAAGCGAAGTTATCTCTTGTGATGTTTGTTCTTCGTTAAAAGTTTGGCCTTTTAAATCTACTGCACCATTAGATAACCCAAAATCATAAGCGTATTTGCTTTCGCCTATAGTATCTAAAAGAAGAGAACCGTTATTTAAATATTCAACATAGAAATAATCTTTCGTATAAATATCTTGCATTATTCCGCTAGAAAGATCATAAGAAAGGGTGAAATTTCCTTTCTTCATTTCATTAAGCGTTGAAATTATCTTTTCTTTTGTTATTTTCGCTGATTCTTTAGATGACGACTGATTTTGATTGCTTGAAGAATCGTTTATAGAATTCTCACTGCTTCCCTTGGTTTCGCTAGACGATGGCTTGTCATTGCCGCACGCTGAAAGGAACATCGTTCCTAATAATAGAATGCATAATTTATTTTTCTTCATTTTTTTTGCCTCCCTTTCGCAAAATTGCTTCCTAAATTTTAACAAAAAATCATTAGCAAAAGAAGATATTTAATAATTCGTTTTAAAAAGAGAGGGGTTTTAGCGGGGATTTTTATATTTTAATGCATATTTCTTTTCATTAAAATCAAGGTTTAATAAGCCTATATCTTTATTAATG
>CAVIJE010000057.1:0-3862 GCA_963643355.1 Sodaliphilus sp. | reverse complement strand
GAACGCAGATAATACTGCATCTAAGGATTTCTTATTGATTGTAAATACATTTTCAATCTTGCAGCCTTTGTATTCATCTATCTTTTTATATTGTTTTCTTTTACGGTTATACAAGGTAACTTCATTGCCCTTTTCAACCATACGAGTAGCAAGGTTTTCAACAACGATTTCTACCCCACCTTCACGGGACGGAACATATTTATGTCCTATCATTGCGATTTTCATATCTAGCGGTTCCTTCCTTTCTATAATTTTTATACTACACAACAAATATAATCCTCAGTTGCGTTTTCTTTACTTATAATTTTACCATTAACAACAATGGAATTGCTTGGAACATCATAGTTCACATAACTATTAGGTGCAATCAATACGTTATCACCTATTGTTATCTTACCAACAATTGTTGAATTTGTTCCAATCCATTTATTAGCATTCCTTTATAACTTAAGATCTCTTCAATATTCTTTACATATGAATAGAATACAGTTTTCAGACAGACAACAAGATCTCACAATTAACCCTTCTTACGCATAAGCATTTAGACTCAAGTAAACGCTTCTAACCTTAGTTATACGGTCTATATCTAATACTATTTAATTTAGTAATAACAACTATATATAAATCCTCTCCCACTTCGATATACGATTAGTGATGATGATTCATTTTTATAGCAATCACAGTCAACGCAAAAAATCATATATACATACATATATATTACAAATTGAACATTTTTCAATTTTTATTTGCCAAAAACAGGCTTAAATAGGAATAAATTTAATAATAATTTGTAAAATTTAACTAAAATACAGGAAATATGGAAAATCTGTGATTCAACGATTTTCTTGTTATTTTGAAACGTATACACATCAAAAAAAGGCACTCTTACCGAGTGCCAATAGTTTCCTTCTAACGTTCTTCTAATTACTAGGTGCATTAGTCCAAATCCAACGATTTGATCTTTTCATATAATAGGACGTACCGCTAAGTGTCCAAGTTCCGTAGCTTCCATAGATTCTTGCTTCAATGATATTGGTATGTTCAATTGTTGCCCTATCCCCACTAATATTGATATCCATCTTAGTATTTTCAATATTGATGTAATACATATTCCCACTAGCAATATCATCAAGCCACTCCTCCTTTGTTTGAGTCTCTCCAGTGATATGCCTTAAGATAAGATCATCATCCATAAGAGAGGAAAGAGTATCCACGTCTTGTTCAACCATAGCCTTTAAACGCATGTTATATGCTTCTTTAAGCTCTTCTTCGTCTTTGTTATTTGAAAAATCAATATCAAGCCCATCAATATAGTTTCTCACTTGTCTTCTTGCCTCCTCTTGATTGCTTTGAGCAGTTGTTCCTAGGATAGAAAATCCATCCAATACTGTTACATTTGGCAATTCATTCCTTAAGGTAGAAACACTAGATCCTAATCCACTTCCGGCATGTGTGCTAAAAGGAATGATTGTCTTATTCGTAAAATCATAGGATTCAATAAATGTCCTGATAATCATCGGACAAGTTCCATCCCATATAGGATATCCTAAGAAGATAGTCTCATACTTATCAAAATCATCGATCGTATATTTAATCTCTGGACGAGCATTCGTACTCATCTCATTTCTCGAAACACTTAGCATCTCATGATAGTCATCTGGATAAGGAATGGTAGGTTCAATCTTAAAAAGATTAGAATTTATCTCTTCGGATATCATTTCTGCGACAATCTCCGTGCTACCCTTATTGACATATCCGACTTGCCAATTTTCCCCACTTCTTGAGAAGTAAGTAACTAAAACATCGTTGTCACCTTCTTTTGATGTCATAGATGAATTTGAATTGCTGCTACTAATATCAACAGAGCTATTCCCATTACACCCAGTAAGCAAAGTCACAAATAAGAGAAGGCCTCCTAATAAAATATTCGTTCTCATAATTCCATCTCCTAATCAAGAGGAATGAACTTTGAAAGACGTTCTTCTTGTTCTTTTAAGTTTAATGTGAAGAATCTCTTTCCAGAATCAAGTTTAGAAATCTCATTCATTTCTTCTCTAGTTAAGCTGAAATCGAAAATATCGATATTCTCTTTCATATGTATCTCATTTGTACTCTTAGGAAAGACGATATTGCCTTCTTCTATATGCCAACGAAGAATGATTTGAGCTGGTGTCTTATTATATTTCTTTCCAAGTTCTAAGAAGACTTTCTCATTAAGTAATCCTTCATCTGCATGTCCAAGAGGATACCAGCTTTCAAGTCTTGTTCCATAAGGGGCTAGTTTCTTCTTTAGTTCATGTTCGGCAAAATAAGGATGGCATTCAACTTGAATGACGGATGGCTTTATTGAGGCGTGAGCCAAGAAATCATCGAGATTTTCATTAAAGTTACTAATGCCAATTGATTTAACAAGACCTAAGGCTTTTGCTTCTTCCATATCTTTCCAAGCACCAACATAATCACCAAATTGCTGATGCAATAAGAGAAGATCGATATAGGTTGTATCAAGTCTAGTAAGCATCTTCTTGATTGCTTCCATTGTCTTTCCTTTTCCATATTCACTTGGCCAAAGCTTTGATGTAACCCAGATATCTTCTCTTCTAATGCCACTTTCTTTAATTGCTTCTCCTACTCCTCTTTCATTTTGATAGGCGTGGGCCGTATCAATATGCCTATAGCCCAATTTAAAAGCCTTTAAACAAGCCTCTTTGGCATTCTCATCCCCTCGAATGAGATAGACCCCTAACCCAAATTGAGGAATTCTATTTCCGTCATTTAATGTAATGTAATTTTGCATCATTTCTTTATTCTCCTTTATTTACAATATTTTTTGCCCATTCTTTTATTTCTTCTTCACTTTCTTTTGTCTTATGCCCAAGTATACTATAGCCTTCTTCAACTAAAGCATTAGTGCATATGCTCCTAATATCGCGAATACTTGATCCTACTCCTCCACCTTCATGAGTACAGAAGGGAATAATTCTTTTATCTTTCCAAGAATATCTTTCTAAGAAGGTGAATATAACCATAGGCATCGTTCCCCACCAATTTGGATAGCCAAGAAAGATATTGTCATATCCATCAATGCTATCTAGATACGTCTTTACTTCAGGGCGAACATCGTTTTTTAGCTCATGACGCGCGACATCGATTAAGGCATAATGATCATCCGGATATTCTTCTTTGCTTTCTATCTCAAAAAGATCGCCACCAACCGCTTCTTTAATAAATTCTGCAGCCACTAATGTATTCCCCTTCTCTAGGTTTTTAATAAGGCCATTGCAATACGTTTGTCCCTTATGGGAGAAATAAATAATTAGATTCTTCATGTCATATCCTTTCTAATAAATGAAAACATGTTACAATGTAACTACAGTTACTTATATGTTTTCGAGTGTAATTTAGCATACTTATTTCATTCCGTAACGGACTGATATATTCCATATGTCACATAAGTAACCAATACTCAAAAACAGTTACAAAAAGGATCTAAAAACATGAAACTAACAGGAAAAGAAGACTTAAGAGTTCAAAAAACAATCGCCTCAATCAAAAAAGCATTCGAGGAACTTCTTATTGAAAAAGACTATGTGGATATTACCGTAACTGAACTATCTAAGAGAGCAATGATTAATAAGAAAACCTTTTATTCTTACTATGATAATCTAGATGACATCCTCAAAGAGATGCAGGAAGAAATAAGCGAAAAATACCTCGAAAGAACAAAAGGCCTTAATAGAATCAAGGATGCGGCAAAGATAACACGCGAGTTCTTCTATTTCTCAAGCGAACAAGGAAAAGCCTATGAGAAAATCACCTGCGGAGGAAGTTATGCCTTAGATCAAATACGTTCTCAGATGAT
>CAVIJE010000056.1:0-4036 GCA_963643355.1 Sodaliphilus sp. | reverse complement strand
ATCAAATAATGATATTTCTGATATTGATGAGGCTGTTGACGGCATTAGTCTGACACAAATCTCCTAGCTGTTGCAACCTGTTAGTTCATTAAGATTATTTGCATATTATTATATTAAATATATGCAGAATGATTTGCATACATATTGATAATTTGCATATAAACTTGTATAATATATGCAAATATTATAGGAGAATATGCAAATCATGAGAAAGTTTGATTACTCATTTCTAAAGGATATGATGGTACCAGTTACCTTTCTTCAAATGGCTCAATCAATCTATTCGTTAAAGACAATCTCGGATGAAAAGAGAAAAGATTATCCGTCTCTTTTCACGTCTCTTCAAAAGATAGCTGTTGTTCAGTCTGTAAAAGGCAGCAATGCAATCGAGGGCATTGTAACAACGGATAAGCGTATCGAAGAGATTGTAAACGAGTCTTCAGCACCAATGAATCATAATGAGATGGAGATAGCTGGGTATCGAGATGCACTTTCTATGATTCATCAAAATCATGAAAGCATGACTTTGAATGAATCAACTGTTTTGAATTTGCACCGGATTCTTCTGTCTCAGACAAATTACTCATATGGCGGAAACTATAAGACGGATGACAATGTCATTCGTGAAACCTATGCTGATGGCACATCAAGAATTCGTTTCTTGCCTATTTCTGCAAAAGAGACAAAAGATGCGATGACTCAATTGATATATGCTTATCAAGAGGCAAGAGATGATAGCGGAATTGATCAACTTCTCTTGATTCCATGTTTCATCTTGGATTTTCTATGCATTCATCCTTTCCGTGATGGAAACGGAAGGATGTCTAGACTGCTTACTTTGCTTCTTCTATATAAAGCAGATTTTGATATCTCAAAATACGTTTCATTTGAAGAACAAATCAACAAAATGAAAGGAAAATATTACGAGGATCTTAAGAAGAGTTCTGATGGCTGGCATGAGAATCAAAATGATTACATACCTTTTATCGAAAATTTTCTTTACACACTCTATCTTTGCTATAAGGAATTAGATAAACGATTCCTTACTCTCTCAACAAAAAAGGTAAGCAAAAAGAAGAGAATAGAACAGACTATTCTTTCTGCATTTGTTCCAATCTCTAAAAAAGAAATACATGATCTAGTTCCTGATATATCAATTACAACGATAGAGATTGTTTTAAGCCATATGCTGAAAGAAGGAAAGATTATCAAAATAGGAACGACTAAAAATAGTAGATACATAAAAGCAGATACTCAGAATTAAACAATCATCATTTCTGTCTTATCCTTTTTGCCACCAGAGAGTAACCTAAAGTTTGTGTAAGAAGGATGTCAAGTCAATAGGACAGGTCATCAATGTTGAAGGCTAGCCTTCAACATTGGCGGCACGAAAAAGGCAGCAATCGTTTATCATATTAGTGTTCTAATCCAATTGATAAAGGAGACTGCTGCCATGAAGAGTATACAACAGAAGTGCCAACTTAGCGACAAAGAATTGAATGCCGTGCTAAGAAGCAAGGAGATGAGCCTAGGCGAGATAATCGGCCAGGCCATAGACTACAACGTCATCCATGAGGAAATCGAGGATATCGCGAAAGCAGTGTATGACAAGCTGAGAGTCGGATTCCAGGTCATGCTGGAGAGGGCTTCTTAGTGACTCGGAAGGCTGACTCTTGATGCCCGTGAGATCCTAGGCTTCAGTACATAGGCTTTGTCCCTAGTGCTATTTTTGTTTTATTCTTTAATCTTCTAGCAAATCCTCAATATTACAGCCCAAAACTCGTGCTAGTTTGTAAAGAGTCTCAGCTTGAGCTTTGTTTATATCGTTTCTACCTTGCTCATACATTTGAATAGAGCGAAGTTCTACTTCTGCTAGATTTGCAAGTTTGCTTTGAGATAAGCCTCGTGCTTGTCTTATTTTTTTTAGGTTGGTGATTTCGGATTTTTTGAAATAGGTGTTTGCTACATCAAAAAACTTGGTTACATCTGCTTCGTGCAAGGTTGGATATAGTCTTAAAACTTCTTCAATAGGAAGTGAATTATTTATCTTATAGAAAGAATATCCTTTTTTATATTGGAATTGTGCTAAAACCCAGCCGGCCCAGTAATATTTATCTTTGTTTATACCTTCTCCATTAGGAATAGATTTTTTTCCACTATAAATCTCATTCAAGTAATCGAATGCAGAACAGGTAAGATACTTTGGATTTCCTTTTTCGATTTGTTTTGCGACATTGGAATTAACAAATGTGTTCCAAAAAATTGTAGGATTGATTCCAATATTCACAGCATGCTCAAACATTGCACCAAGATTTTCGGATAGATTTGGTAAATACAAATTGCTATATGATTGAATCGCCATCTTTTAACCCCTTTCTCATAATATCCATTACAAATGTATCATTCGTGATTATCGCTGACTTTCTAGTGCCTTTGAAATAATTTTCTCTTGCCTTTTCATCTCTTGCTTTTCTTTTTGTGAAATATTCCAATCTGTCGGCAGTTTCAAAACCTTCAAAATTCAATTTGCTAAATGCAAGTTCGCTAACAATGGCAACTTGCTTTCCGAGTTGACCAAGCTCCATAGCTTGTCTCAATTTTCTAACTGGAATTGTGTTATTTACAAAATCTCTTGCAAAACTAAAATATGAGTCGTCTGCTCTGAAACCGATAACTATATCGTAATCATTTACATCAATGTAAAAGTTTTTGAGCAAATACTCTTTCGCTTGAATAGATATATCATTGTTCAAATCAAAAGTTCTGAATTTTAAAAGTATTGCAATCCAGTTGAGTATTGAATATCTTTTATCCGTTAAATCCAAAATTTTAAGACCAGATAAATCAATGGAATACTTGTTTGCAAATCCGTTATTCTCGTTATTACTACAGGACCATTCTTTTGCAAGCTCCAAACTTTCTGTACAATAAAATCCAAAACCATAATCATTTTCAGCTTTTCCGCCATGATAATATGGCTTATCAATAATATCTTTTGAACCGTGATAAATAACTAACTTTGACATAGGATTCTCCTTTAATCTATGATATTATATCATCACAATGATACATAACCAACAAATTGTGACATTCTATATCATCACGATGATACAAACAAATTGTGTTTTTAATGATTCATACTAAAACCGCTTTGTCAAACTAAGACTTGAATCCGACACGGTAAAAATTGAAAGATGGCAACCTCTTCTACTAATTGAGATACGATGAAATAGCGTTGGAATCTTTACAGATTTTACAAAGTTCCAACGCTAATTTTGAATGAGTTACTTTGGCTGGATACATAATGTTCGATTGATTTTGGGCGCAACTTACTAATTCTGAACACTTTGAAGAAGTTCTAAAAGTTCTCTTGCATCTGTAAGAGAACCTGTTTGTCGTTTAGAGTAGTCTTCATGGATTCAGTTTCTCCTTTATCGGATTGTGGTAAGGAAGAAGTTCATCCATAGGCTTCTCATCATAGTGCATTACACAGTTCTTCATGCACTTTCTTTTCCACCAAAGGTGTGAAGAACATTCCTCCGCGTATTTTATTATTGATGGTGATTCAATCATATTGGAAGAGAGGGTTTGATCTGATTGGTTACGTTTGCGAACTCGTTTCCCATCTTCTGATACTTCAATACCCAATCATTGAATGTCGAATCGCTGATTCTGTTTTCGAAAGCGAAATCTGATTTTCTAAGCTTCGGATCCTGTTCTTTCCTGGCAAGGAATTCCTTTACCATTCTGATTTTGAATTCTGCATCATACTTTTTTGTTAACATCTGATTTCCCCCGGCATGCCGGTAAAACCGGAATGACAATACTATAGGGAGAATACTGATTCTGAACTAGGATGGAGAATTTGGAATATTATAGTTATTCGGTTGTTCCATGGCGGAAACGGGAACCGGTCGAATGCTTCAACAGTCCCTTTTTCGGTTCTCGGCATACCATTCATCGGCTTTTCGGAAATTTTCTGAAGAGAAAAAAGAACTTGATTATCTTTTAGATAGGAATCTTGCCTCTATTGAAT
>CAVIJE010000055.1:0-4415 GCA_963643355.1 Sodaliphilus sp. | reverse complement strand
ATTAGAATTCCAGATTTGAAAATTGTCATCATTGGAACCAAGTATGGCTATAAGCGAGAAGATGGAGCTTTTGTTATTCCGATTGGGTGTTTAAAAGATTAAATTTGTTCCGATTTTGATATAAAAAAACATCCTAAATCTCCTAAAAGACTTTTTGAATGTCCAAATTGATAGGCGAATGTCCAAATTTGCTTGTGCCTCATGCACAAAATAATATGACCAATGTCCAAATTTATATTTCGAATGTCCAAATTTGATATAACGAGAAGGATTTATTAATTTTTTTGCTGCCTTAAATTACAACCACTAATATGAATAAATAACATCTAATTAAAGATATAGAATAATTCCCTCCAAGCATTCTTAAGAGGAAATAATTAAATAGTCATTTTATCTTTCAAGAGAAGAAGATATCCTTCCTGAAATGATAAAATGCTTATTTGCTATATTTATTTGAATAACAAGAAACTACAAAACGTCTTTTGAATACTAGAATATCTTTTGTATCTGGAATTAATTTGAGCGAAAGATTGTTTGAAGGTTAGATTGAAATAGAAGGGTTTTGCATTAGATATTTCGATTTTTATAATTAGATAATATTCTTGTTTATTTTCATGAAATAGAAACGACATTAAATAACGATTGTTTTATTTCTGTGTTTCTTTCTAGTGCATACCGATAAAAATATATTCGCCTAACAAGTATATAGTGTTATACTATATACAACATTAAGTAACGCCTATATCAATCAAATTAGGGATAATGTCTATTTTTATGAAGAAGTATAACAAGAAAAGCCACATACGTCTTTTTGGAACAGGAATATTGCTTTTGTGTACTTTTTCTCTAGTTTCAGTAGGTTTTTCTGCTTGGTATAGTGGTATAGGTGAGAATCAATATGCAAAGGTTTCTTTGGAAGTGGGGGACATAATAGACAAGAATTCTTTCTTTACCTTTGAGGGTGATCCAGATCTTAGCGAATTTGATTACATTGAAACCGCTATGTTACATACTAACTCAGCTGATTCAGATTATGATGTCGCAGACCCTAATTATAATGTTGGCTATATAACGATTCCTTTCCAAATGGACGCGAAAGAAAAGAAGATTAGCGATTATCTTGGAACCGATTCTTCTACCCCGATAACGGTTCGTTCTTTCCTGATTGATAAAACGTCCAAGCATTTAATATTTAATTATTCATCGGTAACTCAGGGAACATTAACCTATAGCACATCAAGCGCGTTTGACAGCCCAACAAGTTTAGCTCAGTCGTCGTTGTTTTCGTCCGCAAACGGAAGTGGCTGTGATTTTACAATTAATGATTTCGCATATCTCGATCAATCAAAAGTGTATTTCAAAGCAAGATTTGAAATTAAATTCACACCAACAACAAACTTTAAGACTGATATCTATGACAATTTAGATAATGGGGTCTTTAAATTTGCCTTTAGAGCAGGAGTGGTTTTCTAATATGAAAATGGGTAAGAAGCCAACATTGTTAGTCTTATCATTTACTGCTGTGGCATCTATTTCTGCATCGGTTGGGTATGGCGCGTGGATAACTGGCGATATGTTAGAGAGGGAAGGCGAAATAAACATATCCAAATCTAGCAGAATCCCTGTTGCATATATTGGGGATACTAAATATTTCACATTGGATGCGGCCCTTGATGCAGCGTATGACAATGGTAAAAAGGATAATATTTACGTTATACCTGATTTAGGCATGGATTTAACTATTAGCAAAGATCACGAAATTGAGAAAGGTGATTCTTTTTTGCTGCCTTATGAAGGTGAAAATATACTTGATGAGTCAGGTAATGCCGGAACTGGTTTTGCAGATAATAATCCGACTAAGTTTAGAAAAACTCACGTAATTTTAGACGCGGAGAAAAAGTTAGATATCAAAGGAAACGTGTCAATTGGCGCCATAACCGGCTCAGTTTCAAATCCGCAAGGCCAAGCATCATCCAGTTACTGCGAACTTACGTTGGGAATGAATTCAACTTTAAATGTTGAAGGCAAATTAAATTGCTATGGTTTTATAAAAGAAGGCAGGAGCGGATCGAATATTCTTGTAAAAGACGGAGGCGTATTAACGACCGCAATATCTTTTTACGATTACACGAGCGCTACAGAGATGTCTGGCATGATATATAAAGATGTATTCCCCTTTAAACAATTCGACTTACCATCTATTAGATCTAAGATGATTTTAGATTATGGCTCACAGCTTATTGGGAGGGCCCATCTTTACGGCGGCAATGTTGGCAACATGGTTGGAGACGCAAAAATAATTGGGACTGCCGATTCTTTTATTAACATGGAGAGCGATGACGCTAAAATTGAGTGGCAATTTTCAGACGCTTATAACGATAAAACAACTAATTCAAATAAAAAATCCGACAAGCACAAAACAAATGTAATTTTCAGCGGAACAGGCAGCTTTGGTAGCATTATAGCCACATTAAAATATAATGATGATACTGTCGCTTCATCGTTGAACAGTAGCAAATATTACCTTCCAGTTCCGTGTGGATATTTTATAACAATCAAGAATGGTTCTAATTTTAAGGTTCCTTCTAACATTAAAGGCATTAAGTTTATGCCTGGCACTTCTTTGACTGTTGAAAAAAACGCTAATTTAACGCTTGACTCGAATGTTTTGTTTTACCAGAGTAAGACATCTACTTCCGACAGCAGGGAATTTGATTATCCGACAAGCGATGCCGCTATATTTAAGAATGGAGGCGTTACTAAGGTAAATGCCAAATTTGAAGGTGTTGTGTCGATATGCGACGATAACGGCGATGGATTGACGTCAAATTCCTTATCGTTTAGTTCAATTAACAAACTATTAAATACGTCAAATGAAGATTCTTCAATTGCATTTAGTTGGCTCTCCGGAGAGATCGATGATTGCAAAGAAAAAACCGGCGCCAATGAAAATGGCTATCCTGTTTATAGCATATTTAGTTGGGGAGGAGCAACCGGAAAAATAGCCAAAGATGATGGCAATATAAATCAAACGATTTTTGATATAGGTGGCATTTATCAAGTATCATCGAATAATGATTGTTGGGTCAAAACAGGAACATTGCCAATAGATATAAGCAATGTTAGCATGGAATATTCGGGCTTGACACATGTTACAGTCTTAGATTCAACAGGATCAACAGAAGTGGAAGACAGAATAGAAGAAAAGCGCAATTATTCTGACGCAGAAAAAGAAGGAGAATTTTACCTCAAAGCAAATGTTTCTCCGTCGCCTTATGATTCCACAAACTTAACATATACGTGGAGCATACTTAAAAAGAGCGAAACTACCGCAAAGTTTAAGAGCGGATCTGAAGAGTCGAATTTATCTGTTGTTGGCGAAGAAATGCAATTCGAAACGACGGTTCCAACGATAACTCTAATAACAACAAAAAGAGAAGAAACTGGCAACAAATCATGCTATATAAAAGTTAAAGTAAATTTTGATAAGGCGGACGGCACCGGACGCTCTTACGTGGAATCAAACGAGTATGAATTTAAGGCAAAGGGCAAAGTCTCAACGTGCATCCCTTCTTCAGCCCTTATCCTGATGGCTGATGGCACGTATAAGGAAGCTGGATTAATTAGAATTGGAGATATGGTCCTTTCTTTCGACCACGAAACTGGAAGATTAGAACCAAACGTGATAGTTGCAAATCTTCACTTGGAGGAACCATCCAAAGACCACCAATGTGTTCACTTACGTTTTTCTAACGGAGCATCAACGGATTTTATCTATGCACATGGGTATTTTGATACAACATTGAATAAATACGTTTATATTCATGCAGATGATTATGAGAAATATATTGGTCACGAATTCGTGTATGTTTCCAGCAAAAAAGAAATTTCACGCGTTAAATTAGTGAGTGCTTCAGTGAATGTTCTATACACTCAAGCGGTTTCTCCAATAACCGCAAATAGCTTAAACATTATTGCGGATAACATGCTCGGTTTATCATCGGGCATGGAAGGCTTATTTAATATCTTCGAATATGACCCAATCACTCTTGCTTTCGATAGAGAGAAAATGCAAAAAGATATCGATAAATACGGTTTACTTGGATATGAGGCGTTTGAAAAATACATGCCAAAAGAACTTTATGGCTTGTTGCCTTTTAAGTATTTGGGAGTATCCTTAGGCAAAGGCCTAATCACTTGGGATTTAATAAATTATTATTTTTCTAAGCGCAAAGATGAAATACGCGAAAATATGCATCGTATATCAACCGAGTTCCCAAATAATCAAAATAAGTGATAAAATAAAATAAATCAAAAGCGTTATGAAACTAAAGAAAACCAAATGTAATTTATCAATTTCAGGGGGGGTTGCTATTTCTTTGTAGCATCTCTCTTTTAGGCGTTGGTTTTTCTAG
>CAVIJE010000054.1:0-4735 GCA_963643355.1 Sodaliphilus sp. | reverse complement strand
GCCATTGACGAGCTCAATTGGCAAGATATCTATAACCCAATTTCTAATTCCAAAAAGCTTTATGAAGAAACGATAAAAGGGAATACCGATTTTATCAACAAGACATTGGATGACAATCATAGCGAGCTCGCATCGATCTTCAACAAGAACAAAGAAGATGTCTTAGGCATCATCGTAACGATTTCCTATTATTGCCTAAGGGATTTTTATTACGTCAGAAAAGAGGATACCTGCACGACAGGGAGGGCCGATATAACCTATACCCCGAAAGATGGGTCCCATATGCCAATAGTCATAGAGCTTAAGGCCGATGATTCTGCGGATAACGCCATCAAACAAATCAAAGAACGTGATTACTCGTCGGTCTTTAAAGGCTATAAGGGCAAGATTATCTTATTGGGAATCTCCTATGATAGTAAGACCCTTAAACACGATTCGAAGATGGAGTACATAGAACAATAAATAAACCTGATTCTTACTAATTTCACAAAACAGAGAATTTTGGCTGGACGTGTTTATTTAATCAAAATAATGAATTTGCAGTTTTTATTGAATATTTCAAAATAAAATCTCAATATTCCCGATTTATATATTTCATAAAGTCATCATTCATTAATGCTCCTTATCCTTGTTAGACGATATTGTTGTTTCGAGTCTTGACTCAATGAGTTGATGTCAATTAAAAATAACACTTTGACAAAAGACTTTTTATTTGTAATATATAATTAATTTCACACATATAGGAGGCTCATTTATGAGTTATAAGAAAGTTGTCGTAGCAGGAGGAGGGGTATTAGGAAGCCAAATCGCTTTTCAAGCTGCTTATTGCGGTTTTGATGTGACAATATGGCTTAGAAGTCAAGGCAGTATTGGAAGATGCCAGCCAAAACTTGACCACCTTAAGGAAACTTATATATCTACTATTGAAAAAATGGATACTCCTGAAGGCAAATCGGATAACGTTTTTGCTTTAGGCATTGCCGATAAAGAAACGTTTAACGCAAAAGAATGTTTAGAAAAGGTTGAGAAAGCATACAAAGGCATCAAACTTGAACTTGATATGAAAAAAGCGGTAGAAGACGCGGATTTAGTGATTGAGTCGATGTCTGAAAATGCTCAAGATAAAATAGAATTCTATAAGACTTTAGCTCCTCTTTTGCCGAAGAAAACTGTTTTAGTAACAAATTCAAGCACTCTTTTGCCTAGCCAATTTGCCAAATACACTGGTCGTCCAGAAAAGTATCTTTCATTGCATTTTGCCAATTCCATTTGGAAAAACAATACGGCTGAGATTATGGCTCAAGGACAAACTGACTCCAAATATTTTGATGAAATCATTCAATTTGCTAATGACATCAGGATGATTGCATTGCCAGTTCGCAAAGAAAAGAGCGGCTATTTGCTAAATTCCATGCTTGTTCCATTCTTACTTTCAGGCTTGGATTTATATGCCTCAGGCGTTTCCGATCCTAAGAGCATTGATTTAGCCTGGACGAAAGGAACTGGCGCCCCAAAAGGTCCATTCCAAATATTTGACACGGTTGGGCTAAAGACGGCTTATAACATCGTTATGCAATATCAAAAAGTACCAGGATTACTTTCCCCATTACTTAAAAAGATGATGATGCCATACAACTTCAAGGCAATGGCTAAAATCTTAAAAGAATATATCGATGCAGGAAAACTTGGAATGTCTTCAGGTGAAGGATTCTATAAATATAAATAAGATATTAAAACTAAAATAAGTGGTTTTTTACATGCTATTTTTGGATATTTCCTCCTAATAGCATGTTTTTATTTGGTTCGAATTATCAAACTTGTTTGTATAGATTGGACAAACAAGTTATTTGAATTATAATTTTATATAGTTAGGAGGACGCATTAATGAAAATCAATTGTGAGTATAAAGTTAAAGAAGACTTGGAATTCTTAATGGATTCTCAAGGAATCAATGTTTTAGAACTGTCTGAAATGAGCAAGATTTCAAGAACCGTTTTAAATGAAATGTTGAATAATAAGGTTCCTAGTATTCAAATGTGTGAGAAATTTTACTCCTATCTTTATAATAGCGGCTATAGAATCAATAAAATAAAAGAAGAACTATGCAAAGAAAAATACCAAAGCGTTCTTTTTCACGGTTCAAAAAATGGATTGGAAGAAATTATCTTCAATGGTTCTAGAAGCGATTGCGATTTTGGCAGTGGGTTTTATCTTGGCGAAACGTATCGACAAGCCTTGTCTTTCGTTTGCGAAAAAGAAAAGTCTAGCGTTTATGCCTTTAAGTGCGATTTTGACGATTTAAAAATAAAACGCTTTTCTTGCGATTTGGATTGGGTGCTTGCTATTTCTTATTACCGTGGCCTTATCGATAGTTTCAAAGATAATGAAATTATTTCGAAGACTATTTTTGAAAGTGAGAATTGCGATCTCATAATAGCCCCTATCGCTGATAACAGAATGTTCTATGTAATGTCTCAATTTGCCAATGGCGAAATTAATGCGGATGTTGCATTGCATTCTTTGGCCGCCTCCTCTTTAGGCCTCCAATATGTTTTCAAGACTGAAAAAGCCATAAAAAAGTTAACCGTTATTGATAAGTATTATTTATCATTACCAGAAAAAAAGAATTCTCGTGATGCCTTAATTGAAAGATCTTTCGAAATCGACACAAAATTAAAATTGGCCAAAAGAGAATTCAAGAATGGACTATTTATTGAGGAGTTGTTGAAATGATTGAATTTGATCAGAACGGCTTTTTGTTAGCTGAGTATCAGGCGAAAATTTTTGAGAAATCATATGATCTAGAATGCTCAAGCCCAATATTTTTAAGAAGATTCATGCATTCGAAAATAGCTAGCAAGATGGATGAGGGAAGCTCTGCTTCGTTTTCTTTGGATCCAGTCGAAGGGATTAAACTGATAAACGAAGAATATGGCGAGACTAAATATGGCGAAAAAAAGATTTCTAAAGAAGCGTTATTTTGGATGGGGTATATTTATCGTTATATTTCATACACAAGGAACGAAAGCACTCTTTTCGTTATGAATACGTTTGATTATAAATTGATGAATGACCTTTATTTTTCTTTCCACACTCAAAGCCCTGAATGGGTGATTAGGAGCTTGTTAGAAATCAAAGGCCTCGATGAAAATTATCTTGATAAGAACGAGCGTCTTAAAAAAATAATGCGTGAGCATTACATTAAACGCGGCAGTAAAAAAATTCAAAATAGCAAGAACTGACCAAATTGATTCATTAAGTTTTTTTGATGAAGAATTTTAATGCTTATAATATTTAGGCTATGGATAAGGCGACAGAAAGATTAGATAAAGGAAAATTATTGCCATTGCTGGTTACTTTGATTGTTCCGGCAGTAATATCTCAGCTAATAACATTTTTATATAACATAGTTGATAGGATGTATGTTTCTCATATTGAAGATGGGATGAATGCTTTAGCGGCTTTGGGAATTGTTTTGCCTATTACACTCATTATTCAGGCATTTGGGAATTTGATTGGCTTAGGCGGTTCTCCAAGGGCAACTATGAAAATAGGCCAAAACGATTTAAAAGAAGCGAATAACATCTTTAATACATCTTTTATTCTCCTTTTTATCATCGGGGTCATTATTTCCTTGGTTACATTTTTCTTTTCTAGAGAAATCGTTATCTTGTTTGGCTGTCCCTCTTCAGCAGTGTCCTTTGCAACCGAATATCTTCAGATTTACGCTTTAGGATCGGTATTTGTTTTGCTTTCGCAAGGATTAAATCCATTTATTACTGCTTTAGGGCATTCTTTTGTCGCAATGTTTTCGATTCTTATTGGAGCAGTACTTAACATTGGGCTGGACCCTTTGTTTATTTTTGTGTTGAACATGGGCGTTAAAGGCGCGGCTTTAGCAACAATTATTTCTCAAGCCATCTCCTTTGTTTGGATCATGTTATTTTTCTTTTCTAAGAAGAGCATGTTTCATTTCAAATTCAAGGGGTTGGATTTTTCTTTCAAAAGATGTTTCTCAATTATTTCTTTAGGTTTCTCGCCATTCATTATGACTTTGACTGAATGTGCAATTCAAATCGTTTTCAATATCAACCTTAATTCTGCGACTGGCGGAAATAAGGACTACACGGCTGCATTAACGATTATGTTATCGGCTTTGCAACTCATTTCCTTACCACTAAACGGAATCGGCTATGGCGTGCAGCCATTCGTTTCTTACAATTACGCAAAGGGCAACGGGAATAGATTGAAAAAAGGAATTTTATTAACAGTTTTGATTGCTTTTGCCTTTACCATTATTGCTTATTCTATATCTATGTCAGTTCCGATTATTTATGCCAAATTGTTTGGGGCATCTAGTGAGGTTGAAGGAATAGTGGTTAAATATGCTTCATTATTTTTGATGGGAAGTGTGATGTTTTTCGTGCAAATGACTTTGCAAAATATCAACGTTGCATTAGGGCAGGCTTTGTCTTCTTTGATCTTAGCAGTAAATCGAAAAGTCGTAATTATGATACCTTTATGCTTTATTCTCACACATTTCTTAGGATTTGAAGGAGTTTATCTTTCTGAAGGCATTACCGATTTTATCGCCGGAGCAATAACTTCAATTGTCTTTTTGATTACATTCCCTAGGATTTTTAAAAAATGTAGCCTTAATTCCAAGGAAACGAAAAACAGCATTATTGAATAATTCGTTTTAATGACACATTTCATAAATACAATCGTTTTTAAC
>CAVIJE010000053.1:0-4872 GCA_963643355.1 Sodaliphilus sp. | reverse complement strand
TCAATTGCAACAGCGGCTGCAACTGCGGCAGCTGCTAAAACAGTGCCGACAATTTTTTTGGCTTTCATTTGCTTTCTCCTTTTTATGAAACCAAACGCTTGCTAAGCGATTGTGCGTCTAATTTACACAATAATTTGAAAGCGGTTACATTTTTTGTCCCAAACTTAGTGCCAACTGTCTTAAATTTTATTTTTTCAGCCTTTATAGGAGTTTTGCGGGGTATTTTTGAAATTTTGTTTTTCGAGATATGCTTTTTCTTCTTCTGTTTCCGGTATATCAATTCTTTCTATCTTGAAAACAACAGGACGTGTTCCGTCGTTGCAACAGGCGATCATTATCCTTTCATCATTACACCAACCATGCATTATTGAGCCACCTTGTAAAGCGGTATAAACATATCTGCTTATTGCATCCCAGGCTTCACCGCAAAATCTTCCGTTCATTAAATGATAAAAATCATCTTGTTCTGGCGTTCTTTTTAAACGGAAAGTGTCACCGACCTTGAAAAATGGACATACGCCAGATTTAGGATCAGCTAAGTATTTTTCTTGCAAATCAGGAAACAGCTTCGTTTCCAATACGGTTATTTGGCATTCATGTCTCATATTTTCTCCTCGTTTTTCTCTCAATATTATTATATGAGTGCAATATTTTAGGAAATAAAAAGTTCGATATTCCTCATATCTCAAAATAACGGCTATAATATTTGTAAATTAATCGAAAAACACAACAAAAACGGAGGTAAAACGAATATGAATGTCTTCGATAAAAGAGTTGCTCTTCTTCAAGCACACATGAAGCGTGATGGCATTGTGGCCTACATTATTCCTGCGACTGACCCTCATATGTCAGAAGAGTCTCATTCGCATTTCACTAAAGAAAGATTTTATTTTTGCCCATTCTTAGGGAATGACGGCACAGTGTTAGTAACTCAGGATGCCTACTATTTATATACTGATGGAAGATATTGGACAGAGGCAGAATGGGAACTTGATGGAAGTGATTGCAAGCTTGTTTATGCTGGAAAAGCAGGCGTTCCTACCCTAGCTGAATTCATTAAGGAAAATAATTTATATCCATTAGGACTTGATTCATCTTTATTTTCCTACGGTGATTTAAAGTCTTTCTATAAAGATTCTGAGCATAAGATAAGACAGGTTTCTTACACATACATGATTAAGGATCTTCCCGCTTTGCCAAAAGATAAGATTTGGAAGGTTGATGAAACTCTTCTTTCAACAAATATGAATAAGCGTATCAAAATGGCGATGGACGCAGTCAATAAGGCTGGCGCGGATGCCTTAGTTATCCCAACTCTTGATGATATTGCATATTTACTTGGGTATCGTGGAAACGATATTCCATGCACGCCTGTCTTCTATTCTTATTTATATATCGATGAAACAAGAAATGTTCATCTCTTCATCGATAATGAAAAACTTCCAGAAGAAGGAATACCTGATGTGACAATTCATGGGTATGACACTTTCTTTGATTTCCTTAAAGAAAGAAGCGAGGTCAAAACATTCGTTGATGCCAATAATACCAATGCAAGAATTTGCTCAATTCTTAAAAATAAAGTATTCGGAAATAATCCAACGATAATGCAAAAATCCATCAAAGGCGAAAGAGAAATCGTTAACACGAAGGAAATACAAGCAATTGACGGATTAGCCGTTCTTAAGTTGATGAAATATATCGATGACAATATCGAAAGTGGCGAACTTACCGAATACGCATGCGCAAAATTCATCGATGACGCTAGAAAGAGCAATGAAAGATGTTTCGATCTTTCTTTCTCTACGATTGCCGCTCTTGATGCCAATGCAGCGATGATGCATTATCAGCCAAACGAGAAAGATTCACCAAAATTAACATTGAATAACAAACTTCTTCTCGTTGATTCTGGCGGACAGTATTATGGTGGAACAACAGATACGACCAGAACATTTGTTTTTGGTTCTAATGTCCCAGATGAAATAAAAGAAGACTACACAAAAACATTAAAATCACAAATTTCTTTATCTACTGCCGTCTTTGAAAAGGGGTGCTCTGGACATGAGATTGATATCATGGCTAGAGAAATCATGTGGAAAGAAGGCTTAGATTATAAGTGCGGAACAGGGCACGGAGTTGGTTATATGTCTTGCGTTCATGAAGGGCCAATAGGCTTTAGATATTATCACCGTGAAGGCGTATATGACGATGGCATCTTAGAGCCAGGTCATATCATTACAATCGAGCCAGGCGTTTATAAAGCAAGAAAACATGGAATTCGTTTAGAGAATAATTTACTTGTTGTTCCTGCCTTCGAAACAAACGACGGAATCTTCTATAAATTTGAGACAATCACCTATGCACCATATGATGCAAGAGGAATTGTTGTATCCATGTTAACTGATGAAGAATTAGCATGGCTCAATTCTTATAACGAGATGGTTTACGAGAAGCTATCAACTCTTATAAAAGATGACGAAGAACTCCTATCGTATTTGAAGAAAGTCACTGCTCCTATTCAAAAATAAGCGTGAAATGTAGGGGATTTTTGGATTTTTAAAGACAAAAAGCTATGATGAAATTAAAGCATCATAGCTTTTTTATTGAAAAATACTTATTCGTTTTTATGAGTGAGTTAAGGGTGGATAAAATCAAGAATGATAGAATAAATGATAGAAAAACGGCTTAGATGATGACATCATCAACCACATAAGAACAACAAATATTATTATTTTAGTTAGCACTTTACTAAATAAATCATTGCCAACAATTCAAAGACACATCAACAATTTAGTTAAGACAAAAAGATAGAAAGAGTTGGATCAAGAAAAATAGGATATTGGCAGTTACTTAGCGATTAGGGGCTCTTCTTATTTGTTTTTGTTTCGCACTTAAGTTAATAAAAGGACGTTAATCCATAACAAATGATGTTATTAAAGAAACGACTTCTTTTCTTTGTTCAGCGACAGTTATTGTTGGAGAACCGTCTCCATTTTGAATGCCATAATCCCCAAAGTAAGAATGGATTCCTCCATCAATAGTGTATTCTTCTAAATTAGGAAGATTTTGTTTATTAGAATCATATTTATCTTTATTGATTACTTTATCGTTTGAAGCTAAAAGAGATAACGTTTTTAAGTTTGTGGAGGAAAAATTTACGGTGGAGTATGCAGCCAAGAGAACGAGACCACTATATTCATTTGAATGGTTTTCTAAATACGAAGAAGCCATTGCTCCGCCTAAAGAATGTCCGCCTATATACCATTCATTTATTGAAGGCATAAGAGATTGTTTTCCATTGGCTCCATTAATATTGAATACGGCAAGATTGAATGGCATCTTAACCATTATTGAAGAGATACCATTGTCAGAAAGATCTCTTAATAATGGAGCATATGCTTTATATTCAACCTTACCTCCAGGATAGAAAATAAAACCTTTGGTTGAATTACCGTTCTTTGGTTGAAAAGTAACATAATCGTTTTTGTCTTCTACTTTAGATAGATCGGAATCATTTAGATAAGTAAGTGCATCATTTGTAGCATGTTGATAGATTCCAACATAAATGAAGAATGCGGCAACAGTTGCAATAAGTACTCCACCAATCGAGGAAGAGATAATAATTAAACGTTTCTTGGACTTTTTCATAACTTAACTATTTTCTTTCAAAAGGTGTAAGTTGTAAATGAAACGTTTGTAACAAAAAAACAATTTCATGCACACACATTTTTAAAACCATTGGGTGCGTATGCATGAAATTAAGACAACGTCGTTCTTAAACTCACCATTCGTTATACGTCTAGTATGTATCCAGATATTCTTACCTCGCTGTTTATTAGATCATAATCGAAAAGGGGCTGTTGAAAAACCTAGTTTAAAAAGATTGAACAACAGCCCCCTGTCTTCATAATCCAACGAAAGTCCTTTTTGAGGTCTTTCTAGTCATTGATGAGGTCGAAACTCTTGTCTTTGAGGAATTCATCGATTTCATCTACCGTGAAGGCTTTCTTCCTTGAGATCGCTTTGTCCAACCAAGCGATGTATTCTTCATCATACGCACTGCCGAAGCATATAAATTTAGGTGCTGCCTCGCCTGTGGCCTTTTCGTAAGCTTCCATTTTATCCATCAATTCCTTTGTCATATTATATTGTCCTTTCCTTATTTTCCATTTTTATGCCCTTTGGATCTTTTGCGATTTCGTTGTAGATTTAATAACTCTCAACGAAGTGAGCTAATTTTATTGGTCCAATGGCCATTCCTTTTTATGGGAGCCTTGTGGCAATATGCTTATTTGAACGTAGCAGTGTTGTCTTACAATGCATAGATATCATCACGGAAGAAGACTTACTTTTCAAGTCCCATTTTAAATGATATCTTTTCCGTTTCTAATAAAGCTATCTTTCTTTCGATTCCACCAGCATATCCAACCAATGTATCATTCTTTCCTAAAACTCTATGGCAAGGGATTATTAGGCATATAGGATTATGTGATATGGCATTTCCTATTGCTTGAGAGGACATCTTCTTCTTGTTAAGCCTAAGGCATATCTCTTTTGCTATATCGCCATATGTTCTTTTATGACCATAAGGTATTTTTAATAAGATATTAAGCACTTCAGTTTGAAAAAGAGGGGACCCATATGCTAGTTTTGGCGTAAATTTAGGGTCTTTCCCCGAAAAATAAATATCAAGCCAACGTTTTGTTTCCAATATGGTTGGAGTTTCCTTGCTTTCAGAAATATTTATATTCTTCAAAGAGAATCTATTTTGTTCATTGAAATACAATCCAATTAGAAAAGAATCCTCTTCTAAAAGAGTCATCTTTCCTAATGGCGAATCATATTCTGAAGAATATATCATTTACTCTAATTCAA
>CAVIJE010000052.1:0-5145 GCA_963643355.1 Sodaliphilus sp. | reverse complement strand
AATAAAATCGGGGATAAATCTATTTTGGAAAAATAATTTATTTTATGATTGGTGTTTTTCCAAGTAATCGCATCATCCAAAAAGGACTGTGATACGCCATAGGAATTGAACCAGTTCCCTCACAACTTTCACATTTTACTTTTTTTGTTTCTTCAGTTGCATTCGGACCAACTACTTTCTTCTCTTCGTATATTCCCGTTCCATGACACAAGGGGCATACATGTAATTTACGTTCATCCATAACTATTCCTCCATTTTCTTTTTAATATAATCCATTATTGACGCTATCCCATCTTTTTTAGCTTCTTCCAAGCACATATTCGTGATGCTCGTGCATTTTTCACCAACTAGGACAACCGTATTAATATCTTGTGTTTTAATTGCGACAATAAAATTATAAGTCGTCGGTTTGATTTTCCTCAACATTTTCATGATAGCTTTTTCATATTTTGTTCTTATAACATCATTTGCTATCCTTTTTGTAATGTTCAACCTATCCAGAATCATTTGAGCAATAAAGTCATCATTGATTGCAATTGCAGATTCTAAATGACATATTTCCACTTTATTAAAATTGTTTAGTATTAAAGAAACTATCTCAACATTCTTTGAGTTAATAGCCTCAGTCAAATTGTCAGAAGATAATTTCACTTTTCTAATATTTTGCTCTAAATATGAAATATCATTATGTTTAATTGCAAACGAGATTGTATCTTGCGATGGTAACAAAATAGTTAAAAGTTTTGCGTTTATATTACTATCCGATATTGTAGATGCAGCCTTTAATAAGTCCGATTGATAAACTCTGTGCTTTTTTCCGTTTTTAGGATCTTTAACTTCCCACGACAATTTTGTACCAAGTTCAGAAGCATTAGCTTGCAAAAGAGAAAGAGTGAATTCATTCCCGTAAATAGAATAATATTGTTTTAATTTGTTTGGTTCGAAATCTTCATTTGCTTCATTTTCAAAATAATTCAAGGTGACAATTTTAGCAGGAATAAATTTAAGCTTCGAACAATTGCCTTCTAAAATATTGATTTCGATGTAATCTTCAGATCTAAAGTCTACTAATACAACTTTTGTTATTGAAAGATCATATCTTTTAGTTGAAAGATAGTGATAAGCAAGAGCCTTGGAAACATCCTCTCTAGTTATCGTTCCTTTGCATGAAAATTGAATTAGCGTTTTTTCAAATGCTAAATCAACAGTTCCATGCATAATATTTGGATTTCCCAAATGTGGACATCGCAAATCTTCTTGTTTAACATTCACCCCAATAATTTGTAATACTTTTGGAAGTGTATCTTTCGCCATTTCTATAATTTGGTTCTTTATTTCAAGCGGCATATATAGGAGTTCTTCTATAGTGAGCATTGGAATCATTCTCTCTATTAACTCGCCATAGAAAATCGCCATTTGTTTCTTATAACAAAGACTGATGGCATAAAAAATAATGCTGATTTCATCATTTGAATCAATTGTAGAAAACTGTTTTTTTGCTATATCAATAAATGGATATAAATAGTTTTTCCCAAATATGAGATATTTTAGGTAATACTCGCAAAGATACGAAATGCAACGGTTAATGCGTCTTTCATTGTCATAATTTTCAATAGCTTTGAAACGATTACGTCTAATGTCTTTTTTGAATGCCTCGTTCAATTCATGTTGATAACGTTTCCGAATGAATCGATCTAGCTTACCGAATTGAATGTTGTCAGAAACAGTTGTTGTTGTTCTCCAAATGCCAATTTCACCGGTTTTAAAGAATTTAGTTTTATCAAATGAAATTGTCACCAATTCTTTATCTTGCACAACCTCTTTGTACTCATATCCGAATTGTTCAACTTCTTTTATTTTTCTTTGATACAGCTCTGGAAGATTTGAAGCCACAACGAAATCGCCAGAATGCGAAAGTTGAATCGTGCCAGTAAATAGATTTTCTCCTAATAAAGATAATTCTGAAATTCTATATCCATTTGAAAGGCAGTTATCTTTAACATCTATGGTTTCCGGAATTAAGCTTTCAAGGGAAATTAAATCAGAAAGTTCCATTGAAAGTTCGTTATCTGCGTTAGTTTTAACACCAGAGCCCTCTATGCGGTAATAAATATATGTTTTAGTGGTTTCTTCTAGGAGTTTGGAATTCTCAGGTAAGAAAATATCAATATCATCGCTCCAAAGAAGTGCGTTCCTTCTAACCCTTCCAATCAATTGAATAACAGTAGCTTCATTATTCGGCTTATTTCCAATATAAAAAACACTACCACGAGGTATATCTATACCTTCGGTGATTTTCATCTTGTTCACGATAATATCAAATTCATTATCGTTTTTGCATAAATTTTGAACATCGACGTCAGCATCCGTAATATTAATGATTTTAAGTTTGTATTCGTCGGCTAGAGAAACAAATTCATCCGTAACCTGTTCGTTAACATCCCTAACAATGAGACACGGATTGTAATGAGGTACTGATTTATGAATTTTTTTAATTTCAAGAAGCTTTTCTATTGATTCCCTTGGGGTCCCAAAAAGTTGAATTGGGGTTCTTAGCAAAGGTGTGTCTGTGAAATTACATTGGATATCGACTTGGTCATTTGTTGCAGAAACGTTAACTATCTTATATGCAACATCTTCCAATATCCTTGTCCAGTTATTCGATTTGATATGTCCCTCATCTCTAATCCATATCAGTTTTTTATCTAAAGGAACTTTATTCAATATATCTTTAGCTTGCAGTTTTGTGTTTGAGGTAAAACTGCTTACACCAAAAACAAAATAATTGTCATTCTTGATCATCTTTGACAAAGAAGAACCAACCTGTTTGTTCAAGCCTCCTCTTGACAATGTTGTTATCAAAAAGAAAAAGCTTGAGTCGGCCAACAGGTTGACAAGCATCGCCATCATAACAGTCTTTCCAGTTCCGGTTGGGGAATTGAAATTGATTGTTTTCTTGACTCCGTCTTCTTTTAGAATGCGTGCCAATTGATTAACATACATCCTTTGCCTATTAGTGATAATCTCAAGCCATTCTTTTTTCGTCATATCAACACGCTTAATTCCAGTAACGTTCAATTAAGGCTTTTTCTTCGTCTGTAATTTCGCCGTCATAAGCACAAATAGCTAAGCCTAAATCATTTACAAGCAATTTAATTTCCTTATTATGGTCAACAAGGTAATCGACTTCTTTGATTACATCAAAATCATAGGATTGTTTGCAGGCATCGACAAATTCAAGATAGGAAGAATCAACACCAGTAATCGTTCTAAATATGTTGTATTCTTCTTCCTTGACGTCAAGATCGATAGCAACGAATGTGCCATAGATTTTCATGAAGGCTGCAAAGGATTTATCCTGATCTCCATACATCTTGTCCATAGTTTCGATAAGCTTTTGACCATTTTCTTTTCCGATTTCAATAAGCTTTTCTTTGGAATAACCAAGGTATTCCTTATATGTTTTTTCCCAATCCATAAAAAACCTCCTTGCTTTATTTTTTTAATTCAATGGGCTTTATAATTCCGTTTTTGAATAAAAGATTCAATACCAAATTGACTTCTTCATCTGGTATTTCACAGTCTTTAACTAAGTCTTTGAAAGAGAATGACTTGTGAGACATAAGCCATTCAGCGAACTCAAACGAAAGATGTGTTGGAACGATGCCTACCGAAACACGATAGCATTGTAAGTCTTTCAAGAACACTATTGCCGGATTGACTTCGAACTTAGTTACATTTGAATAATCAATTAGTTCTTCCTCGTCTTCCTCGAGAACATCAGGTATATGTTCCACGTCTGCGAAAGAAGGGAGACCTTTGTAGTCATCTTTGTTTGCAAATGATTCTACACGACAACCGCCTCTGCAAGAATCTAGACGCTTACAGCCTTCGCAAGCAGGTGGAATCAAACTTCCATCTCTCCAAGCGACCATTTTCTCATATACTTTCTCAAATGGATCTTTTAATATGTTTCCATAAACCATCGTATCACATTGGCAAGCTTTGATATCACCGTTTGTGCATACTGCATAAGCTAGTGTTCCACCAAAACAATCTCCTTTTTCGACTGCTTTAAGTTCATGTGGGTCTGAAAATGCACAATCTGGCATACAAACGGAGAAATCAATTTGCAAATTTAATTCTTTCTTCGCTTTAATAACTTGTTTAACGATATAATTGAAATCATTTTTATCTAACTCGTATTTCAAATATTCGGACGAAGCATTGATAGGTCTTTGAGCCATTCCAACTCTAGCGATGAAACCAAGTTCTTTAATTGCAGACAAGGTTTCATAAAGGGTCGAAATATTTAATTTATTTATAACGACATTGACATTTGTCGTAATATGATACTTTTTTAGAAGTGGCCAAACCTTGGATAATTTATCCACAACATTATTGGCACAGCAAACAGAATCGCACACTTCTTTGTTAATTGAAGGGAGAGAAATAACAAGGTCTACTTTCTTCTCCGAAAGATACTGGGCTATTTCTTCAGTTATTAATGTTCCATTGGTCGAAATGGAGACTGTAATCCCACACGCAGTAAATTTATCGATGCATTCCTTTACTTTTGGAAAAACCAAAAGAGGTTCGCCACCAGTTATAGCGACATATAAAGGTTTCCTTTCAATAATTTTATCAGCGATATTCAAATAATTTTCACATTGTTCGACAGGGATATTGTCGGCACGCCAATAGTTATAACAATGAATACATTTATGATTGCATTCAGAACAAATTTCCCACTGTAGAAACGGTGGATACAGTAATACGCTCATAATTTCTCTCCTTCTTCGAATTGTTTTTTGCAAAAAATAATTAGATTCTATGGTTTAACCTTAGATTCTGCACAAGGTAATCTTGCACCAACCACGGCAGCTAGACATCTTGAAAACTCTATTAAGAGTAATCTTGCACCAACCACGGCAGCTAGACATTTTTTGCACTTTGGCAGTCTGTTCAGCTTTGGATGCTTTATCGTTGCCAAAAACATTAAAAACTAGTGTCTTCATGTGTATTCACCTCCTTTATGTTAGCATACCAAAAAAAGGTTATTTTGTCAATCAATTAGAGGTGTTAATTTACCTCATCTTATATCATATTTATTTTTTTTCACAAAATTTATTACTATATTTTCTA
>CAVIJE010000051.1:0-5253 GCA_963643355.1 Sodaliphilus sp. | reverse complement strand
TTTTGGAATTAGAAATTGGGTTATAGATATCTTGCCAATTGAGCTCGTCAATGGCTCTTTCGAACTCCTGCCTAATTTCAAAATTAGGTATGCGGCATGTTCTCTCCTTTTCATCGAACGCCAAATAACCAAGGTGTATCAAAATTGTCAAAGCGGCATCTTGAGAATCAACTTTCGTTAAATCATTGCTGAATCTCATTGGATCGACAGGAACGCTCTCGCCGGAAAGCATTAAAGTTATCTTCCCCTTCAATTCGCCATTATCGTAGTTCATGTAATTTGAGACCGCTTCGGTGGCGCTAGTCAAAGTCCAATAATCTCCAAATCCATCGTTGGTTATTGCCTCAACAACTGACTTTGGATTATAGACCTCGACACCTTTTAGCCTATAGCCGTCATACCATTTTTTCATGGTGCTAAAATCAATATCGTATTTGTCGCATAAATACTTCACTTCATTTTCAGTGAAGCCAATGTACTCCCCGAGATTTCTTGGATTCAGCATATTGTATTCATCAAACATATTGAGAGTCGACTGTGTGGAGTATCTCCTGATTGGAAGGATGCCAGTCAAATAGACTAGATCGAAACATTCTGATACTTCGCTAGATTTAAAAAGGCCTTTAAGAAGATCGATATATTCATCGCATAATTTTGAATTCGGTGCTTCTCTAAAAATAACATCCCATTCGTCAATAAGAAAGATGAAACGCTCGCTAAGTACACTGTTTATTCTTGTTATAGCATCGGCTAAGCACTTGTCTCTCTTTGTTATTACGTTCGGCCATTTTTCATCAAGCTCATATATAAGTTCTTCGGTAAATCTTTCAATGAACTTCCCTTTGTATTTGGAATAACAACTAGCCATGTCAATCCATATAACATTATGTTTGTTTAAGTGTTCCAGATATGAGGAATCTTTAGAAACACCGAGCTCATCAAATATTTCTTTTGAATCACAGCCATTTGAATAATATGCATTAAGCATCGAAAGGGCCAACGTCTTTCCGAACCTTCTAGGACGGGTGACACACATGTATTTGGAACTGGTATTAAGCAAGGAATTGACAAGACCGATCATCTTTGATTTGTCGACGTATATTTTGCTATTGCGGTATTCAAGAAATTTATAGTTGCCTTTATTCAAATAGAATGCCATCGTTTCTCCTCCTTGCTTCTCGCCTGTTGATATTATTATATATCAAAAATTATTCGTACCATACATCTCTTTATAACCAGTTTTGATTCTATTTTCTTTCCTTGAAAAGGCTGGATGAGATGGGGTACTGATCGACATACTGAAGAAGATCATCGAAGTCCTAAAAAGAAACGCGCATCAACGAAAGGTTACTAAAGGCAAAGGAAAGGGCGGCGATAGCTAGTGTGCTTCGGACAGATATCCGTCTGTTGGCCGAATTGGATTTGGACAAAAAGCTCGCACTTCTACGCCAGTAAATCCGGATTGAGACCTGGCAAATAAGCCCGTTTGAAGGCGAGAATGGTCGTCAGAGAATCAATCCCGTGTCTGGAGCATTATTTGAATTGGTTCAGATAAAAAAGAATCAAGGGATCTTTGGAATACAAAAGCATTGTTGATAACCAGAAGAAACTATGATTGCCATTTTAAAATTCTAGAAAACATCTGCACCCACCTCTCTTTTCTTCACTCATTTTGATACATTTGTATATTTTTTGCCCAAAGATAAAAAATAATGTGTTATTATTCAATCCTATGGATGTAAGGGAAGAAAACGTTCTTGAAGTAAATAACAATCCAGTCGGCGATTGGGATAAAGTGGATAATACTGCGACATCCGACGAATTATCGCCAAAGGATCAAGATAGCGAGTTTGCCAAAAGTAAAAGAGAAGGAAAAACGGTTGCAACATTGTCTCTTTTCGCGATATCTGGCGTTGCTATTTTAACTGGTACTTCTTTATTGTCTTCTTTGTATACTGAGCCAACATTAAGCGATGTTTCTATTAGCACTAGCAAAAACACAATCTCTCTTTCCTTATCCATAACAAATAAACAAGGTTTGAAAGTTCTCTCATCTCTATTTGAAGACTCTTCTCTTAAAGAAGAAATCGAAATGACATATAGAGGAGAAAAAGAATTCTCTTACGTATATGAAAACGTTGATTTTTCAAAAGAAAACGTTTTGAAAATTTCATTCACGAATAATATCGATTATTCAAAAATCCTATATGAAAAGCCCATATATTTTGAAAATAAGACATTGGAGGTAGTTTTATGAAAAATGGAATCGCAAGCTGGTGGAAAGGGAAAAGCACAAAGCAAAAAGTATCGTTTATCCTTGCTCAATTGTTTTTATTGATTTCAATTGTGGCGTTATTTTGCCTAGCTTTCTCTCGCCAAATATTCGGCAACGAGGTAGGCGATGCAATCTTAGGAAAAGATGTTGAAAATGGCTTTGTGGCCATTGGGAAGGGATTTGCTAAATCTAGCACGAATCTAATTGTCACTTTCGTTACAATCTTCGTGACAATAGTTATCACTTACATCCTTAATTTCATTGTCAGACTTTGCACTCGAAATGGAAAAAGAGCTAAAACCGTTGGTTCCTTAATAAGATCCTTAATTAAATATATAGCTGTTTTAGTTGCCTTATCAGTAATTTTAGCGACTTGGGGAGTTGACGTTTCTTCAATTGTCGCAGGCTTAGGCGTCTTAACACTCATCATCGGTCTTGGTTGCCAATCCTTAATTCAAGACGTAATATCCGGCTTATTCATGGTTTTTGATGATTATTTTGATGTCGGCGACATGGTTATCGTTGATGGATTTAGAGGATACGTCTCCCAAATAGGCTTGCGCTCAATAAAAATCGATGACCATTTAGGTAACATCAAATCAATCAACAATTCTTCAATCACCACTTGCGTTAATCTCTCTCGTGAAGATAATACGGTTGCAATCGAAATCGAGGCGGCATACGACGAAGATCCAAGAAGAATCGAAGCACTTCTTATCCGCGAACTTCCAAAATTAAAAGACAAAATCCCTCAAGCAATCGTTCCTCCAACATATTTAGGAATGTCTAATTATGGTGATTCGGGAATTAACTATAAGATATATGCGACTTGCAAAGCACCATATCGTTTCCAATTAGAAAGAGATATGAAACGCGAGGTCTACTTAATTCTTCTAGACAATCAAGTTAACATCCCATTTAATTGCATCACCGTTTATCAATCGGGCCCAGAAAAAACTAATTTCGCGACTGAAGCTGATAGAAAATTATCCGAAGATCACGAAAAGAGCGTCCGTGCTCTCCCTAAAGCAAAAAAGAAGAAAAACCTCTTTCAGCACGTTAAGGAAGCATATGACGAAACGCTTGAAGAAACGAAAAAAGACGTAAAAGACTAATAAATCCAACCACTCCGATAAGAGTGGTTTTTCAATTAGCGATGGTGCGTCCATTCTTATAAAAGAGGAATTCCTCGCTAAATAAAATAAAACCACGTCGCACATTTTATGAGGGAGTTTTTAATAGGTCTCGCTCATTTTATGAGGCACTTTTTATTGTTTTTGCACATTTTATGAGGGAGTTTTTACGTTATTTGCACATTTTATGTTTCTATTAATCGAAAAAAGCAATTCATAATGCTTATAATTCCCTAAAACTATATAAAAAACATAACTTTTAGGGAAATATAACTATTTATAATCTGTGAAAACGAACTATAATATATCTATAATTCCCTAAAACTTGGTAAAAAATGTAACTTTTAGGGAATTTGGAGGAGTTATATGAACTTAATCGGCCGTATTGATGAACAAAAAGAACTTCAGTCTTGCTTAAAGTCTTCCAAACCAGAATTCTTAGTTTTATATGGAAGACGAAGAGTTGGAAAAACATATCTCATTAGAGAGTTCTTTAATAATAAGTTTTCCTTTTATGCCAGTGGTATAAATAACAAAAACAACTCAGTCCAATTAAAAAATTTTTATAATTCTTTAAAAGATTATGGTTTTAAAGAGGATGATGCAAAACAGCCAAAAGATTGGCTTGACGCTTTTAGGATTCTAAAGAAATTTTTAGAAAGCGATAACGTATATCGTGATCCAATATATAAGAAAAGGATCGTGTTTCTAGACGAATTACCTTGGATGGACGGAAAGAGGAGCGATTTTAAAGCGGGTCTAGATTCCTTCTGGAACACCTATGGATCCACCCAAAACGACTTAGTTTTTATCGTTTGCGGTTCTGCTACATCTTGGATTATGAACAACATGATCAAAGATTCTGGTGGCTTTTACAATCGTTTGACAAGAAAAATACATCTATTGCCTTTTTCATTGAAAGAGTGTCTTTTATATAGCGAGCAATTGAACTTAAACTATACAAAAAATCAAATAATTGAATGTTATATGGTTTTTGGTGGAGTTCCATATTATTGGGATTTATTAGATTCAGAAATGAGCTTAGCGCAAAATATCGATAATTTATGTTTCAAAGAAAGTGGCCAATTGCACGATGAATATCAGGCTTTGTTTAGATCTCTATTTAATGTAAAAGGGAAACATAGGGAAATCATTGAGGCTTTAATGAAAAAAAGCGTTGGCATGCAAAGGAAAGAACTTGCTTCTATCGCATCAATTGGCGATGGAAAATCCCTAACTACCGCTTTGGAAGAATTATCCGAATGTGGGTTCATTAGAGCTTATGAAAACTATAGCACAGCCAAAAACAATAAGTTCTACCAATTAATTGACCCATTCACTTTGTTTGCTAAAACGTTTCTAATAACGCCGACTTTCGATAATTGGCTTTCTTTCATAAATACACCAGCTTATTACTCATGGGCTGGTCACGCCTTTGAAATTCTTTGTCTAAATAACATTTCATCAATCAAAAATGCCCTAGGAGTCTCGGGGGTGATGACAAAGGAATATTCATGGAGAAGCAAAAAATCCGATCGTGGCGCACAAATCGATTTATTGATTCACAGGAGAGACATGGTCATAAACGTATGTAAAATAAAATATTCGATTGGCAAATATGAAATAACAAAAGATTATGAAGAAAATCTTTTAAACAAGATGCAAGCCTTTGCAAATGAGTTAAAGCCAAACGAACAGTTAGTATTGACGATGAT
Source organism: Sodaliphilus sp. (assembly GCA_963643355.1). Taxonomy (GTDB): domain Bacteria; phylum Bacillota_I; class Bacilli_A; order RFN20; family CAG-826; genus UBA4951. Next base: position 130 of record CAVIJE010000051.1, on the reverse strand, counting down.
TACCAACAACGGTTTAAAAGAAAATTCTCATTCAGACATTATTCAGACAACTATTGATGGAGAAAAATTATTTCTATAATGCTTATAATTCCCTAAAACTATATAAAAAACATAACTTTTAGGGAAATAT
>CAVIJE010000050.1:0-5904 GCA_963643355.1 Sodaliphilus sp. | reverse complement strand
TTCTGTCGGGAAAATACTTACAGGAAAATCTGGTGCATACAATGTTGCAATCATGAAATCAATTCCTGATACAAATAAAGTTAGAAAGCAGTTTATGAAGTATTATTTTTCTTCGCCAAACTTTCAAAATTATCTTTTAAACCTTGGAGGCAGGGCTGCTCAGGCTGGATTTAGCAAAGACGATTTAGCGAAACTGGATTTCAATTTAGTTGATTTTAAAACTCAAGATAGAGCGATAAGCGAGTTTTCATCTCTAGAACGAGTATTAACTTTAAAGCAAAACGAGCTTTCCTTATTGGAAGAGCTCATCAAATCACGATTTATCGAGATGTTCGGAACTATTGATTTAAGCGAAGAAAGAGATGACTGGATTGAACTTGAGAAACTAGCAAAGATATATACAGGAACAACGCCTTCTTCAACCGATGAATCAAATTGGAACGGTGATATTCTTTGGATAACACCAGCTGAAATGAACTCAGATTCTTTTTATATTTATGACACCGTCCGTAAGATCACAGAAAAAGGAAGAAAATCCAAATCTTTGGATATAATGCCTGTGAATACTGTATTGCTATCTACTCGTGCTCCTATTGGCAAAGTTGGAATCGTTGGAAAACCAATGGCTTGTAATCAAGGATTTAAAAACTTTGAATGTGGCGAGAGATTGAATCCTGTTTTCTTATTTACAATTTTAAAAGCCAATACCGAGTATTTGAATTCATTAGGATCAGGTACCACATTCTTAGAAGTATCAAAATCAAGAATCGCTAAATTGAAGGTCCCAGTTCCTGAAATTAATAAGCAAAAGGAATTTGAAACCTTTGTTTCGCAGGTCGACAAATCGAAATTTGTCGTTCAGCAACAGATAAAAGACCTACAAGAGCTTTTAGATAAAAAAATGGATGAATATTTTAGCGAGTAAAGGAGGTAAGAATCATGAATTTTGACTTTTTAAAAAATATAGATGACTTCAAAAAACTATATTCTTATTGTCAACAAGCAGAAACAGCTGTATTTTCTGCCCCTTCCTTAAGCGTTGTCGCTAGCAGAAATGCTCTCGAATCACTCGTGAAGTCCTTCTATGTCATTAAGTATGGAAACTATCCAGAAGACGCCACACTATACGATTTAATCGTTGATGGATGTTTTTCTTCTTATTTAGACGATGCTTTACTTTCTAGTGTCCATTACGTAAGAAAAATAGGAAACAACGGCGCTCATGGCGAAGAAATTACAAAAAAATCAGCTATTAGTGTTCTTCACGCTCTACAAGATATCATCAAGGGATTATTTTATTTCTTGAATGTTGATATCGGCAATCCTATTTTTGATAAAAAAATATATGATGAGCCTCTTGTAGCGAAGCCTTCAGAATCTGTTCCTGTTACACCTGGAAGTGAGCCTGATAACAAGGATGATATCAAAAAATATAAGGATGGCATCAATGATTCCATCAAAGCTAAGTCAGGTTTAGATTTTACAGAAGCCGAAACAAGAAAAATGTATATCGATGCTTCTTTAAATGAAGCTGGATGGAAAGTTTGTGATAAGGAAGGTGCTATTAAGGCAGGTATGGCTTGCACCGAAATCAAATTGCAAGGAATGCCTAATAATGAAGGCGTTGGATACGCTGATTATGTCTTATTTGACGATGATGGAAAACCAATTGCAGTCATTGAGGCCAAGAAAACTAGCAAAGATGAGATTGTTGGATCACAACAAGCAAAACTTTATGCTGATTGTATCGAAAAGATCTATGGAGTAAGGCCTGTTATCTTCTATACAAATGGATATGTTATCAAATTGGTAGATTGTGCAGGATATCCTCCTAGAAGAGTTTATGGATACTACACTAAAGATGAACTACATTCTCTCATTGTAAGGAGAACTTTAGGCAACATCACTGATACAAGAATAAATCCAACCATATCTGATAGATATTTCATTCAACAAGCTTGCACCGCAGTTTGTGAATCTTTTAATCAAAAGAGAAGAAAAGCCCTTGTTGTAATGGCTACAGGAACTGGTAAGACAAGATGCGCAATCTCGATTGTTGATGTGCTTCAAAAATTTAGCTGGGCTAAGAACGTTCTTTTCTTAGCAGATAGAACCGCTCTTATCAATCAAGCCAAGAATGCTTTTGTTAAGTATTTGCCTGACAGTTCAATTTGCGTCTTATCACAAGAAAAAGAAGAAAATAGAGATTACAACGCTAGAGTTATGTTCTCAACTTATCAAACAATGATTAATCTCATTGATTGTGAGGAAAAGAAATTCGGTGTTGCTAAATTTGATTTAATCATTGTTGATGAGTGCCATAGATCTGTTTATAACAAATACGGTGCTATCTTTAATTACTTTGATTCATTACTTTTAGGATTAACCGCTACTCCTAGAGAACAGGTTGATTCTTCTACATATGAATTGTTTAATTTGCCAAAAGGAGAGCCTACGTTCTCTTATGATTATGAAACAGCTGTTAAAGAAGGATTCCTTGTTGATTTTCATGCTTTTGAAAGGACTACAAAGCTTCTAAAGAGTGGCTTACGTTATGACAAACTAACAAAAGAAGAAAAAGAACAATATGAAAATTTATTTGCTGATGAAGACGGCAATCTTCCTGAACAAATAGATGCGGAAGAATTTAAGAAACGCATCATGAATACCGACACCATTGATAAAGTTATTCAAACTCTCATGAGTGAGGGAATGAAGATAAATGGTGGAGAAAAACTAGGAAAAACAATCATATTTGCTTCTAATCACTTTCATGCTGAAAAGATCGTCGAGAGATTCAATGCTCTTTATCCAGACCTTGGAGGAAAAGGATTTTGTAAATTAATTGATAACTACGTCAATTACGCTCAAACATTAATCGATGATTTCTCTAAGAAAGATGGAGAGCCCACCATAGCTGTCTCTGTTGATATGCTTGATACAGGTATCGATGTTCCGGAAGTCGTGAACCTTGTTTTCTTTAAACGTGTTTATTCAAAGATTAAATTCTGGCAAATGATTGGTAGGGGAACTAGAACATGCAAAGAGTTGAATGTTTATTCTCCTTCAAAAGACTATTTTGAGAAAAATGACAATGATTCTCCTCTTATTTCACATCAAGACAAGCAAGGTTTTTACATTTTTGATTTCTGCGACGTTTTCGAATTCTTTAGAGAGCATCCAGATGGAAGAGAAGCAAAGACCGCTTTGAATTTATCTCAAAAGATATTCAATTTAAAACTGGATATGATATTCGAACTTCAGAAAGCAGAACATCAAGAAAATGAAGAACATAAAGCTTTCTATGCAAAATATAAAGAAGAATGTTTCAACAAAATTAAGAACCTTAATAGAAATCTAATTAATGTGAAGACTTCTCTTAAATTTGTTGATAAATACTCAGATATAAAAGCTTGGGATTACATCACTTTATTAGAGCTTAAAGAGATGAAGAAGCAATTAACACCTCTTGTAGATGCTTATAGCGATGAAGAACAATCAAAATATTTTGACCTGTGGATATTCAATATGGAACTTGAGGAAATAACTGGAGAAAGAGATTATTCAAAGGCTATTCAAAAAGTTACAACCATATGTGATGCCTTAACGAATAAGTTCTCCATTCCTGAAGTTAACGCTAAAAAAGAGTTCATCAAGGAAGTCTTAGATAATTCTTTCTGGGAAAACATTACTCTTACTAAGTTAGAAAGAGTTAGAAATGAATTAAGAGAACTCATTAAATTCCTTGATCATGATGTTTGGACAATCATTGAATCTAACTTCCAAGATTCCACTATAGTCAAAGAAGGCGGAAGTTCTCCAAGACCCCAATTTAAGAATTACAAACAAAGAGTAATCGATTACTTATGCGAAAATTCTGAAAAGGGTGCAATCTACAAGATTAAGAATCTTATTCAGCTTACTGATGATGATATTAAAGAACTTGAACATATCCTTTGTGATGAACTTGGAACCAAAGAAGATTATGAAGGAATCTCTAATAAACTTAGCTTCGGTGTATTTGTGCGCTCGATAGTTGGTATTGATAGAGATAAGATCGTCTCTCTAATGTCCGAATATCAAAGCCAATATAATTTCAATTCAAAACAGCAAGAATTCCTTCATCAAGTCGTGGATTTCGTCCTTGAAAATGGTGATATCGAGACTCAAGATCTCATTAGTGCTGAGCCTTTCAAACATCAGGAATATACAGATATATTTGAAAATACAGAGCCATTATATGGATTTATAAATCTACTTCATTCTTCTGTATTCGCTACTTCTGCAATTTAACAACTATTTTCAACAACAAGCCTCCTTTTGGAATATACCATTAGGAGGTTTTTTCGTTTATGGAAAAAGAAGAATTTTTAGCTGCGTTGCTAGATGCAATGAAACCATTCATTTGGAAGAAAGATGTAAAGGCTGTGAAAGATACCATAGCAAAATGCTTTGAAGGTATCGAAGTAAGGAAGATTGATGATGGTAATCCCATCACTAATGAAGATGCATTAAATCTTTTTGTAGATGCAAAGAGAATTGAAGGATGCTCTGAAAGATCAATCGGCTACTACAACACAACTTTAAAAGCCTTATTTAAGTCGATAACAAAGAATTATTTAGTTATCGAAACTGAAGACTTAAGAAAATATTTGTCAGATTATTCACAAAATAGTAAGGCGTCTAAGACAACTGTCGATAATGTTAGAAGAGTTATATCTACATTCTTTTCTTGGTTGGAATCAGAAAACTACATCGTGAAAAGTCCCACAAGAAGAATTCATAAAATAAAAGTTGGAAAAGTTGTTAAAGAAACCTATTCAGATGAGATGATTGAACTTATTAGACAGAATGCCGCATCTCATAGAGACTTAACAATTATTGATTTTCTCATTTCAACAGGCGTCAGAGTTGGGGAACTTGTAAAGCTAAATATTATCGATTTGAATTTAGAAGCAAAAGAATGTGTTGTCGTTGGTAAAGGAAATAAGCAAAGAAAGGTTTATTTTGATGCAAGAACTAAAATAGAGATAAAACAGTATCTAGATTCTAGAGATGATGATTCTAAAGCTCTATTTGTAAGCTTATCTAAACCACATGATAGACTTCAAATCAGCGGTGTAGAAACTGTTTTAAAGAAGATAGGAAAGAAAGTTGGTTTAGGAAGAGTACATCCTCATAAATTTAGAAGAACTTTAGCAACAAAAGCGATTGATAAGGGAATGCCAATCGAACAAGTTCAGAAGATGCTAGGTCACGCTAAGATAGATACAACCCTTGAGTACGCGATGGTAGATGAGAATAATGTCAAAAATTCGCATAAAAAGTACTTGGAATGAACGACAAATTTCGATTTGTCGACCTGCTCAACGAATGTGGCAAACTCATTTTGAAGTTCAATATCCGGAATTATTATTGGGAAATTACCAATGATTTTAAGGTTTAATCCACCTCTACCTTCAGCCCCGTTTGAGGCGGCACGCAATTGTTCATATTGACCTTTAAGATAAAATAACAAGAATTCAGGATTCATTTTTTTGTTAGTTACTAAAGAACAAATAGACTGATTTGTGCATAGTTCTATTTCGGCCATTGCCGCTGTTCCTCTTGTTTTGCCTTGACCTGCCATTGCTAAAACGACTGTATGCGCTGGAACAAGTTTCGTACTGGCACTGTCATATCCTAACTGGGTAATTTTTGAATTGGTCTCATAAATTCTATATTTATTCACCTCACCAGAACTAAGCCATGAAATCGTGCCGTTTTCCCAATATTCTAACTTTGAGGTACTTGGAGTCGCACCTGCAACACATTTGGCAATATCATGAATTTTCCCAACAATCCAATCTTTAGTATTTTCATCAGGATCACCGAACATCTCGATAAATCGTGATTTGATGAGCT
>CAVIJE010000049.1:0-6243 GCA_963643355.1 Sodaliphilus sp. | reverse complement strand
AACAAAAAGAAAGGCTATCCATGAACCCTAGGTTCAGAGGTAGCCTTTTTAAGTGTTTTCTTCTTGATCAGTGATGGCAGCATCCGCAGGGTGTGCGAATGAAATCCAGAAGGGTGTCAACGTATTCCTTATTGATAGAATAAAGTTCTCCTTCTTTTACGATCAATAAACCATCTTGCATGATGGAAAGAGATTCGTTTAGTTTTTCTTCCTCTTCTCCGGTGATGAGAAGAAGGTCAGAGTAGGAGAGATTTCCTTTTGTATAGAGGAATTTGCAGATCTTCACTCTATTCGAATCGGAGAGAATGGAAAAGCCACGGCTTGCTTCATCTTTATGCATATTATTTGTTCCTTTCATATGAAGCGATATCGATAACCTGATACTTCGACATCTCTTCCTTCCCATCAAAGATGAAAAGAAAGTAGTTTTCCCAAAGCGTGGTAAATATAAAATTTCATTAAAATGACATTGTACCCTAACTTTGATAAATAACTGAATAAAAGATAATCTCTGACATTAAACAGTAACAAGATAGCTTTTAAAAGTTAAGTTGGCTTTGGAGGAAAACAGAATCAGAAATCAACGTCGATTTCGAATTCAACCGTCTGATTGTATCGATCGAGAGCCAGTTGCATCATCATGATGACATGCTGAGTCTTTTCGAATTCCTTCTTCACTTCCTCAAGATCATAGTTGATGTAGGAGAATTCAACCACGTTATGATTCGCTGAGGGATAGCGGCGACTATCGAGTCTTTCCTTCGGCAGTTTCTTTCTCAATTCATCATAGACGGAAAGCCTCGAATTGAGCTGCGCCATCCTTACAAGGATTTCATCCACAGAATAGATGACACCTTCCACGTCGATCTTTGCCAAAGCATTGGAAACATTGATGGCATGTTTGATCTTGGCAATCTTGTCATCAATCGCATTGATCTCCTGATTGTTCTTTGAAAAGTCGAATTCAGGAATCAATGCTTCCTCACCCTGAGCAACGACATAGGAAACGGAATCCCCCTCTCTCTGGAGATACATCTGTTTTTCTGCTTTCAGTTTCAGAAGCAGTTTATTGGCCATAGCCGAGGTTATTTTCATTTTCGATTCCTCCATTTGATTTATTATACAATAGATTCTTTTACGTTTGGACTCTTATGCTTCACCTTAAATTTGATTTTTTTAAAACCGACATTCCTGAATGATGACTGTAAATGTCATGAAAATTTATAATCTGATTTAACTTTGGCAATGAGCCTTACATGAGGCGTTAAGTTCGACGTTCTCAAGGAGGTTAGCGAGATTTTTTTCATGAGTTACAGGTTTCCCAGTTTGGAGAAACCCAGTCCCTCTTTTCTTTTCAGATACGTGTCGTTGCTTATCGCATTATTGATGTCATTTCCGTTTCCGATCCATATCACATTGTAGTCCAGTATAATCCCGTCGATTTTGTCCGCGTTAATTGTTTGCTTCATCTTCTTGCCGCTTTCATCCTTGGCATTGAAGATGACACACTGCACGCTGTTTGCATAATCCTTCCTTGCGGACACCTCATTCGATTATCCATTTCTTATTTTTTTGACGTTATGATTCATTAAATGTCTGCCTAAATGTCTATACGCAAATGCTTTTATTTTCGACATTTCTTGGTGATGCTCTTTTAGCAATTCATCAGGAGAGTCGTATATTCCAAAATCATGATTGATTCCTTCACTTTGTATATAGGTGCTATTCCTATCAAAATCAACAACGTGTTCTTTAAAATCTTTCACGGCCACACCATATCCACAGAAACTTCCTGAGCAATCACTAAATTTTGCCCGGAGTTTTTGTAAATAATCTTTATCTAGAATAAAGCCCTCTAATTCATACCATTTTCCTTCTGAATAGACTTCAACCCAACTGTGAAAAATATCGTTTGGAGCATTTCTATAAACGATACCTGTCATTGCACCCTTTTGCAGTTTCTTATCTATGGTAAAACCATGCACCCTACAAGGAATGCCACACGCTCGAAGCAATGCCATAAAAAGCGTTCCTTTTGTATTGCATTGCCCGTATTTATCTGTTAGCACTTTCGAGGCAGGAATACTGTCATCTGTGTTATAGCCGAATAGAATTTCATCTCGCACAAAGTTATAAATGGATTTCAAACGCTCAAATTCGCTGAATTCCTTCCATTTTCTTTGTTCTATCAACTGCTGTATTTTGACATTTGAATAATCGACCATATTTGTTTCCTTCAAATATTTTTCCATAGTATAAATTCTCCTTGTGTTTTTTGAAATTTGAAAAGCTTTTATTATCAAGTATAATGTAAAAATTGTAGAAATTCAATGTTTATGCTAAGCCAAGCCAATCTCATAGAAACACCTTTTGACAATGACGACCTATTTTGATACAAATGCATACCCCTAGCCGATTTGTTCTCGGATCTGCATGCCCCAGAACATTTGAGACGTTTGTTAGCGAAATTTTCAATTTCACAATCAAACAAACCCTCATGCCATCACGAAAAATAATTTCTTTTGATGATATATAATTGTCGATAGCGTTGAAAATATGTAAAACATTTTTAACACTTTTGAAAGTATTGGATAATTTCACCGGGAGTTCGTGAAGAAACACAAGATGCAATAATATGAAGGCCATGATTTTTTCGATATCTTTAAAGTAAACTGCATTTTTTGTCTCACATCATCCAGATTGGTTTAAAAACAAAACCTATTTGAACAATATCTATGTCTAAAAAGTATTATGCAAAAGGTCTAATAATCAAAGTCTATGATTTTAATGACAATCAAGATATTTGTATAAAGACTATATCGTAATTATATGTGGGACTACATCAGCGTCATGATTTGCAACAGATTCAACGCAATGAGCATCTAAGCTTTGTTTTTTTATCCATTCCAGAGATTTCAAGCCTTTTTCCTTATTATCGATGATTCCGGGCAAAATCATATCATTCCATGATTTCGTCGCATATCCTCCATCCGAATACAACAATACATAATTTCCATTTTCTTTATTTGTTATTTTAAGCGCACAAAGGCCATCGCAATGACCTTGTATATTGATTAAAAGGATGCTCTCATCACCAAATAAGTCATAGCTTTTTTCAAATGGTCCTTTGGAACTGTTAAAGTCAAAGCCAGTCAGACGAATATCTTTCCACCATTTCTTTTGATATCTTATTTTCGTTATAAAATTCTTATTGTTCGCGAATTTCAATTCATCATTGGAAACAATAATACGCTTCGCCTCTTTGACAAGGGATAATCCATTTGCATGATCACAGTCAAGATGAGAAAGAATCACATAGTCTAAATCACTTGGCTTTATCCCTATGTCAGCTAATTGTTCATCAATGCATTTTCCTTTTTCAACCCATCCTTGATTTGTTTTATATAGTAGACGATTTCCTAAGGACTTTATCTGTGCTTTCTTATCAAACGTTCCGTTTGGAGACATGCTTCGATTCCATCCAGTATCGAATAAAATGAGTCCTTTTGGATGTTCAATCAAATAACATGAAACAGGAAGGGTAAGCCATTTTCTCTTTGGAATGAAAATTCCTGCTGCCTTTAAAATATTGCAGCCTTCTCCGCCAAACGGCAAATAAGGAGATACTCTTACATATCCAGTATGAAAAATATGTATTCTTATCTTATTCACAAATGATGCCATCTTTATTGAACTTTCTACCAGAACCAATTTCAAAATGGCACTTCACAATTCCTAAATCGATATTTGCATAGGGCCACTTGGATGCTGTAATTTTTACCATTCCATCTCTATAATAAATCATGAATTTCTGCTGATTCATGGCAGTGGGTGCTTGTAAAGAAGCATTGACTCCATCAATAAACCACTGAGGAGCTTCCCCTTTTACATCAGTAACCTTTTCGTATGTTTTTGTTTTATGTGGGATACCTTGATTTCGACCATATCCTATAGCAATGACAAGCTCCATCTTTTCATTCTTGTTGATTTTATAGGTATCTTTTATTTTCTTGAAAGTCATAGCTACCCAGCAAGTATTGAGACCAAGTCCTTGAGCAAACAAAACCAATTGTTCTCCATAATATCCTGCTTTTTCTGCCAAGTTCGAATCTTTATTGCCTATAATGGCAATATAATTCTTTACACAATCAAATTTTCCATAATGCGCCAAAAAGAAATCAAATGCTTTCGGTTCATTCAATATGAGCTGCATGTTCAGGCCGCTATCTTTATTGAGTTCATCTATTTTGCTTTGAAGTTTTTCTAAGACTTCACCTTCAATTCTCTTATCAGTATATGTTCTTACAGAATGTCTTTCTTTTATGCTATTTAAGATGTCCATCATATTCTCCTCCACATTCATTCTTCATCCATATCTTTTCTGAGTTCTTTTAAGGCTATTAACACATCTTCAACATGAGAAAGGGTATCAATCAATTTGCGTATTGTTTTCGCTTCGACATCAAGATAATAGAAATTCATAGTCCCTTCTTTTCTCATTTTGACAATGCCAGCATCCTTCATGATTGCTAAATGATGTGAAACAGCTGGCCTAGATAAATTTGTTTTCTTTGTGATCTCACCAACACGCACGCCTGTGCATTTTTTCATTTTCATCATTTCAAGAAGCATATGCTGCCTTGTTTCATCGCCTATAGCAGCAAGAAACTTAGAACATTCCGCAAATTCTTTCGATATTTTTTCAGCATCAGTATAGATATCATTCATACAGTCAAGCCTTTCGTTTATCTGTTTAAACCATTATACCGTTATTGAACAGATAAGTTTCGTTGGTAAAGAAAATCGAGACGATTGACTTCACGTTTTATGGTTGAGAACAAGCAGCTAAAACCTGACATTCGAGGTCTTGTATAATTGGCGGTAGGATATTTTGCCCTATCCGCCAAAAGAAAAAGGCTTGATAACAATGTATCAAACCCATGTTTCTTAAGATGGCGGAACAGTAGAGAATTTATTCGTACACCTTTGTTCATTCAAAAAGTGTAACAAAGATAAAAAACTATTCGTTTTTGAATTTGTATTTGCTTTACCCAATCCCTTCAACCTTGATAATGATATTTAGCTTTAATAATCTCCCCATGTAGTTGGTTGCTGTGTTTTGGGATACACCGAGCAATTCGATGATATCCTTAGGGCTAAAGATTTCATTAGCAAAAGCAGTATATATTCTGTCGAGGTTATTTTTGATTTTTGTGGGGTATCCGCTTTTGCTAATCAATCTTCTAGTTCCTAATTCTTTATCAGCAGTTCCCAATTCTTTACTACCAGTTCCCAATTTTCCATTGGTCAGTTCCCAATATTTGTCATTACACTGGATGACAACTGAGGTGATATTCGAATCATCACGAAACAATTTGTAATAAATGGGCTTGTTTCCGTTTGCTTCACAGGCTCTTTTCGCTTCGCCGACGCCAGTTCCATAGCTTTCGATGATGCCGATGCTTTTAAACATATCCCTGATTTCCGGGTTGATAGTGTCTCTTTCCATAAAGATGGTCCTGTTGTTCAAATCCTCCAAAGTTATCGGCGGAAGTGGCTTATTATAATTGATTATGTTTATTTCCTTGTCTGTGACATAAACCTGGACCGCCTTGCCATCTTCATTGTTTTTATGAACCACGGCATTGGCAAGGAGTTCCTCAACAGCTTTATATGGGAAATTACTGATTCTCCTATTCGTTGCGACATTATCATCCCTAAGCGTTATGGTTCTTATGAAAGTGTCATCAATGTATTTCAATGCCATGTAATATTGTTTCCAGATTGGACCTTTGAAATCCTTTGCTTCCATTCTACTTTTGCTTCCAAGAGTATCCGTTATGACTTCAATATAAGAATACGGGATGAATTCATCCGGCCTTTTTGCAAACATCAAAACAGCAAAATTCGTGACTTTCGAAGATGAGATTTCATTCTTGGGAAATAATTTAAGGGCTGTTGCCATTTCTTTTTTCGAAAGTGAATCAGATAACTCAAAATGTTCAAAGCCGAATTTTTGTCCTCTCTAGTCCCTAAAATCATCCATAGTCTCCTTAGAGTGAAGAACTTAAAGGTGTTTTTGCCTTTAAAAATAGCGCCACTACTCAAATAAAATAATATTAAATACTCTCATATGATGCTCCAAAGATATAATTGAGGATACTCAAAACTAAGAAAAGAAGCCTTTCAGACGCTTTTTCAACTTTTTGTAGATTTGAGTGGAGAAATCATGAGAGAATGCTC
>CAVIJE010000048.1:0-6312 GCA_963643355.1 Sodaliphilus sp. | reverse complement strand
GATATACACCTTAAACAAATATAGAAACGAAGATCGATTAATAGAAACGAAAATGGGAAGATTTACCTATCATAAATTAAAAGATCAATAATACATATTTTTAAAAACGGGGCATTTTGCCCTTTTTTTGGTTGAAAAGGGGGGGGCATTTTGCCCCTTTTTCTTATTTACAACAAGCAAAATTCGAATATATAGGAGGGATATTTATGAAGCGATTTAAGGAAAAAGACATACAAGATTGGATAGAAGGAAACAACGGTGCTCTTTTGCTTGATGGCGCAAGGCAAGTTGGAAAAACATATCTTATTAGAGAAGTTTTAAAAAGAAATAATATACATTTTTTCGAAATTAACTTCATCCCCGAAAAAGAAATGTTAGATTTGTTTCAAAACACTTCGTCGAATGAAGAATTGATATATAAGTTGAAATTGTATTCAAATAACGCTTCAATCATTTTCTTAGATGAGATTCAAGAATATCCTGAAATAGTAACCAGAATTAAAGGCCTCGTCGATGAAGGGAGTTTCCGTTATATTCTTTCCGGTTCTTTATTAGGCGTCACTCTAAAAGGAATAAGGTCATTCCCTGTAGGATATGTGAAACTGCTTAGTTTATATCCAATGTCTTTTTTTGAATTCGCTTTAGCTATGGGCGTCAAAGAAGAAACGTTAAGTTATATAAAGGATTGCTACGAAGAAAGAAAAGCTGTTGATGAAATAATCCATAAGAAAATAAACTCCTTATTAAGGACGTATCTAATAGTTGGCGGAATGCCAATGGTAGTCGAAATTTTTTCTAAGAATAAAAATTTAGAAATTGTTAGAGACAATCAAACATCTATAATCAACCAATATAAATCAGATTTCATAAAATATGAATCCGCAGAACGTAAGCTTAAAATCATTTCCATTTACGATAACGTTCCATCTCAGTTAAATAAACACTGCCTTCGTTTTCAGTTCACTTATTTAAATAAAGAGTTAAAATTCGATCGCTATGAAAATAGTTTTCTTTGGTTGGCAGACGCAGGCGTTGTCTTACCGACGTATGACGTAGATGAACCTCTATTCCCGCTTGCAAATTCCAAGGAAAAAAATCAATTTAAACTCTTTATGTCTGATGTTGGATTGTTGTCTTCCTTCTACCCGTCTTCAACAATAAAATCATTAATAGCAGAGGATGATAATGTTTCTCAAAATTTAAGGGGCCTTCATGAAAATTTCGTCACTCAAGAACTTAAAACAAACGATTTATCTTTATATTATTTCAACAACAAAAAAATAGGTGAATTGGATTTCGTCATAGAAGTCAAAGAAGGAATCCTCCCAATAGAAGTTAAATCAGGAGGAAGGATTTTCACACATAAAGCATTAGACAATTTCCTTTCTTCATCATATGCACAAAATATTAACGAGGCTTTCATTTTATCTTACGAAAATGTGAAGAAAGACGGAAAGCAAACGTATCTTCCTCTATATATGGCATCATTAATCGGCAAAAAAGAAAACGATATTGGTGTTATAAAAGTTGATATCGACGGCATTTAAAAATAAAGTCAATCAATTCGTAACATTGCATTTTACTTCTTTGAAATGATTTGTCACTTAAATTTTTCGTATTTTACTAATTAATTTTTCTTGGAAGCGCTTTCAATATAAATGGGGGAAATAATTATTTAAATTTTTACTTCCGCGTATAAAATCACGACCATAAGAGGTAACAACATATGAAAAAATCAAAATTATTAGCCGTAAGCCTTCTAGGAGCAGTCTTGGCCTTAGCAGGTTGTGGCGAAACCCCATCATCTAGTGAAGCTGCATCAAGCTCTCCAGCTGAATCTTCAGCTTCATCAAGCGAAGCAAAATCTGAATCATCTTCAGAAACAACAACATCTTCATCCGAAGAAGAAGTTTCATCATCTTCAGAAGAATCTTCAAGCTCATCTTCATCTAGTGTTGACGAAATTACAGACCAAGAAGAAATTTTAGGAGTCTTGGAAGCTGGCATCGCCAAACAAAAATCTATTAAATCTGTTGTTTATAATGATCCTTATGGCGATGAAAATCCATATGAATTCGGCAACGATAAATACGGCGAATTCGTTAAGATTGATTCTAGCTATCAAACATCTTATTACGGACACAGAGCAAATGGCGATGTCTACGGTATCAACTATTCTAAATCTAGCGAACAAATTTCTTCAGCATACCAAGTTAAAGACGAATGCATCTATGGAGCTAAGGTTTATATCTCTCCACTTTATCAAAGCGATGTATTTGATGGAAATATCTATGGTGTTGAAGGCTTCTTGAAATTAGCTCAAACCTACGTCACTGAAGATGCTAATAAAGACGTCACAGTTGATGAATCTTCAACCGAAACCGCTTATTCATTTAGTTTTGGTGTCGTAAATGAAGACTGGAATAAAAACACTGTTTATACAGTATTCACATATGATTTAACGATTGACGCTACCGGAACAATCACTGAATTAGGTGTTTATTGGTCAAAATACACTGGCACTAGCATTGAAACTGACTATGAAACCAACACAGTTCGCATCACAGAAGATGGTTCCCCTTCTCAAGCTCAAAACTTCTCCTTCGTTCAAACAGTTGGTGAAAGAACATTAGCAAATCCTTATGATATTGAAACTTTATACTACACCTCAATCAATTATAAAGATCCTGACGGAAATGATATCGGAGAAGAATATTCCGTTGCTAACGGCAATCAATTAATCTTCACAGTTGATTCTTTTGCCCCAGAAACCGCTAATGCAAATATCGATCAACCAACAATTACCTACGAAGGACCAGAATGGGGAATTTCAACCGGGTATTACCAAGGTAAAGTCACCATTTACACATATAAAGAGGGTGATTATACATGCGCATTAAAGACAGCTAACACAACAAAGAATTTCACTCTTCACGTTACTGCAGCAGTTGTTGAATCAGTAAGTGCCGTTACTGCATACATCAAAGAAGGCGATACCTATAACACGCAAAACGTTGGTGATGAAGGCGTTAGCATCTATGCTGGTGGATCAGTTTCTCTTGAAGCCGCATTTAACCCATCTAAAGCAGACCAAGATTTCACAATGGAACTCATTGGAGATAATGCTTCCGATGCAACATTAACAAAAGAAACAATCGCCTACTACTATAGCAGCATGCCTGTTTACACCTTCACTTCTTCAGTCCCAGGAACATATCAAGTAAAGGTCACTTCCGCAAGTGTTGAAACTGTCACTAAGACCGTCACTATCGAAGTTAAGGAAGCTCCTGAACTTTCTTCCTTACTTGCTAAGAGATATGCCTATGCAACATCAGAACCTGGCGTTGGTGCTAAGATGATGTTTGATATCTCCTTCACTCCAAACTCCGATCCAACAACTGGTTCTGTTAGCATTGCTTCTTATAACGAAGGAACCGGTTCAATTGACACAAACGTTTGTTCCTACACATATGATGCAACAACAAAAGCCTTCACATTAACAAAGGATGGAGTTGCATTCACCGATGTTACATTATCCTTCTCTGGAAGCTACAAACTTCTTGCAACAGCCGGAAGCGGCGATGAAGCAGTCACCACAGCCTTAACCGAATTTGATCTTAAGACAATCTTAAATCAAATATCAGGCGTATGGTCTGGTCTAACTTCTAACGAAGCTGAATTAAAACTCACCTTCAATAACTACAGCAACAATAGCACCGTTGATTTTGCTTTAAGCAAGATAGATTACACCACATATACGCCTGAAATTAATGCTTACGTTACTGAGATTGAATATACGACAAGCGAGACTGATGATGGATATGTCGTTACCCTTTCTGATGAAGCATTAGCAAATATTGCTAGTGGCGATGAAGAACTTGGCGGAGACCCATGCTTAGGTGGACTCACAAGCATCATCATTGCAAAAGACTTCAAAAAGATCGATGTCACTCTCACCATCAATGGCGCATCCGAAACCGTGGAATGTACTTGGAGCAGATGGTAATATATTCTTCGGAAAGAAGATTATATTAAATGAAAAAACATTTATTGATAACCAGTGCGGCTTTGCTTCTAGGCTTAGTCGCCACTGGCTGTGACAAACAACCATATAATTCAAATTCAGAGGAGGATTCTACTAGTGAGAATCACTCCTCTTCTTTTGCTTCAGAATCTTCATCTGAGGAAAAAATAATCGTTAAGAATTTCAAAGAAGCCTTAACCAATACTCGTTATTATTCGATGTCTACTTCGGTTAGCAATCCGAATTACATCAGTGAATTTTATAGCGAGGATTTTTATTATAAGGCGACAGACGCTTCTGGATATTTCATTTCAAAGGAAGATAGCGAATACGTTCATTCTTTTTCGTGTTCCTATGATTCTTCTTCTAACATCGTGATGAGCGCCTATGGGCGTTCCACTGAAGCTAAAAACTTTTCTAAAATAGGCGACAATAATTTCTTAAGCGTTATCGCTAAATACGTAAAGACATTTGAAAAGGTAAGCGATACAGAATACAAGTCAGCTGATTTAGATTTATGCTACGCCGTCGCTTATTTCTTTGAATCAAAAGGATTACAAAGCATTACAAGCATTAAATTCACGATAGATGAGAACGGAAGATTAGCAAATTGCATCGGAAGCGATGGCGGCAACGCTCTTCTATCTATCACTTTTAAAGATGCTAACAATAATGATGTTTCTTTCTATCAAAATTGGATTGCTGATGGTTCAAAGATAACCACTCGTGTCTCTGATTTAAAGAACATGAATAGCGCATTCATAAAACAAAAATCTCTCTATGATGGAGAAATCGTTAAATTCGAGGCAGTTGTTACTGGAATTGATGATAATGGAGATGTGTATGTTGCTAATACATCAAGCAATGGAGATTACGTTGGAATTCGAATTGAGGGGGTTTCTAGCGGGGATTTTAAGATTTCTGATAATGTTGAAGTTGAAGCAAAAATCACCACAGCAAATAACGTCGTCTACGGAATAAATGGAAAAATCACCTACATTTCCCAAGCGGATTACATTCCTACCTTCTCCGAAGAGGCTATCGTAGATTCTTATGGCGGAGGCTATTACGCTTATAACTATTTCTCTTCAAACGATTACTATGCCGATTCCTTATATACCACGTATGCATATGTAAGTTCATTACCAGAAATGGTCGAGGAGAAAGATACCGTTATCACTCTTGCCTTCCCAGCTATTAGCAATAACACTTCTATCTTCTATGCAAGTCTTATTTTGCCTTCATATCTAAGCAAAGATTACCGAGAAGAAACTTATACAACTCTCAAAAATGCAGATATCCTCGGAAATGAAGACGCTTATTTGCTTTGCTTTGATTCCGTCGTTTTAAGAATGAATGGCTTAGTTAATGGCTTTTCCTTGCAACTTCTTCCTACCTCTTCCGTATATAAGAAACTCACCGTGGCAGAAAAAGTCGAAAAAGTCTGTGGATTAAAAGGATTTAGCTTACCTGCCCTTGGTGCGGCAATCTCCTATAGTTTTGGTAAAGGAACCCAATATGAACTAGAGTCCCAATTTGGCATTGAAACAAATGACCACAAGAGAGGATTATTTATTGGTCAAGAAGGCTTTAGCGAAGAAGAATACAATAAATTCATCGCTAATTTTGAAACATTAGGCGTTAGCAAATATGATGAGATTCCCGATAAATACCTCTATCGCCACTCCATTTATACATATAATGGCTATATATTTGATATCTTATACGTTCCTGCTTCATGGAGTGCATTCCCTAATCAAATAAGCATTTGGATTTATTCTTCAAGCGTTGATGAACTAATAAGGACTCCTTCTATTGAAGATCGTATCAAAGCAAAAGCCTCATGGTTTGATGTAACCTCATTCTTGAAATATAAGGATACGTATGACGCGGATTATGCTCTTTATGAAATTGATAATTTTGCCTCAAAGAAATTTGATGAACCCTTAATTGCCATCACCCTAGATTTAAATGAAAACGTTGGCGAAGATTATAAGAGGACTCTTGTCCAATCTATGGGTTACAAGCAATATAAGATTGATGGAAAATCCTATACCTATAAAACTAGAGGCCAAGTTCATTATGTCTTCCAAAAAGAGGAAGGGCAATTCTTAGATGTTGCGACATATCCAACAAGCGATTACATCTATACAGGTCATAAGAGATGGTCATATCGCACGGAAATATTGATATATCGTGGCACTTCGCCACTTGAAATTCCTACCTATGATGATTTCTCTAAATTAGGAAATGAACGTTCATCAATCGATGAATCATTATGCTATTCA
>CAVIJE010000047.1:0-6546 GCA_963643355.1 Sodaliphilus sp. | reverse complement strand
TTGGACAATTGATTATTGGAGAGATTATTTAGGCATGTCTTCCTTTTCTTTAGAGCCAAAACAAGCGATTTTCTATTGCGACAAGAAAACTTCAAAGGAAATCATGCCGACATTATCGAACAAATATCCATCTTTAAAATTTACCAACCCATCATTAACCGTTGAATCTTCAATTTCAAACGTGATTGATTATGTTGAAATAGTTTTGCTTTTCGCGACTTTTCTTACTCTTTCGACGTCTTTTTTCCTATTCGTTTCTAATGCGTTGCTATTAGCTTTCGAAAATAAAAAAGAAGCAAAATTGTTATTTGAACTTGGCGTCAGAAGAAAGAATATCGTCGATTGTTTTGGAACGAATATCTTGTTAACGAGCCTGTTATCTTTTGCAATATCCTTCTCTTCACTTTTTAGTGCCGAATATACGATAAACAAAACCCTGCAAGACAATTTCGGGAATGCTAGCAACTATTTCAAAATAGATTTCATCCCCGTTTTAGCGATGGTAATTTCAATTTTTATTGGAATTTTAATGTCGGTTATATTCCTTAACCATTGGATTGCTAATGCAGATTTTACTCGAAACAAAAATTCATGATTGCACAAACGCAATAGCCGATTTTTCCTTTTCCACCTTAAATCGCCTGAACACGAATATTGACTTATTCCCTCTTCAAAAATGCCGAAAGCAAGAATTTTACAATTGTTTAGTATATTTGGGAATCTTGTGGTAAAATTACTTCCGGTCTTGATAGAAAAAACCGGACCAGGAAGGTTTAGAAAGCATATGAAGGGAACAGTCAAAAAGTTCTTCAAAGATAAAGGATTTGGCTTTATCCACGCTGAAGACGGCAAAGACTACTTTTTCCATTATAGCGCTATCCAAATGGATAACTACAAAACTGCTGAAATTGGCGAAAATGTTGAATTCGAACCAGTCGAAGGCGATCGTGGCTTACGCGCTAACAATGTCAAAAAAGTTGACTAATTAACAAGAAATACGTCTAATAACACCATTTCTCTGCAAATGGTGTTTTCTTTCGTTTTCTTTCTACCTACTTAGAGATATAATCTCTAGCGTAAAAAAAGGAATTTAGATATATGTCATTAAAAGCAGGAATAGTCGGTCTTCCAAATGTTGGAAAATCTACCTTATTCAACGCTATAACCAATTCACATGTTTTAGCGGAGAATTATCCTTTCGCAACCATCGATCCTAATAGTGGAATCGTTGTTGTTCCAGATGAGCGCTTGGATTATTTGTGCTCAAAATATAACCCGAAAAAGAAAGTTAACGCCACTTTTGAATTTTATGATATCGCTGGCTTAGTCAAGGGTGCCTCAAAAGGTGAGGGATTAGGAAACCAATTCTTAGCCGCCATCAGAGAATGTGACGCCATCGTTGAAGTGGTGCGTTGCTTCGATAATGCAAACGTCGTTCGTTATAACGATGAACCAGTGAATCCAAAAGGCGATATTGAAATCATCAACCTTGAACTTTCAATGTCTGATCTTGACTCTGTCAATAATCGTATTGGCAAACAAGAAAGCAAAGCTCGAATCACCAAAGATAAAACGGCCTTATACGAAATGCCAATTCTTAACGCTTTAAAAGAAACTCTTGAGCAAGGATTGCCAGCTCGTTTAACCAAAGGGCTTTCTTCCGAGCAAATGGAATATGCGAAAAAGAATTTCTTCTTGTTGACCTTGAAACCAATTCTTTATGTTGCTAACGTCGCGGAAGATGATTACGGAAACCTTGATGGTTGCAAAAACTATCAGGAAGTAAAAGAAGTTGCCGATTCTGAAGGAGCGGTATGCATACCTCTATCTTGCGGAATTGAATACGATATCTCTCAACTTGAAAGCCCTGAAGAAAAGCAAGAATTCCTCGAGACTCTTGGCGTAAAAGAATCAGGATTAGATCGCTTAGTCAAAGCATCATACAAACTCTTGAATCTTTCAACCTTCCTTACTTGTGGAGTTGACGAATGCCGTGCTTGGACCTTCCGTAATGGCATGCTTGCGCCTCAATGTGCCGGTGTTATTCATACTGATTTCGAAAAGGGCTTCATTAAAGCGGACATCTACCCGTTTGATGAATTCAAGAAAGTTGGCGAAACTATTACAAAAGACACCTTTATCGGTAACGGAAGCGTGGGCGACAGAATTGAACAAATGGTTCGTGAAGCTGGAAAGATTCGTTCCGAAGGAAAAGAATATGTCATGAAAGACGGAGATGTCGTTTTCTTCCGTTTCAATGTTACGAAGAAATAATTTATGAGAATTGGCTACGGAGAAGACATACACGTTTTAGTTCCTAATAGAAAACTAATTTTAGGCGGAGTTGAAATACCTTACGAACTTGGCTTAGATGGTCACTCAGACGCTGATGCTGTTTATCACGCTTTGTCTGATGCTCTTCTTGGCTCAGTGGCTTTAGGGGATATAGGGAAATATTTCCCGCCATCAGATGACTCAATAAGTGGCATCGCATCAAACATCATTGTTAGCGAATGTTTCAAAAAAGTTAAAAAGATGGGGTATAAAATCGGAAATGTAGATTTATCGATAATCGCCGAGAAACCTCATCTTGCCAAATATATCGATTTGATGCGAGAAAACGTGGCAAATCTTCTAGAGACATCAATTGAAAATGTCTCTGTAAAAGCTATGACTAACGAGAAATTGGATGCCATAGGAGAAGGAAGGGCAATTAAGGCAATTGCTCTTGTGTTAATAGAAAAGGAGTAAGCATGTCAAACGAAAAAGAATTGCAAACCATTCTTGCCGAAGCGGCAAAAAAACTTGGGCTTGAAGTAAAGCCAGAAGAAATCGTTATCGAGAGAAGCAAAGATCCAACTCATGGCGATTATGCGACAAATTTAGCTATGAAATCCGCTAAGGCTTTGCATAAAGCCCCTAAGCAAATAGCTGAAGATATCGTCAAAGAGATTTCTTCTTCAAAGATTGAAAAAATCGAAATCGCTGGACCAGGATTCATCAATTTCTTCATGAAAGCGGATTCCCTCAATTCCATCGTCAAAACGATTTTAGATGAAAATGAACATTATGGCGACGGAGAGAAAAAGAACATTAAGATCAATGTTGAATTTGTCTCTGCCAATCCTACTGGCGACCTCCATCTTGGACATACTAGAGGAGCGGCCCTAGGAGATTCAATCGCTAACTTATATGCCAAAGCAGGATATGATGTCACAAGAGAATATTATGTCAACGATTGCGGAAACCAAGTTGAGCATCTTGGACATTCAATAAGAGAAAGATATCACGAACTTTATGGTGAAACGCCTTGCTTTGCCGAAGATGACTATCATGGTGTAGATTTAATCAAAATCGCTCAATCCATCAAAGACACATATGGAGATAAATATCTTGTTGATACTGAAGAATCCCATGATTTCTTCATTCATTATGGCATCGAGAAAGAACTTGATAAAATCAGAAAAGACATGGCTGATTTTGATGTCAAATTCGATAAATTCTCTTTTGAATCGGATATTAGAAAAGGCAGCACGATTGAAGATACTATCGCTTTCTTAAAAGAAAAAGGATACGTTTATGAGAAAGATGGTGCAACATATCTTAAAACAAGCGAATTCTTAGATGATAAAGATAGACCAATAATCAAAGCTGATGGGAAATACACCTATTTCATGCCTGATATTTGCTATCACTACAATAAGCTTTCAAGAGGCTATGATTTATTAATCGATTGCCTTGGCGCTGACCACTTTGGCTATCTTAATCGCATGAGAAGCGCTTTAATGATGAAAGGCTATTCAAGCGATGTCATTGACTTTGAAATTTATCAAATCGTCAAAGTCTATAAAGACGGTGAAGAAGTGAAGATGTCTAAACGTACCGGAAAAGGCATCACGCATCGTGAGCTAATTGAAGAAGTTGGCAAAGATGCAGTTCGTTATTTCTTCTGCGAAAGAAGCTCCGATGCCCATCTTGATTTCAATATGAATCTTGCAACATCAAAGAGCAAGGATAACCCTGTGTATTACGCTCAATATGCTTCGGCAAGATGCGCTTCCGTTCTTGATATGGGTAAGGATATAACCGTTGACCCATCGGCAAAATGTCTCACAAATGAAAAAGAAGGAGATATTTTAAAGCATCTTTCCGTATTTCCTAGTATCATTAATAGCGCAGCCGTTGCAAGAGCCCCATATAAGGTGGCAGGCTACATTCATGATTTAGCTAAATTAATCCATGAATATTATGCGGCAAATCGTATTATCGATAGAGATAATATCGAATTAACCGCCTCAAGACTTGCACTCATGAAAGCTTGCCAAATCGTTCTTAAGAACGCCTTGGGATTACTCGGAGTTAGCGCTCCAGAAAAAATGTAAAAACACAAAAGGAGAAAATAAATGAACAACAAAAGCATGATCGATGTCGCCTTTGACATCATTGAAGAAGGAAAGAAAACCGTTTCTTTCAAAGATCTTTACGATGAAGTTGCTACCATCTTAGGATTTGATGATGCAACAAAAACCAAAAATATTGGTATCTTCTATACCCAATTAACGGTTGATGGACGTTTCCTTTGCTTAGGCAATAACACCTGGGATCTCAAAATAAAGCATTCTTATGCCGCTTCCCATGATGATTCCGCTAATCTCGCATATAGCCAAATTGACGAAGAAAGTGCCAATAAAGAGAAAGAAGACGAAGAAGAAGATAAGGAATATAACGCTTCTGTCGCCGGAAAAGATGAAAACGTCATTGCCGAAAAAGAAGAAGGCGATTCTGATGAAGTTCCAGGCGATTCTGATGATGAAGAAGAGCCAACAAGCATTGACGCAAGCGATCTTATCAAATATTAATCGTCATAAAGACATACTGATTTTGAAATTGAACCCTGAAAGTTGAATCAAAACTTGAGGGTTCTTTTTTCGTTCTATAGAGGTTTTTGAAACATATTACGCATATCACTTTAAATTTAGATAAAAATGCTTGTAGAAGTAATAACAAAAATATTAATATTTTTACCGTTAAAGGCAAAACCAAAGAAATTTGGTGACGCAAAACTAAAGGGTCCTTTGGGATAGCCAGTTACCGCGACTAGCAAAATGAAGAAGGATTTATTTAAAAAATATAGCTTGGCCTTGTTTGGCTCCGTACTTGTTGCAACCTTTGCGGCAACAGGTGCTTTTTCATTTGCTTGGTTCACAAATAACAATAATATCACTCGCGATTTCTCTGGAGAAACCAAAGGGGCTTATTTTGCTAGCGGAGATGGAAGCTCAGAAAAACCGTTCATCATTAACAAACCAATCCATCTCTACAACCTTTCCTGGTTGCAATATCTAGGATTTTTTAACGAAGATAAGAAAGATGCGGATGGTAACACTGGTAATGATGGTGCAATCGACAAGCAATACTATTTTAAGATAAGCGCTGATTTAGATATGAATGGATGGATTCTTCCACCAATAGGGACAAAGACAAATCCATTTGTCGGTAACTTCGATGGCGGTAACTACACCATATCAAATTTAACAATATCCAATAAAATCGGTACTGAAACTGGAAATATAACTAAGCACCCTGGCGTAGTAACGGAAACTCATTTTAATAGCGAAGATAATCCGAATATTATTGGTTTTTTCGGTGTTATCGGATCTGTTGGAACTTATTCTTTAACTTTTTCTTCAACAATCAATGCAGTATCTAATTTCTATCTTGATGGAGTAAAGATCTACACATATAACTCCAATGTTTTATGCGGTATGTTAGCAGGATACGTTAACGGAGCCTTAACCAATGCCGGTGTCCATTATGGCAATATGAATATTGCAAGCGGAACTCAGAATATATCTGATTTTACCAACGTTTCTAGCTACTCCTTAATCGGTGACTATAACAAAGAAAAATATAGTTGGGATGATGACCCAGATGGTGGCGATCTTGGCTATGGTACTAGTACTGATATAAGACAATTATATTATGATTTAGGCGGATCTGACGGCACGTCTTCAATTGAGGTCTCAGGTAAGCAAGCGCTTCCTTTTAGAGCTGATTCGAATGATGAAAGCATTAAAGCGGCATCTCAAAAAACTGCGACAGTAAATTTGTCAGCAAACACTACTGGTGACGTCAATTTAGCATCAAATCAGCAAGCTGCAAAAAATAACATAGGATATTATGTTGGTAATAGCGTAAAAGCATTTAGGGACTCAAGTGTTACAAGTTTAACTATTACATCGCCTTCCTATTATTATAATTATTTTTCAACTGATGTGCCTGACGAAGTTACCTCGTTTTTAAATAAGGAAACAACAGATAAAAGTGACAATGCTTCATATAATTACCAATATTCAATTTTCATTTCCGACTCCACTCAAACAGCATTAAGCGAAGGCTACAATAACGCCGACAATTTGAACTTGGTTGAAAACGCTATTGTTAATGATTTTACTAGTTGCAGTTCATATAAAGATTCACAAGGCAAATTGCTTTTAGTTCCTAATAGATGTATTTGGGTAGCGCCTAAGCAAGCTGGAAAATTCA
>CAVIJE010000046.1:0-6602 GCA_963643355.1 Sodaliphilus sp. | reverse complement strand
AAATTGTCGGCACTGTTTTAGCAGCTGCCGCAGTTGCAGCCGCTGTTGCAATTGACTGCACCTGTGCTTATTTTAGCGACATCATCAACTTGCATTTCAGAGAATCCGTTAACACGAGCTTTGATATGACCGCTGATGAAGCCTTAAAAGAAGCGCAAGACTTCACCAAAAAGGAAGCTGAGGAAGGGTTTATTCTTCTGAAGAACGATTCCAAAACACTTCCATTAAAAGACACGAAGAAAATCAACGTCTTCGGAAATGGTTCATACCAAACTCTTTACCAAGGATCAGGATCAGCTTCAAGCTGGTTCAAGCAAGACTTGAACACTACAGTCAAAGCGGATCTTGAAGAAGCAGGTTTGAAGTAAACCCGGGACTATGGCAATTCTATATAGACTTAAGATGATTTTATTCCGTTTGCAAGTTAATTATTACATACCATTTATTTGGCTCTAAAATCCTTTATATGGGAAAACTCTTATTAAAACTATTCATAAAAGATTACAAGAATGTCAATAATCCTCAAGTAAGGAAAAAATATGGACTTTTGGCATCGATTTTTGGATTAATTAGCAACTTTTTGCTCTTCGTTTCCAAGATTATTATTGGCGTTATTCTTGGCTTATATTCTTTAATTTCGGATTCCGTTAACAACCTTTCGGATTTTGGTAACAACGCTTTAAGTGTTTTTGGCGTAAAAATGACATTCAAGCCAGCCGATAAAGAACATCCATATGGCCACCAAAGGACCGAATATATCATCTCCCTTATTATTGGCTGCGTTATTATTGCTTTAGGGGCTATTATGGCTTATCAAGGAATTATTGATTTAATCTCCTTCATCAAGTCGATAATTAACACAGGCACCCCCTCGATTAGAGAATTTTCCTATCCGATGTACGTTACATCATTAAGTCTTTTATCCTTGGCTATCCTCATAAAGATAACTCAATCATCAATCTATTTTTCATACGGAAAGGCTATCAATTCCCAACAGTTAAAAGCTTTAGGGAAAGACGCCCTTAACGATTGCATATCAACGAGCTTAGTAATTGTTGGAATTCTTATTTCTTACTTTACTAAATATGATGTTGATTGTTTCTTTACCCTCTTTGTTGCCGTGCTAGTCATTATTTCAGGAATTGGCGTCATCAAAGAAGCCGCAAATTCCTTAGTTGGTGAAAAACCATCGGAAGAATTAATTCAATCATTGGTTAACTTGTTGCTAAAACACAAAGGCGTGCTAGGTCTTCATGATCTTTCCTTACATAGCTATGGCCAATTGATATATGGCGTTATCCATGTTGAAGTGGATGCTAAAAACGATGTTATGGCTTCTCATGAATTGTGCGACATGTTAGAAAAGGAAGTACATTCTCTCTTAAATATCAACCTAACCGTCCATATGGATCCTATATTAAAAGATGATCCTGATACCGAAAAATACAAAATGCTCGTTGAAGAGTTTATCGCTAAAACCGATAAGCAAATTCATTTCCATGATTTTAGAATTGTCTCAGGAAAAGAAAACGTAAATCTCATCTTCGATATGATCTTGCCAAATGGTAAAGATGAGGAAAAAGACCGTAAGCAAATAAAAGAAGATCTTTCTAAATTCATTGGAGACAGGTATGGAAAAAAGGTTCATATCGTTATCAATTTTGATGATGCTATAACTGATTTCCTTTCTGGCACAGAAGCCGAGAATTGATATAAAACAACAAAAAAGTGTGGTCAAATGTTGAAAACCACCACAAAAAAGTGTGTTGGATTAGCGGAAATCATAGCAAAAAAGTGTGTTTACATGCCTTTTACGAAAGGAATTTACTTAAAAAAGAATCAATAATTGCATCATCTTTGAACAAAGAGGACTACGAAACTTATTTCTATCGTAGCAAAGATTCAACAGTAGAACTTGATTTCATCATCCGTTATAGGAATGAAATCCTTCCGCTTGAAGTTAAAACTAAAAAAGGTCGAGCCATATCTCTTAATCAAGTGTTAAGAAGAAATAATGAATACATCAAGCACGGCATTAAGTTTGCCAATGCAAATATAGGATATGCGAACAATATACTTACCCTCCCTCATTTCTTATCGTTTTTGCTAAAAAGATTTTTAGAAGAATCTGATTTTTAAAAAAAGATGGCCTCATTTTAAAGCCATCTTTAAGCGAGAATTCATCAATCCTGTTATTTCGTGCTTAGCAATGTTCCAGTGAACTCTTCGTATTCACCTTGAGAATATGTTGTAGTGAGTTCGACTTCCACAGTATTTGCAAGGTCAACCAATCCTCCTGTAACTAGGGTAATTTTGCATTTTTGATCTAGTTGGACAATCAAATCATTTTTAATGGTGAATTTGTTCTCGTATTCAGTTTTTTGCGATAGGGCTTTTTTACCCTCAATATCTTCATATACGCTTATCGTGTATGAATATTTGAGATATTGATCTTCCTCGATCCCCTCAAGATTCTCGAACGTCCATTCAAAGTAATCCGCCTTATTGTTTTTAATGTAGGTTTGCTCATAAGAAATGATGTTTTCAAAATCCGTTATTTGACTTTGGGCAGGACCAATATCGTAGACATTTTCCACACTATCTTCAGAAAATTTAAGTTTGCTTGATTGAGCGGATTCACCATCATATTTTGTTATTTGGTAAAAATACTTACCATTATCATAGATTTGCCTCGTGTAGTCACTAGCAGCCTCTCCTTCATAAGTGGTGCTTCCTTTTGTTTCAACGACATATTTAGATGTTGAATGAGTATATCTTTTTGTTTCAGTCACGTCTTTGACATTAATACTTATGGCACCAGATTGAGTTACGACTCTATCCATTGTCGTATTGGCTTTGTTAATATGGCCTTCTAAAGATAGAAGCTTGTTTTCTAGTTGGCGAAGCAATATATAATTTTCGTTTTCTTCTGAGGATGATGATATTTCTTCGGATGAAGGCGTTTGTTCGGATGAAGATATTTCTTCGGAAGAAACTTCATCGCTAGAAGAAGTCTTTTTTTCGATGCATGAAGCAAGCAATAAGACCGATGCTAATAATGGCAATAATGTTTTTTTCATAATGATTCCCCTGAATTTCCCGTTTGTTCTGTTATTCCTACGATTTTATCGCTGTAATTATATAAGAAGATATGCATCTCATTTTCATCTTTGGTATCACCTGAATAAAAGATGATTCTAAGCGCGTAGGTTTTAGTGGCATCATAACCTATAAAGAAGGTTCCTTCGCTAATTTTCGTATTAGCCACATAAGTAACTTTCTCACCACCGCTTGTATAGAAGAAGGTGTAATCGTTTTCTAATAGAAGAGTTAAATAATTGGCTGTTTTAGCGGTTGTGGCGCCGTAGCAAACGATATCAGCACATTTAACGTTATATAAAGATGATTCAAATAATTGGACGGCATAAGAGGTGGCTTCGAAATTAACGGCTGGCAAATCTAGAGTTGTTCCAAGATATTCCTTTGACATCTCCATTGGGAAGGTGTCTCCTTCATAGTCATACTTAGAATCTTTAACAGGAGTTTTTGCAGCAAATCCAAAATCTGCGTCATTGACGTTTTGATAGGCCCAATCGAGATAATCGTGATCTTCATCGTATGAGACGATAAATGAAATGCTGCCATATACAAATTTATATGTGCCTTCATATCCATCATATTTGCCAGATAAGGTCAAGGTACGTTCACCAATTGCTAACGTATCATCTTCAGCAATATCGAAAATGCCGTTGATTGGCAAAACATTATTGTTAGATGAATTTATATACCATCTTCCAATCATGCGTTTATCGATGTGATACTCCTCTTTTGAAGATTCTTCGCTTGAGCTAGATTCTTCATTTGAGGAAGAATGTTCAATAGAACTAGAAGAGTTTTCGCTAGATGATTTATTTTCTTCTGATGAGGAATTTGTGTTTTGAGCACAGGCGCCAAGCAACATGCTTGATGCTAAAAGCATTAATAATTTCTTTTTCATAACGTCGCAATTATATACGTTTAAAATAAAAAAGCACGCTTTAATTAAATTTTAGTTTAAGCAAAAACGTTATTTAAAGATAATTGGGATTCATATTTAACAGAGTAATACTTTTTCTATCGAAATATTCCTGTTATATACGACTAGCAATCAAAGGCTTTTAAATGCTTAAAAACAACTAGAAACTATATTTGATTTTTGTGCTATAATGCCGAAGACTTAAGTATTAATTAAGTAGTTCCATCAGGAGGAAATAGGAATATGAAAAAAGCGAAATTAGTTGGTATTCTCTCATTAGCTCTATTATTAGCTGGATGTGGGGATGTTGTTAATTCTTCAAGCGAAGGAAAGGGAGGCTCATCAAGCGAGACTTCGACAAGTTCTTCGGCTAATGCTTCTTCATCTTCGGAATCGTCATCAGGAGAAAGTTCTAGTGAAAGCGATCATTCCTCAAGCGAAGATCATTCCTCAAGCGAGGATTCATCTTCAAGCCAAGATTCTTCATCTAGTTCCTCCTCAAGCCAAGAAGACAAATCAATCTCTCTTGAAGACGCACTAAGCGAGATTAGCAAACTTCAAAAAGAAGAACTAAATAATGCCGCTTCAGTTCAATATAAGAAAGTCGAAGGTACAAGCGTAATCACTAATACCACCGAGGAAACGTATACAAATTACCTTGATGGATCAACGACATCTGTCGGTACTTATAAACGCGATGAAAACGGAACGAATAAAGTAAACGATACATTCAAAAGCATCGCTACAAGCATCGAAGAGACTTATGAAGACGCGGAAGATTCCTCAAAGACAAACGTTTTCAATATGTTTGTAAAAGTAACAGACTATGAAAAAGACTGGAATAATGGATCAGCATACAAAGATTCCGCCTCAAAAGTTTTTATCGTAAATACTGAGGAAGAAGCCGCTGAAGCAGGTCTTTCAAGCGGACAATATATTCTTTATAAAGATTTAAAAGCGAATGCTGCCGCTAACTTATCTTCAAAACTTTATAACTTCATCGCAGGCAATATCTCTGAGAGCATCTATGCGCAACAAACAGGAATAAGCAAAGTTACTCCAGTGACATTAGAAAATGGCGATATCTATTACTCTATCAATTGCAACTATTCCTATAATGAGGATGGCGAAAAAGTTGAAACCACCATCAAAGCGGAATATACGCTTAATAAAGAAAAGACAAGACTTCTTACTTATGGAACCTCGCTTAAAGTCAATTATTCAAGAATAGGCGATGAATCGGATTCTGATTATTCTTTGATAGAAGATTCAGGAACAATCACTTATGGAACGAAGACCGATGGATTTGGTTCCGACGTCCTTGATCCAGAAGACTATTTCTTAAATAAGGTTAGCTCTATCAACCTTAAAGTCAAAGACCATTATTGGAATATTAGCGATGTCAAAGACAACACCGTTTCTGAATCAAATTTAACGATTTATGGCTATGCCAAAGATTATCTTCCTACTAAGACATTAGATACTCAATTAACTGCATATGCTTCATCTGATGAAAGTGTTATCAAGGTTGACGATCAAGGCAATTTTGAGATTGTCGGTAAAGGTGCTGCTGAATTAACTTTCTGTTATTACGCAAAAAGAGAAAGCACAGGTGCCTATTATTTAGCCACAATCAAATCTGAAGAAATTACAGTTTCCGCCATTAAGATTACTTCTATTAAATTCGATCCATCAAGCGATATAGGAAATAGATCGACAAGCTTGCTTACCGGGCAAGAATATACTTGGAGATACACAACTACCCCAACAAAAGCGATAGGCGAAGAAGTGGTTGTAACCTCTTCAAGTGACAACAGACTTGCTGTTGAAGTTGTTGGAAATGGCGAAATTAAGCTCACGGCAAAAACTTACGGCGAAGTAACCATCACCATATCTTCAAAGGATGACCCAACTGTTACTACTTCCAAAACATTCTATGTTGTTAATAGCAAAACGAATTTCGTTAATTTCCTTACTAATGAAGGACGCACTTTCATCTTATATAACTATCCTACATCCTATGGCTATACCGCTGTGTCCCTTAAATTTGCAACTGATAACACATGCACGAGGACAATTACGTATTCAGACGGCAGCACCGGTAAAGATACATTTAGCTGGGAATTAGTCGGCAACGAATTCGAATTCGATGACTTCAGCTCAGATTTCAAAAATTGGGAAGAAGGAAGAATCGGCATGATGTACGAAAATGGCGAGCAAATCGGACTTGGATTAACACTCGAATGTGGTGAGCCAGATAACTCTACAATGTATTTCAAGCAAGTTAACGCCTAATCTCACATTAAGAGCAAACGTCTCTGATATTCAGGGACGTTTTTTCTTGTCTAAAATCCAAAAATAAGCGGTAAAACACGACTAAATTTCTTTTTTATTCAATGAACATATTGGAAATTAAAATGCGTTTTATTTTAAACGATTAAATTTTCATGATAAGTTTTTATTAGATATGGAGATAAACGAATGCTAAAAATCTTTGGAAGTAAAATGTGTCCCGACTGCGAGATGGCTAAGAAAAACTTTGATCATTATGATATCAATTATGAATACATAGATATCAATGAAAACC
>CAVIJE010000045.1:0-7825 GCA_963643355.1 Sodaliphilus sp. | reverse complement strand
GTTTTAGGAAGTGTCATATAATGTTCAAAAAACAAGAAATATCACCCCATGTTAACTAGAAAATTACTGTTTTTGTTTGATAATTTTTTGCATCAAATAAGCTCTAATTAGACATTCTCTACTTTGATACCATTTAATGTATCCATTTTTGATTAATTCCCTACGACTCATACGCATTATTTTCATTAGAGGGCTTTCCAATTTAGAGAGAACGTAATATTCAGAGAAAAATAAAGATTTATCATATTCAGAACTCGAAATTGTGCAAACGATTTTTTCGTTAATTCGTTTCTCTTTTTTGATTTGCTCATGTTTTCTAAACATTTCCTCATTCCAAATCATATGAAAAGTGCAAGTAGGGAAATTCTTACACCATATAGCGTAATAGTTTCCATTTAATTTAGCTGCCATCTTGCCACCACATATAGGGCATTTTTCCTTCAAAACGATATGGTCAAATTTATTTGGGTACAGTTTTGTTATGAAATACCACCATTCAATATAGCTGAAAATCTTTTTATCTTTGTTTTCTCCCTCATATATTGGGATTTCAACTATAAAATGATCAGGCATCCTAAGATGGAACGTTTCTATTAATTTATTTTTCCTATAAGAAATATCCATTGGATAGCAGTCATGAAATTTCATACAAAAGACCGGAATCAATAGATCTCTAACCTCTTTTTCATCCATAATTTCTCCTTTAACCATAAAGAAGAAAAACCCATCGTAATGATGGGCTGATAATTATGTTCCCATCATACAAGCTTTAGCACTTTGTCTAAACGGTAAGTTGCTGACGTCTCATAGGGCTTGTCCCTCAACGTTCTCTTTATGGTAGCCTTATTTTATAGCTGAAACATTGTTTTCTCAACAGTTTGATAGACTAAGCATAAATTTGTAAGTCAAACGTAATTGAAACAAAGAAACAAACTTCTCAATATGAATATAATTTTTACACTCATTTTTGCACTCATAGATGAAAAAAACGCCGTTTTCACGGCGTTATTTAATTTCTGGTCGGGATGACCGGATTCGAACCGGTGGTCTTCTGCTCCCAAAGCAGACGCGGTAACCAAGCTGCGCTACATCCCGAAATAGTGGCGCGCCAGACAAGATTCGAACTCGTGACCCTCAGATTCGTAGTCTGATACTCTATCCAGCTGAGCTACTGGCGCATGCCTTCTTGCAAAGGCTTAATTAATATAGTCTTCTAAAACTAAATTGGCAAGTTTTTTCTTTAATATATTATTAAAAATCTTAAATTGATTCTAAAATTAGCGGTGAATTGCAAGCAAAATGTCTTATCGCCTAACATATCTTTAATATCTGAGATTACCGAAATCTTATATTTCTCAGCTGTTTTTTCATAATTTCTATATAAATCGTGAACTTCTTCTATTGCGTTTGTTTTTACGTATGCCAACGAAAAAAGGCTTGATAGAATTGTACCAAACCTATGTTTTCTTAAATGAGATGAGCAATTTATGGCCACATCTGAACACACCCTTCTATCAGTGCTCCTGCAATGCCGGAGGATGGTCAAGCAATTCTTTTGAGAGGGCCATCAACGTTGGGAGCTCGTTCTTTTCAAAAGCAAAAAAATAATGTTAAATAATGATGTAGACTAATTCTCAGCTTCGCCTTTAATCATGAAAGGAGTAAAAACATGAACAAAAAGGTTATCCTCGTTCTTTCGTTGCTGTGTTTAGCCTCGTGCGCAAATAGCAGCAACGGCGAATCATCCTCACCCACGGAACAATCCAAGGAAGCATCTTCTTCGGAACAATCCTCCATCGTACCAACCCCTTCCTCTAGCCAATCAGAAAGCAAAGAAGACCCGCAGGAAGACAAAGAGGCTCTCTTTAGCCAATTAAAGGCGGACTTCGTCGATTTTGCTGATTATGATGATGACGTAACCTTCGACTTTTCTATAGTTGCCAAAGAAGAGATAGAGGGCGTTGAGGACAGCATGAGGATGGCCGGAGAAGGAACGCTAGAGAGAGAAGACAACCTCTACTGCATCGGCACGAAGACATACTTCACAGATCCATCGACGCAAGAAGAAACCGAGGTTGATGAAAGTTATAAGCACATCGGCCTTGAGGATGGCAAATACTCTTATTACACCCTCTCAAGTGGGAACAAGAATCGCTACGAAGCCGATAAAGGATCGGCCAAGTACTTGTTCGAATATGAATTCATGGGCGATATCGGTGTCGAATTCATTGGAAGTATCGTCTCAGCGGCTGATAGTTTCAGTGCTTTCTCTTCTGCGCTCAAATACAAAAGCGCTGAGTTTCAAAGCTTCGCCTGCGAAATTGAAAAGGAAAAAGACGGTGAGATAACGTTGAAGTTTGCGTTGGAGACTTTTTCCCTATACAACACCTTTGATTATTATAAAGCTGAATGTGCTTTAGCCGTAAAGAACGGGTATCTCTCAAGCTTTTCCAGGACTATAACCTCTAACACGGTCTATCCCGATAAAACCGAAACAAAGGAAACGACGGAGATTTCCGTCAATTTCTCAAAAGGATTTGATCAAGCCCTTTATTCCTCTTTTCCCGATCAAGCCTCCTACGTTGATACAGGCGAGGGCATGGAGATAAAGGTGCGAGCCTACTACAACGGGTACTATTACGATTCCTTCTATTCCCGCGTCGGCGGAAGTCTAGATTACTCATATTCTTGGAATGACCTTTTCGAAGGTGTCTACTACGATGAAAACTACACCATTCCCGCTTCATCGAGGGCATATAGCTCTGACGTCAGAGAGGTCTACATTAAATTGAACACGACCGTGGATTCCTCAAAAGCAATCCTGTATGTATTAACAGACAAAACGAGCTACTATCCAGACGATATTCTTCCAAAAGAAACAGAGAAGACCCTTGATGCCTACATCAAGACTTCCGCTTCAACCTATGCCCTCTCTTGGAAAAATAGCGAACCTGATGACAGGAAGAGATGCTTAGAGACTTACAAAGTAAACGGCATCGCGACCTCTGATAATTCCTTCAGTTTCAATTTAGGCTCCGTTTACCTGATTGAACACGCCTATTCTTGCTTCTCCATCTAAGCCGAAACCATGTTTGCCACCGGTTCTTCCGGTGGCCTTTCTTTGGGTGGGACGTTAAATGACGCACGTCGCCTGATAAAGGAAAACAAATGTGTCATTAAGTGCGGATGAAGAATCAAAATTAAAACGGAAAGGCGGCATAAAACAGCCTTTTTGGTCAAGACGGAATCCTTATGGAGTCCATGATGTTTTTCAATACCTTTAAGATGGACTGCATATCTTAGTATCCACCATTCAAATTAGTCAAAAAACTATTTTGAACGATATTTATGTCTAAAAGTCTTATGCAAAAACTCTAATAATCAAAGTCCATGATTTTCTCGCATATCCTCCGTCAGAATACAGCAATACATAGTTTCCATGTTCCTTATTTGTTTATTGTTAGTTCGTGCTTTTGATAAAATCGCATTGATAAAAAATGACAAAAAAGGGCTACTTCACCAAAAATTAAGCGAAATATGCCTAAAATAAGCGAAATAGCCCTAAAATATGAAAAAAGGACTGATATTTTGTGATATCAATCCTATCGTTTCTCATGGCAATGACTACCTATTTTGATACAAATGCATACCCCTAGCCTATTTTGCTTCGGTTTTGCATACCCTAGATTGGTTTTGCATACCCCCATCTAATTGTTAGATAGGCAAGGCAAAACTATGCCACATCTTTTATTTTTGAATCAGATCATAAGCTACAAATTTGGAATTATTACATTTATTTTTTGCCCATCTGACTGCGTATTCTTTGTTTCCGTTTATTGTTTCTTTGTGTGCAACAATCCCGCTTCTGTGTGCCGTTTCAGTCAGGTAATAACTAATTTCCCATTTCATATTCTTTCCTCAATGCTTCATTTGGAACAACAGCACAATTGATTCATCGTTAAAAGCGTATCTTTTCGAGAATGAATTTGTACAATCTCAACTATGTTTTTTAATCACGC
Organism: Sodaliphilus sp.; assembly: GCA_963643355.1. Taxonomy (GTDB): domain Bacteria; phylum Bacillota_I; class Bacilli_A; order RFN20; family CAG-826; genus UBA4951. Next base: position 3,806 of record CAVIJE010000045.1, on the reverse strand, counting down.
GGTTTATCTTCTCAAATACATCTTTGCAACTATCGATAAAGGACCTCCTCCAAGTTCCAAAACTACCTTCCACGGACGGGACGTAAATAGGGAATGTATAGAATTTTTGCTTAGAATTAAATTTACTGATGGAATGAACATATTCAAAAGATTCCCCATCTTTACCTTTTTCAAAACAAGCGTCTTTGCTTACGATTTTTTCTTTTGTTGGGAAAATGACACCAGCAGCATCAGCATTAATTGAGACCATGTCCCTGATGCATTTGTCGTAATCCGGCAACAGTAGATCGCCAACCCTTCCGGTTTGGGCAACTGCCAGCCAACCAGGCTTAAACTTCGCATCCAGAATCATGTAAGGATTGTCTTCATTATAAAAGACGAAATCCGGTCTTGTGTTTTGCTCGTATTTCTGGCTTGAGTTGACATCCATTATTTTTATCTGATCCTGGGCCTTAAATTTTAAATTTTCGAAGAACTTCTCGAGATATTTTTCCCATAGGTCTGGAACGTACATGAGGACGCCCTCGACCTTTTCAGGCTTATTTCCATTGAACAAAGACATTTTTTCCTCCCTCAATATCTTTAAACAAGTCTTACGAAGGTCCTCGTATTCGGTGTAGAAAGGATGTGACATCGGATTAGACGTTTTCGCAATTAAGGTTTTTTTCGTATACAGAGGGTATGACGCTAAAAATCTTAGCGATTCCAAAGAATCCCTAGCTTCAAGCGATCCTTTGAACGCAAAATTTGTTTGCTCTCTGTATTTTCCTTTCAATTGCTCATAAGCCGCAATAATGAGGTGGTTTATATAATTCAGCTCTCCTTTTTCTCTGTAGGAATAGGCTATTTTCCCATTATTCAGCCCGCAGTTTAGACGCATTTGTCTCGCTATGTCGATTGAGCCTTTGAAACGCGAGTCGTTGCGTTGGATGCCGTGATAGGTCTTGTAATACCCTTTCACATAAGCCTTTTTGTATTTTTCAACAAAGGAATACAAAAGCAGCATGTCCGTCAACGCTTCTGAATCGTTATTGACCGCGGACCCACCCAAAGGAATAAAACCATCGAACAGCAAGGTCATAAGGAAAAACGGCTTGAATTTCTCTTTCCCTTTTTCTTCAGCATTAGAACAAGCGAAACCTCCCTCTCCGCCGATGGAATCCATTCTGGTATTGATTTGGAGCGTTATATCGTATGGTTTGCCCTCATATTCGAAATCCTTTATTGAGACAACCCCAACTAGTCCTCCGAAATACATCGTCTGATTGTGGTAATCAAAAAGAAGTTTGTCTTCGTCCCTCAAAGAAGGATCCAATATCATATCGTCGACATTGTCTTGGGCCGCATACAAAAAGTCCCTCAAAATATCGAATTGCTTTTCTTGGTTGTTGTAAAGGGAAGCCAAACACCCTTTAGGTCCCTTTTTTTCGCCGTTTGGTACAAATGTCACTCCATCTATTTTGCCGAAGAATCCGAAACCATATGTTTTCCGCCCATTGCTGTTTTTAACGATTGGCGAAAAGTCAGTTCCGATGAAAAATAACTCCGTATTACTCATGCTGTTCCTGATCGCTTGCAGCAACAGTTGCCGATGATACTTGCTTCGCTTCTTCGTTATCGGATTCTTTTTTCCACTTGTAGTCGTTACCAAGGCCGAATTTATTTCTACATTCTTCTAAAAACACGTTGATGGAATTTTGATCTCGTCCTCTAACATACTCCCTCAAAGTCGCCTCAATCTCATTTCTGTAGACGTTGGCCAGCCTTGTTTTGTATATACCAGCGGATTCCCCGTACGATTTGAAGTAAGCAGGACCGATGTTATACGCATCCGAAAGGCCCATTCCATTTTCTTCAGAATCTGAAATGAATTCGTTTAATGCTTTTATTTTGTCTTTTACGAAATCGTACGCGTTCTGATTGTTAACGATCTTCGGAAGAACGTCGTCCATGACATCGCTTGCCTTGACCTCATACCATTTGAATCGTCTTCTTAATGCGAAGTCGAAAGACTCAACGCTGCGATCGATGTCGTTCATGGTGCCAATAATATAAACGTTCTCTGGAATGTAAAAACCATCGGCAAAAAGATCCTCATCGCCAAACAAACTCGTATCTATTTTCTCATCCTCTTTTTCTTTGCCGGCATTAAAGGATTTTATTTCCGAGAACGTCATTGGTCCATGTTTCGTGACAACGTAAGTGTCGAGATTGCTGTATTGAGTTTTCACCTTGCCAGTGTTTCCTCTATACTCAAAACAGTACATCAGTTCTCCGAAAACCTTGGATAAATCAGCGCGGTTGATTTCGTCGATGATGAAATAGTAGCGCGTGACGTAATCCTCATCCTCGCTCTTTGCCTTTTCGAAGTCATAAGCGGCCTTTCTGCAGAACTCCTTGAAGATGCCATCCATTCTTACGAACGTGGTATTTCCTTTGATATTTACAGGTCTTAAGCCTTCAACAAAGTCGCTATAGTCAAACGATGGGTGAAATTGAACAAACTGATATTTGACATCAACAGTATTGCCGTTTTTGTCTGTTCCACTAGAAATAACAGCGGCGTTATCATCGGCCATCGCTATCTTCTGCGCCGCATATGTTTTGCCTGTTCCCGGCGCGCCCGTCAGAATGATTTGCTTATTATTGCTATCAATGACTTCGATTATGCCGCGTTCCATTTTTGAAATGTCATGAGTAAAATCCCATACCGTTTTTTCGAACAGCACAACTTTATCGGCATCCATTTCGCTACTATCAATTTTGCATAATTCTTTGCATCTTTCGCAAAGAGCCTTGCTTTTGACAAATGAAGTTAATTTGTTATTAGCGTCGCTGGTTTTTCCGATTTGCTTTTTGAATTCCTTGTTCTTCTCGATCGCGTCATATTTATAAATCCAGACCAAACCATATTGATAATCGTAATGTTTTTCTTGCTTCTTTTCGTCATCGGTTAGATCCTCGTCTTTCAAAATCGAATTCAAAAAAACGAGTCCGAAAACAAAAGAAGGATATGTTATTACATCAAAAGTGGGATTTTTTCTTAAAAAATCTAGTAACTCATCCCAATTATATTTTGTGACTAATTCCTTTAAGAATTCATTAGTCTGTTTTGTATATTGCTCTATTTCATCTAAGCTGAAATCTTTTTTTGTGACTCTATAGTTAAATCTGTAAATCTTGTTATCGATGGACCCGGTTGCCCAAAGCCCTAAATCCGATGATCTCACAGTTCCCAAAGTACCAAAATAATCGCGTGCACAAGTGTGTTCGATAAACTGTCTTAAGGAACACTCACCATTATCAAAGAATTCGTTTTTCCCGTTATATTCCTCTGGTGTCAAACCCTCTTGTAGGATTTTCTCCCTAAACTTTTTCCAAGTCGCCACAATATCCTTGAGCTGAGCAGAGTTTAATTCACAGCGTTCCTTATAGCTATTGTAAAATGTATTGAAATCCATGTTTTCTATTCTCCTTTTTTTAATCTAAAAAGTTCTTGCAAAGCCTTGATTTAAAATTTAAAAAACTTTTTCTATGTACCAAAAATAATATTAGCACAAAAAGGCCCCGTTTGGCTAATAAACAGGACCTATTTCTTGAATGATCGGCTATTCTATCTCTCCACCGTTATTTCCGTTCCATTGTTGAACTTGAATGTTATCGAGCCGTCCTTATGAACTATGGCACTTGAAACCAGGATGTTCCAAACAGAGCTGTCCACTCGGTCAACACTTCCTGGGATTTCAGGATATTGTCTATGAATGTTTGAAGTTTTAGGATCTGCCCTTTTCGGTAGTTCCTCTCTT
>CAVIJE010000044.1:0-7950 GCA_963643355.1 Sodaliphilus sp. | reverse complement strand
AAGTCTAATTTCGTTAAAAATTCAAAAATCCCTATTAAAACCCACTTATTTTTGATTAGATTACAACATATTAGCGATAGAAGATGTAAATAGGATGCTATTCCAATTGGGAAACTTTATTTATTTTACGTTTTAGAATAAAATATTTTTATGGTCGGAAATAAGAAGAATAACGTTAACAAAGAGGCGAAATTGATCGATCCACTCTTCAAAAGTGCGCTCGAACAATCCGATATGCCTCACGCCCTATATTTTAACGATAAGGGCAAGTATACGTTACTCTTAATTTCTCGTGGGTTAGCAAAGACTTTTCCTATTCTAAAAGAAGACGTTGAGAACCTTTCCATCTCTTCAATGAGAAAAAGAATTTTTATCGACGATATCGAAAAATATTCCAAAGCTTTTGATGAATTTGCCTTAAGCGAAAAAAACTTGCTTGATATATATTTTCGAGTTGTTGGTAAGGGAGAGGCCATTCAAGCCGTTCATGCAACAGGCAAGCATCTTTCCGTTAATGGCGCTGATTATCTTCTTATAACCTCTCTTCCTGTTGGCGAAATGAAAGATGATTTGGTTGAATTAACCGATGAATATGTCAATGATTTCCCAACTTTTCAAGAATGCGTAGAAAAAGATGAATTAACTTCTTTTCTTAATATGAGCGGATTCTTAAAAAAGACGAGCTCGATTATCACGCACGATAAAAGGCGTTATGCAATTATAGCTATCGACCTGACTGGCATGAAATCTTACAACATCAAATACGGATTTTCGAAAGGAAACGATTTGATTGTTAATACTGGCAGAATTTTAAAAAATAATTTCTCTGACGCGGTAATATCGCGTTTTGGCGAAGACCATTTTTACATTTTGGCCTTAGATAAGGACATCAAAAAGAAATTGAATGAGGCGTTTCGCCAAATGAAAGAACTTGGTGAGGGAAACTCCCTCCCAATGAGAGCTGGTATTTTTGATGGAGAATTTGATGATATAGCTAAAGCTTGTGATAAAGCTAAGACTGCTTCAGATGTCAACCGCCATTCCTATTTTTCGCATTTCAATTATTTCACGAAGGAAATGCTGACGAAAATTGAAAAACGCGATTATATCATCGCCCATTTAGACGAAGCGATCGAAAATAAACGAATCATTCCTTATTATCAGCCAATTGTTCGCACTGTTAATTCCTTAGTTTGCGATGAAGAAGCACTTGCTCGTTGGAACGATGACAAATATGGTTTTCTTTCTCCGGCGGAATTTGTGCCGATTTTGGAGAATGCCCGCCTTATTTACAAATTAGATCTTTGCATTTTGAAAAGCGTTCTTGAAGACTTCAAGAAAAAAGACCGTGTAGGCATAGAAAATTCTTCAGTTTCCATAAATATATCTCGTTACGATTTTGAATGCCTTGACGTGGTAAAAGAAATCGAACGTTTAGTTGAAGAATCGGGTTACCCAAAATCATTGATAAAAATCGAAATAACCGAATCGGCAACCATCGATAACAAAGATTTTCTTAAGGGCGAGATAACTCGTTTACATAAAGCCGGATTCAAGGTTTGGATGGATGATTTCGGATCAGGATATTCCTCTCTTAATTCTTTAAAAGATTTCCAATTTGACGGAATGAAGATCGATATGGAATTCCTTCATTCTTTCAAAACGAACCCAAAAACGAAAGACATAATCAAAGAATCGATTAAAATTGCTGAGAAACTTGGAATCGACACCATTTGTGAAGGTGTAGAAGAACAAGAACAACTTAATTTCCTTCGTGATGCAGGATGCGATAAAGTTCAAGGCTATCTTTTCTCATACCCTCGTCCAATTGAGGACATACTTGAAAGAAAATGCCCAATAGGTAGAGAAAATCTTCTCGAAGATAATTATTACCTTACCGTTGGAACGGTTTCCTTAGAGGATATGAAATCAAACGGCGATTCTGGAACAATTGCCGAAAAAACTCTCACTGGCCCTTGCACTGGCGTTTTGGAAATTAGTCAAAACGATTTGTTTTTGCTAAGAGGCACGGAGCCGTTTTTAGACTCATGCGAGCGTGCTGGGTTTATTTCTAAAAACGCTCGTCAAAAAAGAGGTTGGAATTTCCTTCGCATTCCCGATCCTGAATTCATGAGAACCCTTCAAAAAGCCATCGAATCGGAAAATTGGGAAGAGGTATCTTTCCAAGATAAAGATGTTATTTCGACTTTTCTTTTTAGAAAAATAGCAACCAACCCTTTAACAAATGCTATATCAGTGTTTTGCATTTTTTCGAAAAATAAAGGACATTTGGTAGATTATTCCGAAAATTCGAATGAAAACGACAAAAAGAATGATCATTTCAATACAAGCGATGTTCATATTCCAACATGTGTCATAAAACTTTTTAAGAACGAAAACGGCGAGGATGATTTCAAACTTTTAAAATCTAATGACGAATTGCATTCACTTATGGCCGTCCCAAGAAAAGTGGCGTATTCTTCCTCTTATAAGACAATGGTTAATAACTTTGATGAAGAATGGATAAAGTTATTCAGGCAATCAATCAAGGAAAATCGCCTTATCGAAGGAGAACGTTATAGTTCACTTTCTAGTTCATTTTTGCATTATATTGTCTCTCCGTCTGAAGGGAAGGATACAGTTGCCGTATCGCTTTCAAAAACTTCTTTAGGCGAACAAAGGAATGATGCCATCAATGAACCAAGAACCGCATCTGATGAGGTTTATCGTATTTCTTCAATATTCAAATTGAAAGAAGATCATCCTTCAAGAATGCAACATGTTCTTGATGAGTTAGGGCCAAAACTTGGCGCTGAATCGTTGGTGATTCTTGAAACGAACAATAAAGATCTCAAGGCGAAATATGAATGGAAAAAAGAAGGATTTTCATCTGTTTCTAATAACATTCCGGATACAAATTATGATTTTTTAGATTTTGATTTTGACACTTATTTCCGTTATAACGAAATATTTGTTCAAAAAGACATCGATGATTTTAAAGAGCGTAGGCAATCATCCTATCTTTGGTGCAGAGCAAAGGGTATCAAACGTTTTATCGTTTATCCATTAAAAGATAAAAACAATCTTATTGGTTTATTCATCGTTAACAATTTCAGCGTGAGCAAACTTGATTTCACGAAATTGCTTCTTTCGAAGGTCGCCAATTTAATTTCCTCGGATATAAACATCGACGAAAATAAGCAATCAATTAAAGAAAAAGAAGAAAAGCCAATAAAGAAGTTGATTCGTGATCTTCATATCAAACGTTTCTTGGGTTTAGAAAAACCAACGTCATCAGAGAAACAGCATATTGATAGAGAAAACATGCATTTAGCGAGAGTTATTTCTGTTTTCATGATTGCTTTTGAAGTGGTTTATACAATAGTATTTGGTTTTTATGTTAAGAATAAAATTGAACTTGGCTATCACACATATTACACGACTTCATATTGGATTACCTCGCACTTTGTTCTCTATTCCTTATTTATATTGATCAACATTCTTTTCCTCATCTATTCTTGCCTATATTTAAAAGGCAAATTAAACAAGTTTAAAAATCTTTCGCAAAAAACATCTTTCGTGATCGGTTCTTACGTTATTTCGTGTAATATTTTTGGCGTGTTGATTTCCGTTATGGATTACCAAACAAACGAACAATGCGTCGTCTTTATGATGATGATTCTTTATACGTTCTTGGTTTACCGTCTCCATCCAATCAAGTCGACTGTTTATTTATTGTTACTTTATTCGCTATATTTCTATTTATTCGCCCATGTACCAATGGTGGATACCTCATATGATAATTATCAATTAAAAATGACGACAAATACCCTCTTTATGGCAAACATGCTTGCTTTATTGATGTTGGAGATAATCATTTGTTTCGTTCTTTATTATTCAAGGATGAAAGCGGCTAATTATTGTTTGATTGATCGTCTTTCCTCTTGCAAGAATCGTTTTGCCTTGGAAGAAGATTACAAACGCATTATCAAGCGCCAAGTCGTCGTTATGATGCTAGATATTGATGATTTCAAACTGATTAATGATATACACGGCCATCAAGCTGGCGATAAGATTCTTGAAGAGGTTGGCAAAGCCTTGAAAGAAACCTTTGGAATGGAAAGCGTTTATCGTTATGGCGGGGATGAATTCCTCATCATTCAAAAAGGAGATAAGGAATTTTTCAAAGAAAGTATAAAAAATCTTCAAGCAAACATCGATAAGAATGTAACCTTAGATATCCGAATCACCTTCTCGGCAGGATATAAAGAGAATATCATCGATGAATCTTCCTCGCTTGATATGGTAATTAGAGAAGCAGATCTCCTCTTATACGAAGCCAAGAGACACGGCAAAAACAAAATAATCGTTGAATAATATGTTAAATGAATTTTCTAGACTTGAATTAATTCTCGAAAAAGAGAAATTAGACAAAATCAAAAAGGCAAGAATAGCAATTTTTGGCCTCGGTGGAGTTGGAGGATATGTTCTTGAAAGCTTAGCTCGCTCAGGATTTTCATATTTCACCTTAGTTGATAACGATACCTTTTCAATCACTAACCTCAACAGGCAAATCCTTGCTACGCATGATAGCGTTAACAAAAAGAAAACGGATATCGCAAAAGAAAGAATTCTCGCGATAAATCCTGATGCCATAGTTGAAACGCGTGATTGTTTCTATCTTCCAGAAAACAAAGATGAATTCGATTTTTCTCAATATGATTATGTCGTTGACGCTATAGATACTGTCACAGCTAAATTGTCATTAATAGAAGAAGCGATCAAAAACAACGCGAAAATAATCTCTTCGATGGGATGTGGGAATCGTTTCGATCCTAGCAAATTAAAATTAGGCGATATATCAAAAACAAACATGGACCCCCTTGCTAAAGTCATGCGAAGAGAACTAAAAAAACGTAAAATCTATCACTGTCCTGTACTTTTCTCTTTAGAGAAACCTCATAAACCTTTAGAATGTAACACGGAGGTCAAAGAAAATCCAAAAAGAAGATCAACGCCAGGCTCTAGCGCCTTCGTGCCTTCAGTTGGTGGAATAATGATTGCTTATTGGATATTCAAAGACGTAACAGGAGTAGAAGAACCTACTTGTTAAAGGAGTAAAAATGAAAACATCATGGGATTTAACCCCTCTTTATGCTAAAGAAGAGGATTTTGAAAAAGATTTAGCAAATTTCAAGGACGTTTATGTTAGCAAAATTGCTTCATTTGAAGGAAAACTTGGCGAAGAGAAAACCTTCATTGAATATCTTGAAACGGAAAAGAATGCCGAAGCTATTTTGCAACGTTTGTATATGTATGCAAACGGTCTTTCCGATTTAAACAAAAAAGACGTCAAGGGCAATGAAAGAATTGCTAGAGTGATGGCTGTTTTTAACGCTTTCTCTGCCGCAAGTTCTTATACAAATCCTGAAATACTTGCCTTAGGAAAAGAGAAAGTTGACTCTTTTCTTAATAACAATCCTGAATATAAGGCTGAATTCGATTTCGCTCTCGATAAGCTTTTCCGCCAACAAAAACACATTTTAAGTGCTTTTGATGAAAAGATTCTTTCTTCTTTCAACAACCTCGAAGGAGACGGATCGGAATTATATTCTTATTTATCGGTTGCCGATTATAAGCCAAAAACCGTTGAACTTGATGGTAAAGAAGTAGAAGTTAATATGTCAAATTGGCATAATTTAATCGAAAAAGCTTCTTCAGCCGAAGATAGAGCAAAGATATTCGAATCCCTTTATTCCTGGTATGATGAGCATAAAAACACCTACGGTCAAATCTATAGCACCGTCCTTCATGCCGAATATGCCGAGATGAAAGCAAGAGGATATTCTTCAATTCTTGAATCCCATCTTTATGGGAATAACATTCCGCTTTCCGTTTTCCATAACCTTATTGAGGTCGCATCTACCGATAACGCCTCTTTAAAGAAATATTATGAATTAAGAAGAAAATACCTTGGTTTAGAAAAGCATCGTTCATACGATCGTTTCCTTCAATTAGCTAAATCCGATAAGAAATACACCTACGAAGAAGCAAAAGAGACCTTCTACGATTCAATCAAACATTTCTCTGCCGATTACCAAGAAAAAGCTCGCGAAGTAACAAAAGATGGATATGTTGATGTTTATCCAGCTTCTGGAAAGAGAACGGGCGCTTATTCAACAGGTGGAGCAAATATTCATCCATATATTTTGCTTAACTTTGAAGGAACATTAGATGATGTCTTCACTCTTGCTCATGAATCTGGTCACTCAATTCATACCCTCTATTCTGAAGAAGCTCAACCTCTTACAAAACAAGATTACACCATCTTTGTCGCAGAGATTGCTTCAACCTTCAATGAACACAATCTTCTCGATTATTTCCTCAAGAGAGATGATTTAAGCAAGAACGATAAGATTTTCCTCTTACAAAAAGCCATCGATGAAATCGCTTCAACATTCTATCGCCAAGCCTTATTCGCACATTATGAATATGAAATTTCCCTTTTAGCCGAAAAAGACGAGCCAATCAACTATCAAGTCCTTTCTGAGAAAATGATTGAGCTTTATAAGCAATATTATGGAATTGATATTCATGAAGAAAAGGTCAAAGAACTTGTTTGGGCTTATATTCCTCATCTCTTCTACACCCCATTCTACGTTTATCAATATGCGACATCATTCACCGCTTCAATGCTTCTTTATCAAAATGTCAAAGAAGGAAAAGAAGGGGCATTTGATAAGCATATATCCCTCTTAAAGATGGGTGGAAGCGATTATCCAGTTCAAGAAGTCATGAAAGCGGGAGTTGATTTCACCAAGAAAGAAACCTTCTATTCCTGCCCAAGAAGAATGGATGAACTCGTTTCTCAATTAGAAAAACTCTTAAAAGAATAATTACTATTTGAGTTAATAGTTTCTCTTAGTTATAATATTTAGGCTGCGTTGCAGTCTAGGGTCCATTAGCGCAGTGGTTAGAGCGAACGACTTATAATCGTTAGGTCTCAGGTTCAAACCCTGAATGGACCACCATATGGAGGCATACCCAAGTGGTTGAAGGGGTCGGTCTTGAAAACCGATAGTGGGTGCAAGCCCAGCTAGAGTTCGAATCTCTATGCCTCCGCCATTCATAAATTTAACGGATAATACGATAGTTATCCGTTTTTTTAACGCTTTTTAGGTTTTTATTGCGATTTTCCCTCGTTTTTAAGCCGTCAATAATATCGAATTATAAAATTCATTCATTTATTTTGATCACTCTTACAGGTTCGAACCACGAATAATGCTGTATAGAGTGGAACGGGGATAATGCGATAAAAAAGGAAAGAAAAAGTCTAGTCTAACGCCAATTAGAATAGGCTTAATTCTAATATCAGTGGACGATTTGAGTGCCGCACTCGCAGATGCAATATGTTTTTCTCGCTCTATATTCCGCCTTCTGAGTGAATAGTGGAGGCTTCTCGATATCGACTTTTGAAAAAATCCCATTTCCGATAATGAAGATCAAGCTATTTTTGTTTTTGGCTATAACGTAATTGAACAGGGTTCTAAAATCTACCTCTTTGAATGAGGATGTGTTTGCAGGCAATTCTTTGAGGACTTTCATGAAACGATGAGCCCTGATTTTAGGGGGTTTCAACGCTTATAAGATCATTCTCTAATTTCCTCTTCTCAGATGTGATGGCATCAATTCTTTTTGAAAGGGTCGCTCTTTTGCATAGTAGAAAAATCCTCAAAATAAAAAGTTTTTCGGTTTGAACCCAAAATAGTTGATAGAAATGATGCACTTTTTCGGTTTAACCATTGTTTTTTAATTTTTGTGGTATGGTAATGAAAAACACAAGGAGGTGCCGGTTATGATTAAACAAGATTTAATTTCAAGGGAAGATTATCTCGATTCCATAAGGCCCTTCATTGATGTGAATATGGTCAAAATCATCGTAGGTGTTCG
>CAVIJE010000043.1:1929-8537 GCA_963643355.1 Sodaliphilus sp. | reverse complement strand
TTTTGGAATTAGAAATTGGGTTATAGATATCTTGCCAATTGAGCTCGTCAATGGCCGTTTCGATTCTTTGTCTTATCTCATAATTTGGTATATGGCACGTCTTGTTTTCCTCATCATAAGCGAGATATCCAAGATGAATAAGAATAGTTAGTGCCGCATCCTTCGAATTTACTTTAGTGAGATCATTGCTGAACTTAGAAGTATTTACAGGTACGTTTTCCCCGGATAACATCATCGTGATTGCATCCTTGAGTTCACCATTATCATAGTTCATATAATTAGTAACAGACTCAAGGGCACTCGTAGATGTCCAATAATCAGCAAACTTCCCTGTTTCAGCCGCTTTGACAACGCTGCGGGGATTGTATATGTCATATTCCCCTAGTCGATATCCGTCATACCAAACTTTCATGGTATTAAAATCAACGCCATATTTAATGCACAAGTTCCTGACTTCGTTTTCGGTAAACCCAAAAAATTCAGCCAAGTCTTCTGGATTAAGCATGTTATATTCTTCAAACATGTTGAGTGCAGATTCAGTTGAATATCTCTTGATTGGAAGAATTCCAGTCATATAAACAAGATCGAAGCAAGATGAGACATCGCTCGACTTGAAAAGACTGCGCAAGAACATGATATACTCATCGCACATCTTCGAATCAGGTTCTTCTCTGAATATGACATCCCATTCATCGATCAAAAAGATGAAACGGTCTTTTTTCTCGAAATTTACAAGAATGAGAGCTTCATTAAGATTTAGCCCGCCAAAATCAATGTCTTTATATGTTAGTTTTAGATCCCTAAAAATGACGCTTTTTAATTTCTCAACGAATTTAGATTTGTCATCCAATGAAGTATACAAACTCGTCATATCTATCCAAATAACATTATGCTTGTTGAGGTGTTCAAGATATGATGGATCTTTAGCAACACTAAGTTTGTCAAAAATATCTTTAGAATCACAGCCCTTTGAATAATATGCATTCAGCATCGAAAGAGCCATAGTCTTTCCAAATCTTCTTGGACGTGTGACACAAAGGAAACGAGAATCCGTTAAAAGATGATCATTCGTTTTCCTAATAAGATTAGACTTATCCACATAGATTTTGTTATTCAAATTAATCTTGAATAAATCATTGCTTTGATTTAGATAAAATGCCATAACGTCTCCTCCTTTGCTTGCTGACAATATTTTATGCTATATCTTTTTCTTTTTCCATTTTTTGATATTGATCAAAGGGCATTTTTATTCGTCTTTCCATTCTCAATATGAATAAAGATATAATGAGACGTATTTTCAAATTTCAAAAAATCAAAAAATACCTACTAAAACCCCATATCTTTATGTTTGGACAACACCAACCATTCTCCGTCTCTCTTTTTTCTAACGTATATATCCATTATCATCTATCCACCTCTATCACCTATATAAAGACGCATTTTCAATAAACGGGACAAAGATTTATTAAAATATTGAAAATAATACATGAGTTACACTTTTTACTAAGTAAAGCGAGTAAGATAAATCTAAGAAATTAAAAAATATCGTTCTTTCATTTTCCCTTCTTCTAATGTAAAATCATTAACGCGTTCGTTTCGAATGCATGGGCGTATGGTGGAATTGGTAGACACGCAAGACTTAGGATCTTGTGCTTCACGGCATACAGGTTCGATTCCTGCTACGCCCACCACTTAATTTGACGCTCGGTCTCAATAGGCCGAGTTTTTTAATAAAAACGAGAGAATAATTTGGATGACAATTTCAAACCAACGCAAACCTAAGACGATATACTATTAGGGAAACGTTCGAACTTAAACGATTTAGAAAAATTTATTATTTTATCGGGAGGTAACGAAGATGGGGAAAATCGCATGTGAAAAATGTGACCATATAATGGTCGAGTACAAAACCGACACATGCGAAGGAATGAAATGCCCTAATTGTGGATGGGGATGGGTTACAACACGAGATGATTTGATAAGTTTAGATGAAACTCTATATAACGTTAAAATCGATTGCAGGATTAAACCGTCCAATGAGCAATTAAAGGCTCTTTCAAATGTTTTAAGTATTAATTATTTGGCGATCAGCAAACTGTTAAAAGAAGGAAATATATCTTTTAGCGGCAAAGCGATTGAAATCAAAAACAAACTGGCCGTCTTGAAAAACTCAGGGATTCGTTTCTCGATATTTCCTGATTTCAAGTATGAAATATAGTTGTGCAAAAATAAAGGGGATTTCCTTTAGGAATAAAACAAGGGCAAAACACACTAAAACAGCATATTTTTGAGATAATAATTACGTTATATACTCACGAGTATAATACTCATGGGTATAATCAAAAATAGGCTATATATCGAATTTTTAGCCATTCAAAATGTTAGACTTCAATCTCTTCTAACATCTTTATAAAAGAAAGAGATTCCTTGAATCTTGGTAATCTAAAGATAATGGAATTGCGATCATCTTCGATAATTCCTTTTTTAGCCAATATGTTCTTGTAGTTAGACAATTGAGACTTGGATATTTTGATTTTTTCAATGAGATATTCATTCGCATTGTTCTCTAATGATGCAATAAGAATTTGTTTTTCTTTAGGGGTAAGTTCATCATAAATTATTGAATACGCTCTTTCGTATATGAGTTCATCAAACTTACCAATATTCTTTTCTGACAAGGAATAATCCCCACTCGTAAAAAGGATATCACCTAGAAGCTGATATGCGTAAGCGTATCCTTTGGTGAATTTAGAAAGTTTAAGGCTTTCTTCTTCACTAAGATTGAATATCTTTTTATAAGAATTGGAAATTGCCATTAAATTCAGCTCTTTTAGGAAGATCTTTGGCGCACGATATAGGAATGTCACGCTTTTTTCTTTAACGAATGATGCTACATTCTGATATAAGCCAGTCATTACAAGATAAACATCGTATTTGGATCTAAGAAAAGACTGAAATTCATGAACAAATATCTTGCTATATTGGCTCGAAGAAATCTCGTCTATTGTTATCAACAACTTAATTCCTTTCTTTTGCAGGTATTCAAGTTCTTTCTTTAATAACGAAGAAATATTTTGAATTGGTTCATCTCCGCTTAAAGAAAAGCCAAATCCTTTGAAAGAGAAATTAAATTCAACCTTGAGGAAAAGTTTTCTAAGTTTTCCTTCATCGATTATTTTGCTTGCTAATTGTTCTAATAGGTCATGCTCAGGATTTAAATCAACAACAACCCAATCTTCTTTTTCGCGGTAGAAGTCTCCAATCGTTGTCATCGCGACCGTTTTTCCGCTTCCCCTAACGCCAGAGATGATAAAAACTTCATCGTTTGACAAACCTAAAGATAATGAATTATATATTTCCTCTAATTCATTCTTTCTTGAAATTATTTCTTTTGGTTCCTTGCCAAATGTTACGTTGAATGGATTCTTTGTGTTCATAAGAAATGACCCCTACATAATCATATGCACATTTTTATGAACTTTCAAAAACTTTATGAACTTTTGTGAACTTCTATGAACTATTGTGAACTTTATAAACTTTTGTAAACTTTTCTGATGCTTTATTAAGGTTATGACAAAATGAAAATAGGTGAACTCACAAAAACCTATATTAGCAGTCAAATTAATAAACTGTAGATTTCTACAAAGTTCTCCGACAAAGAGACAATTAACCGTTTATTTTAGCTAACGTCTCTAGTCCTAAAGAATACATTTCTTCATCAATAACAGCAAAATAGATATCGATTTCTATGTCTTTATGTTCATCAATGAATGATTTGCATGTTTCTAGGGCAACAAGCCAGGCTTCATCTTTAGGATAGCCATATATCCCACTCGAAATCAGAGGGAAAGCAATTGAATGACAGCCATTTTCAAGCATAAGACTGAGGGAATTCTTATAAACGGAAGAAAGTAATCTTTTGCAAGAGAATGCGTTTTCTTTCGAATATATAGGTCCTACAGCATGAATGATATATTTGTTGTCTTTTAAATCGAATGCTGGGGTGATTACTGCATTTCCTGTTTTGCAATGGCCTATTTTCTTACATGCTTCCTCTAGTTTATAAGCACCAGCAGCTCTAAAAATAGCCCCACAAACCCCAGAGCCAAAAAGAAGATATTCATTGGCTGCATTAACGATACATTCCGTATCGAAATCAGTAATGCTTTTCTTAAGGATTGTTATTTTGCTCATATTTTTAATTCCCTTCAATTTTTCCAATTCTAGATTAATACAAATGATCATTCATTAAAAATACACATCTATTCATTAGATTTTCCGTTTATCCGTTAATTAAGCTAATGAATAGAACCAGGTAAGCCGCTTCTTTGAAATCATCAAAATCAATCATATTTTCAAAATTAGATTGTCTTTCTGCTTTGCCAATGCTTATTTCAGATTCCTGTTTCGAGAGAATTTCGCAAAGTATCGTTCAACAGAGGGTAATAACCTTTATCGTATGTGAACATTTGTTAATCTTTCTTGATGGTTGGTTCGACAAGTTTAACAATACTTTTTTTCTTTGAATATTACAAAGTATTTGATACTTGATGGGTGGAGATTGTTCCTTCCATTTGAATAGGTTGTAACACAAGTTACAATTTATTTGGAGGATGTGTTACATGGGATTCGATTTAGAAAATATATTGGCTATGCAAAACAATACTCAACATGAACGATGCAGAGATATCTGATTTTTTAGGTGTATCAAGAATGAGTCTCTCTAGATGGAGAAAATGACAAGTCAAACCAAACCTAGAATCATTAGACAAGATATACGATAAAATATATTCGGCAAATATAAATCTAAATAGAATCAAAGAAGAGATGTACGTTTCAAGTGTAGAACCCAATCATGTTTTGCTATTCCATGGAGCAAAAGCAGAATTATATGGAAATCCATCAATCTCCTATAGTGTGGATAAGAAAGACTTTGGTAAAGGCTTCTATTTAGGTGAATCCTTCAACCAATCAGCTAGTTTCATTGTCGGATATCCTTCTTCTTCCGTTTATATTTTTGATTTCAACAAAACAAATATCAAAATCAAAGAATTCAACGTTTCTATTGAGTGGATGCTATTAATCGCTTATTTCAGGGGAAAATTAGATGAATATAGCAATTCAAAATATCTTAAGAAATTATTATCGGCTTTAATGATATTGATGTGGTTATCGCGCTAATTGCCGATAACACAATGTATACGACTCTTGATGATTTCATTGAAGGAAAAATAACGGATTTACAATGTTTAAACGCTTTAAGTGCAAATAGGTTAGGAAAACAATATGTTTTCTTAACTGATGAATCTATTAGCAAGAGCCTTGAGGCGTTAGAAAGATGCTTCTATTCAACAAATGAGAGAAAGGATTATCAAGCATATAGGCTAAAAGAAAACGAGATAGGGAAGGATAAAGTAAAAATAGCCTTGAGGCAATACGCTGGAAAAGGCAGATATATCGAGGAACTCCTATGATCAAAAAGATTGATGATAATGGTTTGTTAGCCGCTAGATTCGTCGGAGATCTCTTTGAATATTCGACTAAAGCGGGTGAATGTTCCTCGAAGATTTTCATCAAAGCCTTCGTTTATTCCTCTATCTCTAGAAGAATATCAAGCGATACATTCTTTCTTGATTCCCTTGATATTGCAGGCGCATATCTTCTTATTAAGAAAGAAAAGAAACTAACAAGAGGGAAAGATATATATCCATCATACGTGATGAAATGGATTGGATATATCATGGAATATTTCAGCAAAGTAACGAATATTCCTTTGACTGTTCTGTATAAAAAATCAAACCTGAAGAATTATATGTCTTATATGAGCCATATCATTCCTTAGATAATGATTTAGTTATTGAAAGAATATGTGAGGCTAAAGGAATAAGCCTTGATTTAAATAATGCAGAAATAATGAAGAAGATTGCTTTAAAAAGCAAGAAATAAGAGTTGACTAGGTTTTTAAGCTTAATTCCCTTTAGAATGTCTATCGTCTTCTCCTAAATATGATCCTATAACCGTGCCAATTAGGGCAAAACATCCTAATGCACAAAATGTTCCTGCAATATCAGCGAGATTAGATGTTGAGGATGGGAAATTGCTAACAATCTTCAATGCGTCTAAAGCCGCTTTAGCGATTCCTTTATCAGAATTTCGATTCGACTAATTTAAAATAACCGCTTGCGGTCTATCGAGCAGTTGATCCCTTGCCGCATCTCTCCTGGGCCCTGGGATTCCTCTAGTCCATCTTTGAAAACTTGGTGCGATTTCGAAAGAAAACCGTCAAAAGCTTCCTTATCAGATGTTAATATTTACGGAAAGCCCTCCTGTTTGTGTTGCAACTAACATTGTAGAACTTTCCCTTTTTATTTGTTACCTACAAAAAACTAACGGTATCCTTGCGCTTGTTAAACATAGACAAGATAGCATAGAAGGTGTAACATAACATTCATAAGGAGGATTAATGACGATGGAATTAAAAAATGTTTTTGTCGACGGAGATGGGGATAAGAACGAAGGTGGCAATAAATGGGACAATGCCAATAGCCAGGGAAGCCCATTCATGGATTAATTGCACATTTTATCCGTTTATTAAAACCCATTTCCTG
>CAVIJE010000043.1:0-1919 GCA_963643355.1 Sodaliphilus sp. | reverse complement strand
GCTTAAGCTCAAATAAAATATAGGGAATTTGAGTTCAAGCAGCTTTTTTCTATCAAATTCGAAAAACAAAACAATATTCGATCCCAAAATCATCGATGTTCGTTAAAAATACGGAACTGGAAGCAAAAAAACATTCAAATCGAATTGATTTGGCTAATGGTTCCTCTATTATTACTACCAAATGGCATGGCAATTAGCGTTGAATATTTTTCGCTATCTTTATTAGCAATTAGCATTAACGAACACAATATTGACCATTCCGGTCTCCACTTATCAATTAGCGACGGTCATTTAATTACAAGAAATAGTTTTAAGCGTTCATCGTTTTCAAAAAGGCCAGCAACCCTCTCTAAACGCCTTAATTTATTATTCAACGTTTTTATGAGCCTTATTATCGTTTTGACTTTTGTATTTTTTCCCAATGACACAAAATATTTTGGAGTGGCTGCGGACATTTTTGTGGATTTGTTCAATATAGTAATCCAAGTTCTTTTCGGTTATCAACCGTGCTTTTGTATCCCAAAGTTTTCTTGATTCTTTTTTCTCTGAACCAATTTAGATAATCCTCCAGATACGGGATGAACTCCCTTACGGCCGTCCTCGATTGCCCATCGTTGTAGAACATCTCGTTCTTTATCGTTCCGAAGAACCCCTCGCACGCCGAATTATCCGACGAGCAGCCTTTCTTCGACATCGATCTCACGAACTCCTGCTTGTCCATTGAATGGCTATTAATAAAGTAGAAAATAGACAGGAAACGATGTATATTGAATCCGTATATATTGCACAACCCCTAGGGAATTCGCGCCAATTGGCGAGAAAAAGGTGACAACGGAAGAGAATAAACAACTCTCAGAAGAAGGAAAGATGAACATAGGCAAGCAAATCTACCATCACGCGCTCACAATCCCATTCGCCGCTAAAAAAATGGCGTCACATTTGGGGTTGCAAGAGGGTGGCTTAGATGATACCGGAGGACAAACGCCCTCCCTCCTAAGAACAAAGGATTTGCTAAACCATGCACAGCCTTTGCAAAGAAGTCGGATTGCACCGATCTTGAATCAATGACCAGAGGCTAATTGATAGATGAAGTCATTAATGCGCGTGGGGGCAGAACGAGCAAAAAAGGGCACGTAGCGAAAGGAGTGGCGCGGGAAAGGAATTCTTCAGCTTAGACGGTGCGAGTTTGAAATAACTCACATCGTCGCCGCCGATTTTCCCGCGTGTCGCGTGTGCCACATCATAGGGGTAAATCGATCCGGTTTCTACAAACGGAGGAAAACCATGCTCAACCCAAACGACAAAAAGATTAAAAGAAAAGATAATGCTTGAGCTTTCAGAAATGCCCGAATTAAAGGAACAATTAAAATCAAAAATTTCTAATTTTTTAATTAAATCTGGCTGTGTTGATGAATTTTTCGCTATGAGTAACGAAACTGATAACGAGAAAATTGAAAAAATTCTAAACTATAAAGATATTATTATGGAGAACTTGCAAGAATTAAGCGATTCAACGTTAACGCATTTGCAAGAATTGAATGTCAAGTATAGGCAAGATAACATCATCGATTTCGACGAAGAAAATAACATGGCTTTAAACATTATAAAGGAGATATTCGTTCATGGACACTTGGAATTTGATTTAACAGAAATTGATAAAACGGGCGCTACATATGAAGATAAACTTTTTAATACTTTTAACAATGCATCTAGAATAAACGAATTACCTCCAAGAGATTTTTACAATATAGTCGAGAAATTTATTTCGAAATATAAGAATATGTCTTTTGAAGAATACAAGAGAATGAATAAGCTTGATTTTTATCATACTGTCGAAACATTGAAAAAAGTTTGGAATGAGAAAAAAACGGCTACATTGAATTATTCTTCGATAAAAGAGCTAGAAGATGATATAAGTC
>CAVIJE010000042.1:0-8775 GCA_963643355.1 Sodaliphilus sp. | reverse complement strand
AACATATATTGGATCTAACTAAAGATAAAACTAAATTTTATTATGTTATTTTAGATGAGATTCAGGAAGTATATCCAATCGTTAATCTAGCCTTGAGCGAAAATAAGCATGTCAAAGCCACTTCAAAGGATGTTGAAATAATAAGCTTTGTAGATGTCATTTTGGATCTAGCATCAAAAGAGAATATAGATTTGTATGTCACTGGCAGCAATTCAAAAATGCTTTCAAGCGACATTGTTACCCAATTCAGAGATAAAGCCACAAATATCAGAGTTCTCCCTTTATCGTTTGAAGAATTTTGCAAATGTAAAAACAATGATGAAAACACCCTGATAAATGAATACATGATATATGGAGGAATGCCTCTATCCGTACTTAAAGATGGATTAGAAAAAGAAAACTATTTAAAAGATCTATTTGAAACAACCTATCTAAAAGACATTATTGAACGTAATAAAATCAGGAAACGTGAAGCGTTAGATGAGATTTGCACAATGCTTGCAACATGCGTTGGGGATTTCATCAACTCGGATAGAATAGCAAACCTCTACAAAGCAAAAACAAATAATAAAATCGATCCAGACACCGTAAACAGCTATATGAATTCTTTCATAGATTCTTTCATATTATCTGAAGCATTCCGTTACGACTTAAAAGGCAAAAACATAATAACGTCAGCCAAGAAATATTATTACATCGATACTGGACTTAGAAATGCTCGTCTAAATTTCATTTATTCAGATACAGGCAAAATGTTAGAGAATGTCGTCTATAACGAGCTCATCTATAACGATTATAAGGTGAATGTAGGAACCTTTGACACCTTCGAGAATGACGAAAACGGAAAAACAACAAGAAAAAGATTAGAAGTTGATTTCCTTGCTAGGAAAGGCAACAGGATGTATTACATCCAGGTTTGTGACGATTATTCAAACGAAACAACTAAAAACAGAGAACTTAAACCATATATAGCCCTAAACGATCAAATACAAAAAATAATCGTGGTTAATAAGCCAATCAAGGAAATGAGAGATGAAAAGGGATTCACCATTATCGGCGTATGCGAGTTTCTTTTGAGATATATAAAATAGAAAAGCCTTCAAAAATCATTCGCTAAGGCAAACTAACAGGGTTTTGCTATGGATTTTTGCATTTTGTAAAATTAAACGATTGAATTATTCCCGTAGATATAAATGTAAAGACATTCATTGTTATGTGCATTTTTGCTATTTTCGGTGTTTTGAAAAAATAACATCGAAAAGACAACTTAAAAACAATATTCATCAAGCAACAACAACACATTCAAAAATCAATTTTTAATCACGTAACTATTGCTAACATTTTAGCATTTTCTTTCTCTTTTCCTATATTTTTGCTATTATATTAGCAATGGAACAACAAGCATTACAATTCATAACATATTATGAAGAACAAATGGAAATCGCTTCAAGGTTAGCGAATATAAGAAAAAGAAGAAAAATCTCCCAAAAAAGATTAGCTACTATTTCCGATGTCAAGTATGCTTCAATAAGAAGATTTGAAAAGACTGGGGACATATCTTTTAAATCGCTAGTAAAAATTGCTTTAGCACTTCAACTATATGATGACTTAAACAATCTTTTTAAAAAAGTTGAATATAAATCAATTGAGGAGGCGATGAATGGTTAATAGGATTGAAGTATTCGCAAATAAAAAGAAAGTTGGCACGCTTGCAATGAGCAAAGAGAAAGAAATTATTTTTCAATACGATAAAGATTGGATTGAAACTGGTTTTTCTTTGAATCCTTTTAAATTACCCCTAACAGATAGAATTTTCGTTTCCTCTTCTCCATATTTTCATGGCCTTTTTGGCGTCTTCTTCGATTCTTTGCCAGATAGCTATGGGCAACTTTTGTTAGATCGATATCTAAAAAGCAAGGGCCTTTCGATCGAAACATTAAATCCATTAGATCGTCTAACCTATATTGGTAGTTCAGGAATGGGGATTTTAGAATACGTTCCATCGTTAAATGAAATCGAACGACAAATAATAGATTTTGACTTGATTCAAGAAGAATGCAATAAACTTCTAGATTCAAAACCGGTAGATAACCTTAACGAATTATATTCGATAGGCTCTTCTGCTGGTGGAAGTAGGCCAAAAGGACTCATTAAATACAAAGGAGAAGATTGGATTGTTAAATTCAACGCTAAATTCGATCCAAAAAATATCTCAGAAATCGAATATAGAGATATGTCTTTAGCAAAAATGTGTGGAATAGAGATTCCAGAGATAGAATTGCTCACCTCGAAAAACGGAAATAAATATTTCCTAATCAAAAGATTCGATCGAAAAGGCGAAAAGAAAATTCATATGTTAAGCGTTGCAGCTTTGCTCGAAGTGGATTTCCGTGCGCCATCCCTAGATTACAATTCGCTTATCAAATTAACGCAAATACTCACAAACAATGAAGATGATGTATATCAAATGTTTAGAAGAATGGTCTTTAATGTTTTAATCGACAACCAAGATGACCACGCCAAAAACTTCGCTTTCATATATGATGAAGAAAGAAAAACATATCGCCTATCCCCTGCTTATGATCTCCTAAAAAGCAACACCTATTATAACGAGCATATGACTTCGGTTAATGGAAAGGGGAAAAATATAAGCAAGGAAGACATGCTAAACGTAGCTATAAAAAATAGGCTTAATATCTCTAGATGTGAAAAGACCATTGAAGAAATTTCTGCAATCGTTGCATCAAATTGAAAATATTATCGTCTTCGCAGCTTAAACGAGCTTGTTTCAATATTGAACTCATAAACATATTACTTCAATCTAACATAATGCGTTGACTTATCTAATTTTTCGCTTCGCCATTATCATTTACGCACCAATTCTGTCGTTTTTGGGGAGAAAGAATAACAAAATCATTTTATTGAGAGCGAATAAAGATTGCATAAATAAAAAATCACCGACCATCCTAGGAATGGCAGGTGATTGGAGGTTTCCATGCAATGTTTTTGCTTGGAAGGTAAATGCTATCAATGAAACGGGGAAACGGAAACGTGCATTAGATACTAGTAATGCACGAAGCAACTAGCGATAGGCACGTTCCATTTCGCATTGCTTGAAATAGAATTCTTCTTTAGAAAGTTCAAATCAATCAATTAAACCTAATTTTAGTATTGTTTGGTTTAAAACTTCTATAAGAATACCATATTACATGATCAAGTTGATGCTTGCTCATTTGATCATTAAACTCGATGTCTCTCAACGCATGAAGTTTAGATAAAACGTCATAAAAGTCTTGGTATTCCCTAGAATTCAACCTACTTGTATCTATATGTTGATTTGAATATTCTTCAGGAGAAATTGTTCTATAGTAATCTAAATAGAAAGGGATGGCGTTTAAAACATAATAATCAAAGATGTAATAGTCATCTCTATTAAAAAGCCAATTGTTTAAGAATTTGCATACTTTGCTACAAAAACTAAGTAATTTTGCCGAACACACATTCATAAGATCATCAACAAGTGAAATATCACCCCTTCTAATTCTTTCATAGAAGTTTGGCTCATCATTCATTATGTAATCTAATATCTTATAGAAATCTTCTCTATGATTTTTGAAAACTTGCGTAGAATTGTCTTCATCAATCTGTATAAGCGTTCCGCAATAAGCATCACGTGTCCTTGCAAAACATCCATTTACGCAGAAAGAGTCAAACACTCTTTTAGAAAACAAAAATTTGTATTTGTCATCATTAGAAATCAAATCTTCTATAATTTGCGAATTATGATTAGATAATTTAACGAGATTCCCCAAATTAGTATGTTGATACGTCTCAACCCCGTGGTTTAGAATGTTTTGTAATTCTGGCGTTAAGAGAATTGGGTGAGGATATTTAAAAGTAGATTCGCTAAGAGTCGTTGTTACAGTTTGGCGAACTCTTTGAACATATTGATACGCATTATTGGAAACTGTTATTGTTCCGTTTTTAATACGTGTGTTGATGATGCTTTTTAAATAAGCCGCATCCTTAGTCCAAGTTGGATCGTTGCTTAATGCCGAAAGCATCTCGTCAAAGGTGAAAGTGCCCATCTCTTGAGCATGTCGATCGAAAATTTTAGTTTGTTTCATAAACGTTCTTCCTTTCTTTCTTTTTATGAATGTTTATTTGTTTATAACGCGATGAAGATAAAGGCTTCATGCGTAAACTACAGTATTTTTTTCTCTTAGATTTGTGAGTCTCATCATGATTTCCATCAAAGAAACGAAGGAATACCTCATCTTGTTCATCCCTCGTTTTTTTATGGTGAATAATATCACATATCTCAGCAATATTTTCTCGGCTGGAATTAGGGTGGTCAAAAAGTGACCAACCGATACATTCAAATGGATAATGTTCCCCTCGCATTGTATTTAGGTAACAACAAATGTATACATCTCTTGGATATTGATAATTGTCTTCGTTAACTACGTTAGCGTAGAAAAAGAAATCCGCCATAATAGGTAAAGGATTTGGATAATATGACTTGATAAAATCCAAACGAGCGTAGGCATCGTTTAATGATGAGTCGGCGACAGATTCAAAAAGATCAAAGTTTAATCTTTGACAATGTGAGCCGTCTTTAGAAAACTTATGATGAACTCTCCCCATTGCAAGTTCAACGAAAGCCAAATTACAAAGAAGGTTAATTTCACCGTTATCGTCAAGGGAAAATTCATGGCCAGCATAAAACTCTTCATAATCAAGAGCTTTTCCGAAGCATTCTCTAGCTTTTTCATACTCTTTCCTTTGAAAAAAGATAGTGCCAAAGCAATAAATAACCTCTTGTTCTAACAAAAGCGCAGCCCATCTTGGAAAATCTTCACCATTAAGCATGTTGAATAACGGATTGGGATCTGGTGTAGAATAAAATCCAAATGGTCCATAATCTCGAATACGGTTTTTTATTTTTCTATGCTTTTTCTCATAATTGTTTGCAGCTGAAAGCAGTCGATTTGAAAAGCCGCGAAAGTCGCGCCCCATCTCAAGCGACTCATACTTTTTTAAAAACTCTTCTATGTTAAAAAATAATAAATAATCTGGACGATTGTCGCAGTAATCAGCTTTATACAAAGGCGAAATATCAGTTAAAATATATGCCTGGCTTATACGGGCACTAAACTTTCTAAAACGATTAGCAGTCAACGTCAAAAAGGATATACGATAGAATAAATCCGCCTCTTCTTGGTTTCTTTCTATCAAATTTTTATAGCCGTTCTCCTTCAATTTAGCGAGCGTAAAAACGACATTTGGATCGATAGTGCCAAATCTTAGTGAATATGGTTCACGGTTTCCATATTGCCGTTCGAAGTCTCTAAACGCAGTAACGAACACATCGAAAGCGAGGTCACCATACACTTTTAACGATTCAACCATGAAATCTAAGTCATTTTTTGCAGACTTAAGATAATAGTCGTATCCCCAAGTTTTCGAATTATCGACAAATTTGTTTTGTAATTGTAATAGATCTTTCATTATCTTATCGACAATCCAGCCCACATAATCCGTATAAGCATAATCAAAATCAAGATATCGATTCCAACCATCTGCATTCACACAATATTCACGACAAAACTGTGGACTTTCACGAGGCGTAACATCCTCATCCTCTTGCCCAAAATAGCTAGATTCACGGAAGTTCCATTCCCCAATCAGTTTATCGATTGCCTGTTCAATGGAATCTATGTCATCAGAGAAAAAAAGTAGATGTCTATATTTATCGTTAAGTCGTGAATCGTATACCAATTTGTCGCAAGCAAAACGATCCAGCCCCAAACCAAGCTTTTTCAGCGTCGTGCCCGACAAGTGATCAATATCCTCTTTGTACTTAACTAGAGCTTTAATACCACATTCATCCTCATAAGATCGATGATCATGAGACCCGTGGTAATAAGTGTCATAAAGGAAAATGGCACAACCGCTTCGTGTATATTTAAAAGGAGAAAGAAGCTTAATTACGTTTCTTCTAATTTCATCTTGCCTTTGAAAATGAAAAATATTTTCGATTTTTTGCTTGTATTCATCGTTTTTTTGTTTCCACAACGCTTCATTTTTTGCATGCTCTTCTGCTTCTTTCTTACCTCTAGCACGAATTTCTTCATCGGTAAGAGGGGGCCTATATTTTCCCCATGGTTCGCTTATTATCTTTATGTTTGCCATTTTTACTATTCCTTTTCTTTTTCAAATTTGAAAAAACTAATGTCCTTATCACTAAACTAAAATCAAAGATGCACGTTTCTAACAAAGTAAATAATACTCCCCCCCCCTGATTTGTCAATACCTGGAGTTGCGTTAAAGGCTATACGCTCCAGGTATTTTTTGCATTTTTACCAGATTTCCCCGAATTCCTTGATATTTACAGATTCTCTAATTCTTTGGATATCAGAATGCAAGAGAACTCCTTTATTCTTTAATTCCTCAGTCAATTTCATTAAGAAATCTTTGTTTTTTAGCAAGATATCGCGAGCTTGGAAAAGATAACGTTCTAACTCAGCTTTTACAACCGCTTCCACTCCATTGAGGTAGAAATCTGATCCTCCAATATAGTCTTCACATTGCGGACAAGTATTAATAAGGCCCATTCCGCATGTCCCACTACTAGTAATGCCGTCGCGAAGAAAAGCAACAGCTTTATCAATGTCGCTTTGGCAACCGCTAGCACACCTTCCTTCGTAGAATAGTTCAACCGCGGCCTTGCCACCTAAAGCCATAAGAATGTTTTCTGGTCTTCTTTTAAGATCTTTGCAAAGATGGGTAAAACCATCAAGAGAATCTCTTCCTGAAGTTCGAATGCTAATAAAGCCAACACTTCCTTCTTTTAAGATCTCTGCAATAACAGCATGTCCCGCCTCATGAAGAGAGGTGATATCAATTTCTCTTGTCGAGCTCTTCATTGTTTTATCGGGTGTACGATAAGAATCCCTGACATATGCTTTTATGATATCGTCAATATCGATAGTGTCTTTTTTTTCGTAGGCCGCATAAATCGCGCTTTCATTAATGATCGTTTGGAGTTCGGCACAAGAGGTATAGCTAATCATATTTGCCACATCATCGTAATTTAAAGACTTATCGACGTTTTTGCCTTTCATATAAAACTCGATGATCTTTCTTGCGTCTTCACTAGAAGGGCTCCTAAGCTCAATCTTTCTATCGAATCTTCCGCTTCTTCTTAAGGATTCAGGGAGCTTTCGATATTCGTTGGCCGTAGCAATAACTAAGACATCGTCATATTTAACGCGGTCAATTCCGGTTTGAATAGCAACGAAGGCCTCATCGTCAACATCATTTCTATTGCTTTCAGAAAACTTGTCGATGTCATCGATTAAAATGATACATTGATCAAGCCCAGAAGCCTTTTCGAAAGCGTCGAAGATATCATCAAGCGTTTCCTTGCTACCTTTTTTCTTTCTAAGGACGATTGATTGGATGCCACTTTCTTCAATAAAGCCTTTTGCAAGCATCGTTTTTCCCATTCCTGGTTTGCCATAAATAAGAATACCTTTAGGGAGAGAGGCACCCATTTCCTCATATCTCTCCTTGTTTTTGAACATATCAATGATTTGATATAGCTCTTCCTTAACTGATTCATAACCTATAATTTTGTCAAATGTGTTCATCTTTTGTTATCTCCTTCATTGGCTACGTGAATAAGTTTAAGGGTCAAACAAAAAGAAAAACGGCAAATTCATTGCCGATTTTCAAAACGTCAATTCTTTTTTCTAAAAATTGTTTTTGATGATGCCTTTATATCCTTTTTCCTTTAACATTCGATCAGCTTGATAGATATCATCTCCATCAAAAAGGCACCTTCTAACGATACCATCTCTTCCTTCTAAGGCTAATTCGTGATGGTTATTAACACGAAGCAATTCATTAAGGTCTTTGATATCTATGCCAAAGCGAATGGCGATAAAGAGACACTCATTCCTCGTAAAGGAATCGTCATTTCTTTTGTTACGTAACGTTCTTTCGGAAATCCCAAGATCAATAGCTAAGTCTATCATGTTATAGTTTCTTTCTTGTTTAACAAGATCGGCAACATAGTTACACGTATTGAAACAACTCATAGTCGGTTCTTTGCTAATCTTCGCTTCATAGCCAAGTATCTTTCTAGCGATAACAGAGAAATCCTCCTCGCAATTATCATTAATCTTTTCGAATAATTCCTTGAAAACAGCATACATGTCCTCCTTCTTTTTATAAGAGGACATATCAATATTGAGCGATTCTTCCTTTTCGTTATTACCTTTCTTTATTAAAACGATCGCTGGGAGAGTCGGAACTTTATACGCTTCCTGGAGATGTTTGATAAGGTTAATTACTTGATAGGCGTCTTCATCCCCGAAACAATCAATCTCTTCCCTAAATTGAACGTTCTCCCAGCCTTTCACCATCATTGAAGTGAAATAGGTAAGAACAGAAATGTTCAACGATGAAGAATTATGGAGTTTTCCGCCATACGTGGCGATAAAATCGCAGCTAATTCCATCTTCAAAAAAATCATACAAAAAGAGGATCGTGTATTTGTTATTCAGCCCATATTTGCCTTTGAATATCTTCTTTGTTACATCAGATACTGATGTTTCTTCATTATTACAGTTATTTTTATCGAAGGTTGCCGCACTAATAAAATCAAAATGGCCATCACTATTAAGATAAGTGAGCGACGATTCACTCTTTTTTGGTGTTTTTGCTGAATTCAACTCGATTAAAGATAAATGTAACATAGATATCTCC
>CAVIJE010000041.1:0-9528 GCA_963643355.1 Sodaliphilus sp. | reverse complement strand
GGCTATTAATACCATTATGCATTTTTTCACTCATCTCTCTAGATTCTTGGAAAAGGGCGTGCCCTTAATCTTCTCATAAATACTAATTCAACACATTCTTGTGTATAAGATAAAAATTCAAGCCTTACTAACAAGAACGTCTCCATCTTTCAAAACATCTCGATTGTTTTCAAAGCACTTCTTCATCTATCGCCTAATTGTAGTTCACCTTTTATATGGAAACTTATAAAGGCGATTGGTTGCTCATCAATCGCGATGCTTAAGCCTCAAAGAGATCATTTTATTTTTAGATAATCTATGTTTATCTTTTTCCTTATTAATATATAAATAAGAATACACGTTTAATTTATGAGTAATTTTTACTGTCTTTTGCCTCTAAATGTCGTTTTTAAGCCTAAATAACAGAAATAGTCAAAAAAAGAAAAAGGCATTTTCGGTGAAAAAAGTCGATATTTCCTAATTATTATTCCTGGTTATTCAAAACCCCCTTTATTTGCATATCATTTGCATATATTCCCTCATTAATGTAAGGTATTTAAAGATCAAAGGAGAAAAGAAAATCATGCATAAAGACGAAGCGGCCTACGGTTATCAAATATTAGGTAATCCCGATAGAGTCAAAATCACTAAATTTCTATATGTTAGAGGAGATATGAGCAAAGATGAATTAGCATCAATCAGTTCTTGTTCTTTAGAAGAATTGGAAGCTCATCTACTTCTTATGGAAGAAGCAAATCTCATTATCAAGAATGGCGATACTTATTCTGCCAATAAAGAATATATTGATACCTTGATGGATTTCGTAAGAGTTCCTTGCGGATGCACCCATCGTTAATTCTCTTAACATATAATCAAAAAAATCCGGTCGCTATTAACGATCGGATTATTTTTTGTTTTAGAAGTTTTTATTCTTCAGAATTTGTAACGGATTCATTTTCCGCTTCAGCGTTTGCTGATAATTCATCAACGTGTGTTTCTTCCTTATCTTTTCCTGAATGGGTGATAAGGTTGGTGATGATGCCAATAACCATCGCAACCGCTAAGGAAGTAATTTGAATTGTCGTGCTTCCGAATGTGAGGTTAAGCGCTAATCCACCGATACCGCAAACTAAGATTGCAGCAACGACGAAGAGATTGCGGTTATCGCCTAAGTCAACTTTCTTAAGCATTTGTAAGCCAGAGACAGCAATGAAACCATAAAGAGCAATACAAGCGCCACCCATGACACACTTAGGGATGGAATTGATGACGGCGACAAATGGAGAAACAAAGGAGAGAAGGACGCAGCCAACAGCAGCTGTGAAGATAGAAATTATCGAAGCATTTCCAGTGATAGCAACGCAGCCAATTGATTCACCGTATGTTGTATTGGCTGCACCGCCAAATAATCCGCCAACAATCGAACCAACGCCATCACCAAGTAATGTCTTATCAAGTCCTGGATCGGTAATTAAGTCTTTTTCGATGATGGAAGAAAGATTCTTATGATCAGCAACGTGTTGAGCAAGTTCAACGACGGCAATAGGAACGAAGATTAAGGCAAGAGAGGCAATTGCAGCCCAGTCAATATGGGACATGTCTGGGTTTTGAATAGCTTGAAGGAAAGTGAATTTAGGATAATCTAAGATGGATTGGAATCTAAATGGAGCAAGGGCTTTGAAAGAATCGAAGCTAAGAATTTGCATGTATTCGTTATTAGCGGCAATGCCAATAAGAGTAAAGATAAGAGCAAGAAGATATCCAGAGCCAATTCCGATGATAAATGGAATTAATTTGAGAGTTTTGCTTCCTTTGATAGAAACGATAACGATAACAAGGAAAGTAACAACGGCGCAAAGAATCGAAAGAAGGTTGTATTCAGTTCCGCCATTTGTCATAGCCCAGCTTGTAGCAGTGCTTGATAAAGATAAACCGATCAAAGCAACGACTGGTCCAATAATTACTGGTGGAAGTAATTTGTTAACCCATCCAGAGCCAACAAATTTAATGATAATAGCCATAATTACATAGACAAGACCAGCTAAGGCAATGCCGATTATGACACCCCAATAGCCATATCCTGCGCCAATTGTTGCAGCATATGCGCCTAAGAAGGTGAACGAGCTTCCTAAGAAGACAGGGCTTCTTCCTTTCGTGAAGAGGATATAGACAATCGTACCGAATCCAGCACCACATAATGCGGCAGCACAGTCAAATAACAATGTTTGGCCGTCTGGATTTGTGTAGGTACTCATAATCATAGGAACAAGCAAGGTTGCAGCCATGATAGCGATCATTTGTTGGAACGCGAAGATGAGGGTTTTGCCAAAAGGCGGTTTGTCTTTAATGTTATAAGTTAGTTTCATTTCTTTTTTCCTTTTCTGCTTATTCTCTATCGAAGAGTTCGACATTGCACTTATTGTCTGTTTCTTTAAGATGAACGGCGATTACTTCTTTCTTTGATGTAGGAACATTTTTCCCGACAAAATCACCACGGATTGGCAATTCTCTATGTCCTCTATCAACAAGAACGGCAAGCATTATGCGGTTTGGTCTTCCTTTAGAGAAGATGCCCTCAATTGCAGCCCTCACTGTTCTCCCTGTAAAGATGACGTCATCGACAATAATGATGTCTTTCCCTTGGATTGGGAATTCTAAATCAGACTTATTAAGAACGGCTTGATCATTCACCTGGGTCAGATCATCGCGGTAAAGAGATATATCCATTTCACCAACGGGAACTTCTATATCTGCAAATTTCTTGATGTTTTCCGCTAAAATCTTCGCAAGAGGAAGGCCTCTTGTCTTAATGCCCACGAGAATGGTATTCGACAAATCACAGTTTTCTATGATTTCGTGCGAAAGTCTTTTCAAAGATCTCTCAATTTCAATTTCTGTTAATATTTCTGCCTTAAATTTCATCTATCCTCCTATAAAAATAGCCTCGTTGCTACGGCAACAAGGCAGAGAATATGCTAAAGTAAAGCATTCAATCACCGTCTTGTCGGTCTCTCGTACCAACTTAAAGACTTATTTCGCTTAGTATTCTAGGTGCATAAGTAAATATAGGCAAGTAAATATTTGAAAATTCCTCTTATTTTTACATTCAAAAAGAAAGCGTAAAAAATATTTCTCTAACGTCTTTTCGCTTATCAAGAATATTATTCTTGGTCATCAAAATTGCCGCTTTTAGATAAGAAAACAATGATTTTTTATGGTTTCCAAATTAAAAGTTGGTGCTAGAATATTGCCAATTATGGAGGTGAAAAAGCAATATGCTTAATCCAATTGAAAATGTCTATGTCTTCGATCATCCTTTAATCAAGCATAAGATCACAGTCTTGTGTGAAAAGAAAACATCATCCAAAGATTTTCACGAAATCGTCGGAGAAATCGCCACAATCATGGGATATGAGGTCCTTAAAGATCTTAAAACCAAAGATATCATGATTGATGCACCTATTTCTTCTTTTATGTCGCCAGTTCTTGATACGAATTTCACGATTGTTCCAATCCTTCGTGCAGGACTTGGAATGGTTGATGGACTCCGTAACCTTTATCCAAAGGCTCGCGTTGGCCATATCGGTTTATATCGCGACGAAGAAACATTAAAACCTCAAACCTATTATTTCAAATTACCTAAGGAAGTTGCTGATGGACCAGTACTTGTCGTTGACCCAGCCCTTGCAACAGGCGGATCTGCTTCTGCAGCTATTAATTACATCAAAGAAGCAGGATGCAAAGATATTCGTCTTCTTTGCCTAATTGGCGCTAAAGAAGGCGTCATGAAAGTTCATTCCGAACATCCTGAAGTCAAAATCTATTTAGCAAAATACGAAGATGCACCATTAAATGAGCATGGTTATATCGTTACCGCCTTTGGCGATGCAGGCGATAGAATCATGGGTACATTCGATTGATTTCCTAAAACAAAACAAAAAAGAGCCTTATCACAAAGGCTCTTTTCTTTTCGCTTAGTCTTTCTTGATTTCGACATATTTATCAGTAATAACATCTTCAATGTCAATACAGCTTAAATTATCTTCATCAATATTGATTTTGCTAATATTTGTAACAACGTCTTGATTGATGGTGGATATTTCTTTTTCCTCGTTATTTCCAATAAGTGATGCAAACATCATTAATGGTAATGCGGCTGCAAGTGTGATTTTCTTTAAGTGTTTCATAAATGTTTCTCTTTTCTATATTTGAGAGACAATTCTTAAGAACTTGTTTCTCTTCATGGCTACATTATCCATTATGTTGTATATCTTGTCAATAGTGAAAGTTACATTTTTTATTGTTTTGTAATTTAACAACTAATATTCATCTATTTTATATCATTGTTCAAATTTCAAAAAATCCAAAAATCCCATGTAAAAAGCCGCTGAATTTAATTCTAGCGGCTTTAAACACTTTATTTTCGTTATTAGAGAGGAAGATCTTTTTTCTTGAAATCCACTCCGCCAACAAAGTAAGTAACAACGGCAATAATAAGCAAGAACATAAGCTTGAACCAGTATGTTGAATATTCTTGGTTCATTACTGCTAAGGCATCAAAGAGGGAATCAATTGTCATATAGTTGAAGATTGACATCATATTGATACGGATTGTGCCTGGAATTGCTTTGGTGGCAAATAAGCCAAGGATTGAGCAAATGAAGAAGAATATCGTGATTCCTCCACCAACGCCGATCGATTCGCTTGTCTTGTTGAAATGGCAAGAAGCAAGGAAGTTGATGCCAGAAACAGCGAGTGCGACCATGAAATTGCCAAGTGCATATAGACAAAGATCGACAATAGGAAGGGATGTGCCAAGATCCGTTGATCCAGCAAGAATGCCAATTTCTCTTGTTACGATGGTGGCGACAAGCAAGCTTAAAGCCATGACGATTTCTGAGAAAATGAGGTAACATCCTTGAGTAAAGATGAAGGAACTTCTTGTGGTTGGGGTCGAAAGGGTGAAAGCAAGCGATCCAGTTTCAACTTTTTCGGAGACTAAGCTCTTAGAAAGAAGAATTGTATAGACCATTGGGATTAATAAGGCGGCCATTCCAAACGCAACAACGCCAACGATAATTCCGTAAGTATTCATGTTGCCCATTTCTTTAAGCGATTCATCAACGCTTGTTGGGAGTTGGGCCATAACACCTTGCGATCCTTTATTCATCGCAAGAAGGTTACATTCAGTTGTCGTATAGCCTTTTTTAGCAAATTCATCATAATATGTTTCATATGAAGAGATGCCACTCGCCGCATAGCCTCTAACCAAAGTCATCATTTCTTGGCCAGACATCGAAGAATTTTCAACGGTTATTTCTTCAATGCTAGAGATTTTTGGGTCATTTTTTTCGTTATAGGAATTGACTAATGTAACTCTGGCCATTTCAGAAACTTGGTTGACGGCTAAGGAAGCGATGCTATCTTCATTTACATTACTTCCGTCATAATAATCATTTTTTCCATTTTCTCTCTTGAGATATGTTTTCATGAAAGATTGGAGATTAA
Organism: Sodaliphilus sp.; assembly: GCA_963643355.1. Lineage (GTDB taxonomy): Bacteria > Bacillota_I > Bacilli_A > RFN20 > CAG-826 > UBA4951. Next base: position 4,041 of record CAVIJE010000041.1, on the reverse strand, counting down.
GAGAAATTGTAGCAAGGCTATCTTGTGCTTCATTTTTGGCTGCTTCAACCTCTTCTTCGGTGTAGGCTTCTCCTGTGAGAACTTCTTTTCTCATCTTTTGAAGCATGTTGGAGGTTTTTCCCATCTTTTCGCTTTCCTTGATATAAACATCAGGGTTATAAGTGGTAACGGCAATTTCTTCCATTATTTCATTGCCATTTGGAGCGTATTTTCCTGTTCCAACTAATCTTATTGGATAGCCCAGATCGTTTGTTTTATATTCAACGGTGAAATCTGGAAGATATTGATAATAGGCAAAGGAAGCAAGCGTATCCATAACGGTTTTTTGGCAAGCGCTTGAAACATATTCTTCTCTTTCGCTGTCGTTAGAGATGTATTCGTCTTTGTTTGCACTATATTTTGCCTCTAATCCACTGCAAATGTTATTTATGGCAGAGCTTTCTTCGGCACTTGCAAGCATCGGAAGCAATTTGAAAGAAGATTCGACTTTAACGTTTTTGATATTTTCTGACGAATCATATACGCGGCTCATTGCAGAGGTGAACAAAGAGGAAACCGCTTCTTTTTTCTCTTCGCTTGAGATACTATAAGTGGAAACAACTGCATCAGTGAATGCGGATGGGATGGCCATTTTAAGAATGTCTTTGTTCGATTTGCTTGTATCTTCCGCATAAATGTCGAAGAAATAAGCGATAATGCTTTTAGCAACGCTCTTTTCGCTATCGCTATATGAGCTTGAATTATCAATTAAGGCATTGGCTGCTTCAAGGGTGGTTTTCTTAGCTGTTGATTTCTTTGCTTCTTCATCGCCAGTCGTGATTTTATAGGTAAGGTCATAGAGTTTTTTAGCTGTATCGATGCTTGAATTTAGCGTTGTATCTTCAACCTTTTCCACTTCAGTAGCAATTAAACTTTGGGCTTGATTGTCCGCCGAAATGAAGCTTTCGTAGGCTGTAGCAGTATTGTCGTATGCCGAATAAAGGGAGATTGCTCCGCTTTTGACGGTGTTTTCATAATCGGCATTGTTAAATAAATCAGCAAGGGCTGTGGCAGTTGAGTTAATATGCAAGGTCGATAAAATCGAGATGATTATGATCATGATTATCGCGTTTCCTGCCGAAACAACACTTAATCCAAGTCTATTCGAATGTAAGGATTCCTTAAATAAGGCTTTGGAAAATAGGCGTGTTCTCTTTTGTTTCTTATCTTTTTTGCCTGCTGAAACTGGTGGCATAGCCATTGTTATGGTTGCTTCGTTATTTGTAGCAACTTCGACTTTTTCTACTTTCTTTTTCATTTTACTTCTCCTCCATTTTCGCTATTTTTCTTCTTTCGTTGAAGTAAGTGGTAAGGTTATATTTCGTTTCCGAGATAAAACGAACTTTATATTTCTCTAAATCATTGAAGAGTTTAGGGATTTCTTCTTTTTTGATTCTGATTGTCACCTGATTGTATTGAGGTTGATCCCTTAGGATATCCTTTCTCCCTTTAAGGAAGGAACGATAATCTTTTTGATTTTCAAATTCGATTTTAAGGTCTCTTTCTTTTCTTTCTTTGATCGCGTGAACATCGGCAATATCGAGGATTTTCCCTTGTGACATATAAGCGACTTTATCGCAGACTCTCTCAAGTTCCTCGATAGTGTTTGATGACATTAACATGCTTGCTCCTCTTTCTTTTTGCTCAAGAATGAGTTTTAGGAGCTCTTCTCTCATCAAAGGATCAAGGCCAATTGAGGGCTCATCCATGATAATCAGAGGTGCTTTAAGCATCATCGCGGCGACAATGCTTGTTTTTTGTTTCATCCCCTTACTCATTCTTTTTGGATAAGCTCTTATATCAAGTTGCATTCTTGAGATAATTTCATCGGCATAAGCGAAGTCTTCTTCTTTCATTCCTAGGCTATAACCGTAGTTATGAAGGAATTCGTTACCGCTTCTAACGTCCGGGAAATTAATTTCGCCAGGAATGTAACCCATATAGGATTTAGTTAAAGCCGAATCTTTATAGGCATCGAAATTGTAGATGTTGATCTTGCCCTCATCTGATTTGATAAAACCCATCAATTGGCGAATCAATGTCGTTTTTCCAGCGCCATTTTCTCCGACTATTCCTAGTGTTTCTCCTTCTTTTATTTCAAAGGAGACATCGAAGTTTCCTCTTCCTTGGCCATAATCTTTTGTTATATGGTCAACTAAGATAACCGTTTTCTTTTCATTCATTTCTTCAATCCTCCATAGGTTCTATCCTCTTTATAGAAAGACATGAAGTAATCTTCTAATGTTTCTTTCTTTTCCGAGAAATCAAGGAAGCCGTCTCTTGGCATATCTTTGATAAATTTATTGATGTTTTTCTCATCAACGAATACGGAGATTCTATTCGGATTTATCGAAGAATCTTCAACATGGTATTTATGTGTTTGGAGAGTCTTCTTTGCATCCGTTTTTTCTTTTAATGATTTATAGGTGATATGATATTGCTTGGTGCTTTTGTGCTTAAGATCACTAGCAACAAAGTTTGAGACGATTTTTCCATCTTTGATGACGGCGATTCGATCGCAACAGGCATCAACTTCTTGGAAGATATGACTAGAAAGAAGAATCGTTTTGCCTCTTTGTTTCTCTTTTTCAACTAGGGAAACGAACTTCTCTTGCATCTCCGGGTCAAGCCCGCTTGATGGCTCATCCATGATGATGACGTCAGGATCGGACATGAAAGCGCAAATAATTGCCGTTTTTCTTTTCATTCCTAAGGACATTTCTTTGCAACGAAGCTTCGGGTCGTATTCAAATTCTTTGATTAGCCAATCAAGCAAAGTGCGATCGCTCATTCCCTTAAGTTGCATTTGTTCTTCGATTACCTCTTCGCCTCTTAAGGCTAAAGGAAGGGCGACCTCGCCAGGAATATAAGAAACTCCTTGCATTATTATTTCTCTGTTCTTCAAAGAATTTTGTCCCCTAAGGAGAGTTTCGCCAGAATCAGGGACACTAAAGCCCATAAGATGTCTGATGGTTGTGGATTTACCAGCGCCATTTGGTCCTAAAAATCCGAAACATTCACCCTTATGAACGGCAAATGAAACATCAAAAACACCTCTCCCCTCACCGTAATCTTTTGTTAGGTTTTTTATTTCAATGATGTTTTCCATAATTTGACCTCCTTAGTAGTTATTGGACATTAGTGCAATAACTTACTTGCAGTATATTATTACTACTCTATTCCATTTGCAATACTTTTGTGTTAATATTTTTTGCGTTCAGAAAAGAGAACGAAATTATGGAAGAAACTACTAGTAATACTATTAAAGAAGATGCGCGTATCGTGCGTACGAAAAGGGATTTGGCTAACGCTCTAGAGGAACTTTTAAAAGAAAAAAGCATCGATGATATATCAATAAAAGACATAACAGACAAAGCTTTAATATCAAAAAACACCTTTTATAACAACTTCAACGATAAAAACGAACTGTTAGTCTTTCTTTTTGAAAGATATGAGCAATATCTTATAAAAGAAATAAAGCCCATACTTGATAAAACTTTTTATGCGACAAGGATCTTTTCTTTCAAAAAGGTCGTTGAGTTAATCGTTCATTTCTTTTATACGACATCTCTTCCAATCAAAGAAATCATTCAACACGATTCTTCAAAAGTTCTTTTTTATGCTTTAGACGTTTTTATTCAAGATATATTCAAACGTTTAGAGAAAAACTACGATAAATTCATCACGAAAAAGGTCAATAGTGAGATAACTGGCCCATTTTATGGCGGGGCTTTCGCTAGCACGATATATTTCGCCTATGTCAATGGATTAAAAATGGACGAAAAAGAAATGGCTAAAGATTTGCTTAGACTCACTCTCCCTGTTATCGAATAATTTATCATTTGAAAAACATTTACCTCTTAAAACGGTATTTGCTTTGACCAACGTCTTCCACTTTATCAAGAAGATTCAAATTCAACAGCTTATTTATGTAACTAGTCGCAGTATTTGGCGAAACATCCAATAAGCCTATTATGTCTTTTGGGCTAAAGATCGTTTGTC
>CAVIJE010000040.1:0-10115 GCA_963643355.1 Sodaliphilus sp. | reverse complement strand
AAAGAACAGCCAAAGAAGTCTTTCCGACCTGGCGAGCTCCTGTAATCAAGGTGACTGGCCTACTCTTAATTGATTTCTCAATTTCTTTATAGATGGTCCTACTTATCATATTGCGCCTCCATAATTGTTGTATCTTAGTATTTTAGGGAATTCAATTCCCTTTTTTACTAGATTAAGCAGATGACATACTATGCATACGTATACCATAAGAAATTATCATCACTCAATTTTTTTCGAAAAATTAAAATGAATCCAATAGAAAATCCCTTTTCGAAAGTGATGGTCGTGTTAAACACTGTGGCAGATCTTTCTTGTTGAAGAATATTGTTCATAATCATCTTAAAGCTTATTGATATTATGATGTCACTAAACTTACTGAAGATTTTTGCAATAATTGCAAAAACCTTCAGTGGAGGTAATATAAACCGACTCCCGAAAGGTGGCCACGTTAAAATAAAGCAAGAAGTCTCATTCGTCACTCAAAAAAAGAAACATACTAAGCAACAACGCGCATATCGAACCCGTCAAAGAGAAATACATCTTCTACAAAAGCGAGATTAAAGAACTTTGTCTTTCGAACATCGCAGAAAGATCGAAGTCTCTCCTTGACCATTTGGAAAAGACACGTAAGTCCAATCCGGAGATTGGCTTGATTGTAACGAAACTCATATAAGAATTGTTCCTTTTGGATGATTGGCGGGAATATTATAGTTTTTAGGGAAAACTGCAATAAGAACATTCGAAACTATCCACCAAGCACACCATTAGTCGGATAAAAATGGAACGCTTATACACTTTTATGTTCTTAAATGTGTTGTGTCAACACATTTATATATAGGATATACTACGCTGTTTGACCAGCATTATCCTCCATCAATCGACATTTACTCCTAGAAAAAATAGATGGAGATCCTGAAAGAAAAGCGGGGTTTTAATCTAATAGGAGTGTTATCAATATTTTGCCATTTTCTGTCTTTCTGACTTGTCTAATCATTATTGGACTAAAACAATTAGCATCCTATCTATTCATCAACACAGGTTCGTTGCAAATGGCTAAAAGTAAGTAGTCGAGGTTGTCACCTTGAAGTTTATTCGTTTTCAGGAAGAAAGCCTCTTGCTGATTTCTCCGTTTAAAGCATAAGAATGCGGATATTTGGCAACATTTTTGAAAATTGAATCTTGGTTTTTGGCAATATCACTGAAAACCATTTAGTAGTTGTCTGACTGATGTGAATTTTTTCTTCTCATCTGAATTTGATATGTACTAATAAAGTGACATATGAAAACGCATAATGTTTCTAGTTCAATGAGGGCAACACATGAACAATAATGGTGATGGTTTGAAAACGATTTTCTCAAGATTGCTTTCAAAAATCGGAAACCAGATTTCCTTTTTTGCTTCTTTGGCTTCTTTATAATCATCATGCCATCCGAAAAAGGGAGAAATGATATGAATAGATTAAACGACAAAATATTGAAAAGCTTTCCAGGAAAAGTGGTGCGCAAAGATTTGACAACAATGATGAAAAAGACCGCCAATGTTCCAACTTATGTTCTAGAATATCTTTTAGGTCAATATTGTACTACCGATGATCAAGAGGTTATCAATGCAGGCATAACTAATATTAGGAAAGTCTTGACTGAGAATTATGTAAGACCAGAGCAGAGTGAATACATCAAATCCAAAATCAGAGAGAATGGTGAATATACCATCATTGATAAGGTCAATGTTCTTTTGAATGAACGGGAAGATAAATATATCGCTTCATTTACGAATCTTCATATTGATCCTTTTGAAGTGTCCTCTGATTTAGTTGTCAATAATGAAAAACTGTTGCTTGGTGGTATTTGGTGTATTGTAAAAATCTCCTACAAAAAGAAAGGTGAAGAACTAGAAGATGATCTTTTTGGTGAAAAGAAGACAGTCAAGAAAAAGAGGTCAATATTTGAATCCCCCTTCCATATCGAATCTTTAAAGCCGATTCAAATGCCGAATCTTGATTTAAATTCCATCATTGAAGCCAGAAAGAACTTCACAAAAGATGAATGGATTGATTTGCTTTTGCGTTCTGCTGGTTATGAACCTGTAGGCTTGACGAAAAGACAGAAATTCCATTATCTCTTACGTATGGTTCCGATGGTCGAGAAAAACTATAACTTAGTTGAACTTGGACCGCGCGGAACAGGTAAATCCTATATTTATAGTGAAATCTCCCAGTACACAATCTTGATGGCAAAAGGTAGTACAACGGTAGCCAACATGTTCTATAACTTAGGTAGAAGAAAGATTGGCTTAGTCGGAAATTGGGATTGCATCGCATTTGATGAAGTCGGCGGAATGGCCGGTGCAACGATGGAATTCGTTCAGACCTTAAAGACGTATATGGCAAACGGTAATTTTGCTTTGGGTACGGATGCTTTGAATGCGGACGCTTCTCTTGTCTTTGAAGGAAATACCTTCAGAACGGTCTCGGAAATGCTTCAAGACTCTCATCTTTTTGAACCATTTCCTAGTGGCTTTAATAGTGATGCTGCTTTCTTTGATCGAATCAATGCCTATCTTCCCGGTTGGGAAATTCCAAAAGTCAGAGTGAATTCTTCATCGAAAGACTATGGTCTGATCTCTGATTGCTTATCGGGATATTGTCATGCCATGAGAAGGTTTGATTTTTCTAACGATTATATGGATTACTTTGATTTCAATAAGAACTTCAGCATTCGTGATGACAAAGCAGTAAGCAAGACATTCTCCGGTCTAGTAAAACTAGTATATCCTGATGAGAACTTGACCAAAGAAGAAGTCAAAGAATTGCTTGACTACGCAATTGAATGTAGACGAAGAGTAAAAGAGCAATTAAAGAAGATGTGTCCATCTGAATTCAGTGCTGTTTCATTAGGATATATCGATAGAGATACAAATAATGAAACAATCATCAAAGTCCCTGAACAGTTCAAACTGCCCTGTATTTCTAACAACGTCGAATCACCTTCTTTTATCTATCCGCTAAGCAATGAAACGCATGATCAAATCACTGCTTACGGACTTGAGAAAACTAAGACTGATGCAAGTGGCAGAAAAACAGTCGTAGTCACCATGAACAAAGAGACTGACGGGATTCAGACCGCTATCAAATATCAGAAGTCAGTCAAGAAATAGTTCGAGAATAGAGCCACCTTCTTAATCGGCTTTAGTTGAGTAAGACACGTAACTTTTGGGGGATGAAAAATGACAAGAACAAACTATATCCAAGGTATAAGAGAATGGATAGCAAAAGCGAAGATAACAAGAACATTCAACGCTGACTTTGAAACGAACCAAAGCAAATCTTCTTCCTTTCCATCCTTTGATGAAATTTTCAAGTACATAAACAATTCTGATAATTCAAAAAAGTTTTTCGATAAAATCAAGGAGACTTTAGAGAACTATAAGAAATTCGTCAATCAAGTGAAACCAATAAAGTGTGAAGTTTCTTATGCACCTCTTTTGAAGCGGATCAAATCATCAGACGAAACACTCCACAAGATGTTAACTGTTTTGAATGAAAACGTTGTGTTTGAACCACTTATGAAACACAGAATTCAAAAGAGGGTTACATTGACATTCAATTCGGAATATTCTGATTCCTTGGATTTTATCTTTGATTTATTGAATGCTTTAGTTTTGAAGATTCAAGACTATATCATTACGAATTCAATCTATAATTCTTCTTATAGGATGACAAATCGTGAATGGCTAAAAGAATTCAAAGATGAAGAACCGGCAAAAGTATTATCTTCAATCAATCAGGAACTGAAGAGAACGATTGATAAGAAATTCGTTTCTGATTTCTTTTCCGACGGAAAGAAAGATGTTGTCGAAATGATGTCAACGTTTTGGAAAGGATTGGCTGGTCTTTTGTGCTATACGAAACCTTATGAATCTTCTTCCTACAACATTGATGGCAAAAAAGACGTAAACATAAATGCATTCTTCGAACAGAGATTAGTAGAACACTATAAATCAGTTGACGAGGTTTTGAATGATTCCACTATCTTTGAGAATCTTTCCGACTCGGAATTAAAAGACCAGTATGAGAGAATCCTAAAGATCAAGATTCCCAAAGGCGTCGATCCTACAAGTGAAAAAGATCTGAAGATATCTGACAGCAAAGCTGAGCAGAAACTTGCAAGTCTAATTGGTTTGGAAAGCGTAAAAGAATCCATTGAAAAGATCAAAGCCTATGTGAAAGCCAATAAGAAAAATGGCAAGTATACTAATCTAAATCTTCATATGGTATTTACTGGCAATCCTGGCACTGGTAAGACTGAGGTTGCTAAACTGATTGGTGAGATTCTGTATGATAACGGTGTTTTACCAAAGAAATCCTATGTTGAAGCCACAAGATCCACCTTAGTCGGTGCTTATGTTGGAGATACTGCATTAAAGACTGATGCCGTGATTGAAAAAGCCATGGGCGGCGTTCTTTTTATCGACGAAGCTTATTCATTGGCTCACGAAAACGATCCAATCGATTTCGGACATGAAGCAGTAGCCGAATTGATAAAGGGCATGGAAGACAACAAAGGAAAGTTTTGTGTCATCCTAGCGGGTTATAAAGGACCAATGGAGAAAATGTTGGCTACGAATCAAGGATTCAACTCTAGGCTTCAATTCCATATAGATTTCCCTAATTATTCTAGAGATGAACTAGAAGATATTTTCAGACTGATGTTAGAAAAAGACGAATATCTAGTAGAAGATGATGCATTGAACAGGATGCTTGATATCACAGACGTGATGAGAAAGAATCCTGATTTTGCTAATGCCCGTGATGCAAGAAATATCTTACAGCAATGTGAGATGAATCTGAATCTTCGTTCTGTAGACGGATCAAATAGATGCATTACTGTCGATGATGTCAACAAATATATTGAAGATGCAAAAATCAGTGTCCCAAAGGGCCATGAATCAAATGATAAGATATTAACTGGTGAAGAACAGTTAATGAAGTTGATTGGACTAGATTCAATCAAGAAGAGTGTGAGGAAAATCAAAGCCTACGCTAGGAAAAACAAAGGCTCATCTAATTTGAATCTTCATATGGCATTTACTGGTAATCCTGGAACAGGCAAGACTGAGGTTGCCGACATCATTTCAAGAGTTTTGTATGAAGCCGGCGTTTTACCAGAAGCGAAAGTCATTCTTGGAAATAGAACGACATTGGTTGGTAAATACATCGGTGAAACTGCCATTAAGACGAAAGAAGCTATTTCCAAAGCTATGGGAGGTGTCCTCTTCATAGATGAGGCTTATTCGCTATCTAGTGGCGGAGAACATGATTATGGTGCTGAAGCGATTGCCATCTTGATTGATGAGATGGAAAAGAACAAGGGGAAGTTCTGCGTAGTTCTTGCCGGATATGAAAAACCTTTAATGAATATGATTGCATCAAATCCTGGATTCAATTCTAGAATTCAGTTCTATTTGAATTTCCCTGATTACACAAGAGATGAACTAAAAGAGATCACTATGTCCTTCTTGGCTAGGGAAACAATCCCATATACGATATCCGACGAAGCGATGAATGAAATGCTTGATATCACGGATTACGATAGAACACTTCCTGATTTTGCTAATGCTAGAACAATCCGAACAATGTTAACTGATATCATCATGAATCAGAATCTTAGAGTAGAGGATGAGTCCGATAATGATGAGATCATCATGGATGATGTGATTCAATATGAAAATGATAATCATCTTGATAAATTAAGAAAAAGGACTCATGTTGATGGTTCCACTTTACCCTCTGAATTGATTGACAAGATCAAACACGCTTCAGAAAACTATGATTCTTCTAAAATCGATAACTCATATTATGAGCAGGCTGTGATTTCAATTTCTGGAAATGATGGTTCACAAGGAACAGGATTCATTATTACTCCTGATGGTCTTTGCTTAACATGCGCTCATTGTATTCAGGATGAGAAATCCAATCAGAAAGCCAGAATCATTTTAACTTTAGCAAATGGTCAAAGGTTCAAAAATTATGTTGGATTTGAAACTCTATTCGTTGACAATAAAAATGATTTCGCTTTATTGAAACTTGAAGATACAGGAATGATCTACAGTTATCTTGCTTTAACGTTAAGAGAAGATTCCAGTTATGATCCATTGCATGAATTTATCATGGCTGGATATCCGTTTGGCGGTGAATCTTACTCTAGCATTTCAATCACGGAAGGGAGAATAGCTAGTGTAAATAACTTGGATGATCGAACTGTGGTTTTTGCTGATATGTTCGGAAAACCAGGCAATTCCGGTTCTCCAGTCATTGATAAGGAAACGAAGAAAGCAATCGGTGTTTTCTTTGGTGGAATCAGCGATCCTAATACGAAAGAGATGATAAAGTGCTTCACACCAGTATCTGAGGTTTGGAAGACTATAAGTTGAATGGCCTGCTGATTGAGCGGTTGTTTCTTCTTTGACGTAGGGTTAAGAACGGCATCATGCATCAAATAAACGCTATGTACTACTAATGGTACATAAAAAAATATATAATATTTTCACTTTAATGAAAGCAACGTGAAACGACATGAAAAAGAGAGGGTATTGATTGATATGTAATGATGAGAACAGATTGTCCGAAATCGATGATGAATTCAGTTTTAAAAAAGGGAAATTGAAAAATGGAATTTGATTTAGAACAAGAAAACAAATTGTTGGCAGCATTGGGTAAGAAGAAAGAAGATTATCATCAGCCTCTTTATGAAGACAAACAGTTGTATTTAGATGTTTTAAATAGTTTTGATGATATCGATCCAGATTTAATCACTTATCTTTGTGACATGACTGAACATAGTTTTTATCGTGATGATGAACTTGGTTTAGCGATAGTAAGACTATTCGCAAGAGATAACATGTGTCGTAGTGATGGGACTTTTTGTTTTGATATTCCGACTTTTTTCTTTAAAGATAAAAAGAATGTCAATGAAGTCATTTCTATTTTCGAGGAAGAGGGTTGCTTCGGTTGTTGTGATTTCGATGTTTTCGAGTATATTCCGATTAATGTTTGTCAAGCTGACAAAGATATAATGATGACATTAATATCAGATGATCTGTATTGTTTCGATTATTGTGATCCTACAATCAAATCTGATCCTTACATCCTTAATATATATTTAGACAACATTGATGATGAGATGTATGATATACTCCCATACAATCTAGATGACTATTTTCAAAATATGGTATTGTATAAACTAGATGGTTCTAACAAAGACATTATCAAGGAAGTGATATTTAGATATTACGGCGGCTATCCTGAAGAAATTTGTGATTGGATAAATGAAGGTCTATGGTCAAATAAAGAATCTGTCATTTGGTTATTAGAACAAATGAGAAATGTAGAATGTATAGATAAGGACATCGTATTCAATCACATTTCGGATAAATTGAAGAACGATAAAGAAATTATCAAAATAATATCGGAGGAGACTGAAGTAGATTCATAAACAAATGTTAAAGTCAATTTAGAATCAAAAGGTAGTTTAAAGTGAAAAATGTAGACCTACAAAAGACTATAGTTCAGTCTTTTGTCAAGTGAAGAAAACAAACTGATACGTGTATCGTTTTACATCAAGGAGGAATTTGTGTAAAAATGAATAATGATTATTATTACCAAAACAGACTTACAAAACAACTTGATCTGTGTTTGCAACATGCTAGAAGTAGACGAAGTTCATTTGCACCATGGATGGTTATTCCTGGGATTAGCGGTTCAGGCAAATCTTCTTCCGTCAAATCCTGGATCGAGCAAAACGAATTAAAAAGTGTTTATATTGACGCCGTTTTCCTTAACGTGCATCCTATGAAAGCAACATATTATCCTTGTTTAGAATCCAATGATTTCTCAGTAAAATTGGTAGCGGATAGCAAACAAATGGAAGAACTGCTTACCCCAAAAGAAAATGAAGTAAATGTTATTTTTGGACAAAATACAATCGATGAGATTGATCAAAACACTTTGGTTGTAATCGATAATTACGACAAAACTTCTAAAAAGGTAAGAGACGAACTGCTTCAATATATTCGTTTTCACCATATTGTCGATGTAAGAAATGAAACCAAAGATCATATTGTTGTTAGAAATCCGTTGATGCTTGTTGTAATAATTGATACATCTAATTTAGTTACTTCTCATCCTTTGACAGATGAAGAATTAAAACTGTTCGGCTTAGATGATTATATTGGAAAATCTATCTAGAGCCCCCAGAATGATCTATTATTCACCCTTATATAGCAACAAGATAATTCTATCGATGATTGTGATACTTGATATTAAAAGGAGAAAAAATTAAATGGAAAATAAAAATATCGTATTGTTAAGACATCACCCCATGGATGTAAAATTCACCAATTCCTTTTACACGAATCAATGTCCGGATTTAGAAGACTATATTGTTATTGATTGCACGAGCAGGTGTACAAAGAATAAGGCATTCATGAAAGACCATCCCAACTTCGCCAAAGATCTGTCCCCGTTTTATATTGGTCCAGTTATTGGAGAAGATGGAGTCGTATGTAACAAATTCGAATTGTTCTGGCAGTGTTCTAAGGTTTATCCTTGTCATGATGATCACGGCAAGCCCAATGCCGAGTGGCTAAAATGGAGAAATGATTTTTTCTCTAAAGAAAAACTTCCAACAGCTTTATTAAGACATCCAAACGAGAGCCTTGGATATCAAGGCAAAGATTGTCTATATTCTGCATTTTATAACAAAGAAACAGCAAAATATGAACAACTTGATTACATCAGCGCTCGTAAGAAAGTTTATTTTAAAGAATACAGCAAACTTGTCTATAATACAGAATCTTTTAAATGGTTAAAGGAGTTAGTCGATTCTGGCAAGAAAATCGCTATAGTAGACTTTGACGCTTTCAATTATTATTCTTCCCAGGCGAAAACAAAAAGATATGAATCATATGTCAAGAAATGTAACAAGGATAAGATTTATCCTACATTAGGTCCAGATGATTTTGGGAATGTCAAAACGATGAAGGATGTTGTTAACTTTAAACTCCCTGCAGGACATGGCGTTGTTTTAAAAGCACTATTACAGGAAGATATCATTGTCGATAAAGATAATAATGTGATCGATAAAGCTGGTATTTTGATTTAATCATAGGTGGTTATTAAACATGAAATTCCTACACTTATCTGATTTTCATCTTGGTAAGGTGATTGCTGGTCAGGATATTTCTTTATCCATAAAAAGAGCATTAGATAAAAGCATTGAAATCATGAAGGAAGAGAAGATAACTGTATGTGTCGTTTCTGGAGATATATTCAATGAGCCAACAAGTGAAATAGGCAAATCGGTTTTCGCGTATTATCTGAATGAACTGATCCAAAATAGAATATACGGATTATTCATCTTTGGAAACCATGATAAATTAGAAAATATCTCTTTTTTGAATTTGGATGACTTGAAAAAGAAAAATATCTATATCGCTACTTCAGTTGATTACGTCTTAAATCCGATTAAAATTGAGGATGCCTGTTTCTACCTGTTGCCTTATTGTGGCAAGAAAGAAATCCAGAAACTATGTCCTGAATTGAAAAACGATTGCAAAGCAAACGATTGCTTTGCATACTTATTCAATCAGAAACTTAATATTAGCAATGATAAAAAGAATGTCTTAGTATGTCATAGAACTGTAAAAGACATTGATACAGATAACACATTTATGAAATTCAATTATGTTGCTCTAGGCCATGTACATGATACCAAGAATGTGAATGAGTATGTAAGATATGCCGGATCAATCATCAAATTTGATATTAAGAAACTGACTAGTGAACGAAAATTCACTATAGTTGATACCAACGGTCCCATCATCGCAGAAAGAAAATATACGATTTAAAGGTTAAAAATAAAATGAATAAAATAGTCATAATGACAGGTTCGTTTAATCCAATCACCTCCGCACATAGAAAACTGTTAGAAGAAGGAATTAAATTAGTAGGTGCAGACAAAGGACTTTTTGTATGTACAAACAATGATTATTTGACTCAGAAAATAATAGTCAAAAAGAAAGAAAAAAGACCATTCATCCTTACGGAGGATACTCG
>CAVIJE010000039.1:0-10741 GCA_963643355.1 Sodaliphilus sp. | reverse complement strand
ATATTTCTAGATGAGTTATTGTTTCAACATGTATCTAAATTAGGGGTGTATAGCTTTAACAAAGTATGGCAAACCTTTTCAGATGATTGGGAACATGTCCAAGGTTTTAAACATTCTAACGGAACCTTGTAGACACCATTTTCATCAATGGTTTCCCTTATTGAATTCCAGATAAACGAAATAACTTGGCATTCATCAATTGATATTGGTATCTATCATTTGTTTAGTAGTGTTTCATGCGCATTCTTAGCAAGTTCAACATATTGGTCTCTATCTTTTTTCCATTAAATCAATAATTGTTTTTGCGTGTCTTTTTGAAGTTCTTGATTTTCCACAAAATTTAGGGCCGACTATCTGAACAGCGCCGACGGTTTTAAATAAAAGTCTAATTCTTTATCAAACGGCCTTTTGATGCATTTTCCATGTTATTTTGCTTCGTTAATAACATATTTTTAAAACATAAACCGCAAGTTTGGCGAAATAAATCGTAAAAGAAAACAGCATAACGCTGTCGCTATTCTTATTGATGCTTTTGCTTATTATGTAAATATAATAAGTGATGTGTAATCGTTTTTTTAATCGTGGAATGTTACAGTTTTAACATCTGCGATATTAGTAGATACGCCTATTGATTTACATCAATGAGGGAAAATTAGAGAACTCTAATTAAATGTTCAATTGAAAAAGCAGAAGAAGTCTTCAAAACATGATCTTTTGGCAATTCGGCGTTTCAAAGATTCTTTCACTTACTTATTGATTTATAGTAATTTCCAAAATCCGCCAACGCATCTAAAACAGGTAATAACTTTTTTCCTGATTCCGTTAAGCTGTAATCAACTTTTGGTGGCATTTGCTGATAATCATGACGATATACAATCCCATCATCTATCATCTCTCTTAGGCTATCGGTCAAAACCTTTTGGGATATGCCTTCTAAGCTTCTTTGCAATTCGTTGAATCTCCATGGGCGCACCCTAAGATTTCTAATAATTAGAAGTTTCCATTTGCCTCCAATAATGGCAACCGCTGTAGCAACAGGGCAAGAAGGAAGTTCGTCTTTAGTTTTCATGGAATATACCTCCGAAAAACAATATTTTTCATATAAGTTTTAACACATTCAATTTTGTATGTATAGTTACAAAAAAGTGCGTTCTATTATTTGAATGTCTAATAAATTATTCTATCGATGTAACGTAATGAGGAGGTAAATATTATGGCAAATTACGCAAAAACAAGTATTGAGAATGAAGGAAGAGTAGAACTTCATGAGAAACTTTTACTCACTGGTTCAGAAATAAGTATCAACAATCTTCCAGCCGGGGCTAGCGTTCCTTTTGTTCACTCACATAAGAAGAATGAAGAAGTCTACGCCATTCTTTCTGGCAAAGGAAAAGTCATCATCGATGGAGAAGAAGTTACTCTTGCTGCTGGTGATTGGATAAGAATCTCTCCTGAAACTAAACGTCAGTTCTTTGCATCAGAAAATGAAGGAATCTCATATATTTGTATCCAAACGAAAGAGAATTCCCTAGAAGGCTTCACTGCTAATGACGCGGTAATATATTAATATTCCAAAAGTGTCTAAAAATCAAAACGTCACATATCTATCTCTAGATCTATGTGACGTTTTCTTTTAATGGACTTTTGATAAAAGGCATATCGTCTCTACATGTGTAGAAATCAACCTATAGATGCATGCGTTCTAAGGAAAGCGTTTGTTATCGATATATCGCATATAGAAAGGTTTACGGATGCAAATAAAAGGAAAGAATATAGAGGAAACGTATTTCAAAACTTAAATAATTTCTCCTTTTTAGATAATTTAAGAATTATTTCCCCATCATCTATGCCAAGGTTTTCGATTCTATCATGCAAAATTGGGACGATGTATTGCATTCCGCTGTTCCTAACGTCATCGATGATCTTTTCCAGCTTTGCTATTTCGACGTTCTCCATCCTGTCTTGGATGACAAATATCGGCATGTTCATCGATTTTTGTGCGAAGAACGCGAGTAGCGACGAATTTATTGCATAAGACATGACTTTGCTATCGCCAGTGCCAAGATTTCCATCACTTCCTTGAATTGTGAATGGCATCTTATCGAATTTAGACTCGTAGATGACTTTGTATGGGTCATTTACGAGTTTTTTTGTCTGCTCTGCAAATATGGAAGAGAATTGCTTTTGATTTTCCTCGTTTGTTTCTTTCTTACTTTGAATGTTCGACAGAGAAATCTTGATTTCGGAATTTCTTTTTTCTAATGAGATGTATTGCTCAAAATCGGCTTTCGCCTCTTCGTATTCCTTCTTGTACGTATAGTAATCTTCGAACAACGAACTCTCTTTGTCGTCAACGCTTGTTTTGAATTCGACAAAGCCATCGCTGAATCTTTTTCTCAATTGTCGAACTTTGATCTCCAATTCCTTAATTTCTTCATCTATCGCATTCTTCTCATCGACATACTTCACTATTCTGAGCTTGCACATGTCGTTATGAAATGCGCAGAACTCCGTAAACGACTCATTCAGGTTTCTAAATGTTTCTGCTGCGTCATTGTAAAGGTCTTTGAGTATCTCCTCATCCATTTCGAAAAGCTTTCCGTTTTCGATTTCGATTACTCTAGATAATTGCCTAGATTTGCATTTCTTTGCGTTTAGCTCTTCTGTTATCTCGTCGAGATTATCGACAAGAGTGGCGTTTCTTTCATCTTCAGAGGCATATGATCCGACATAATCTGTTTCGCGGATCGTTTGCTTTTTCGTTTGCTGGATCTCGTTTTTGGTATCGACCAATTTTCTGAATTCCTCATCGTTTTTAATGCCGTATTTGGATCTGATCTTTCCTATGGCGGAGCCGTTTGTGGAAAGTTCCTCGTTTAAAGACACTTCTTTCTCGTTCCAATAGAGATTCAGGAAATAGGAGTAGGCCTCGTTGTATTGCTGGTTCTTCGAGAATTCGAGATACTTTATCGGCTCCTCGTTATCGATTCTCACAAATAGGGGTATCATCTGCCTAAATGAAAGAGCTGATGGCGAATTCGGGAAGAACAAGTCTTTGAGCTTTTGCCAGTATGAGTCTAGGCCCGAGAACTCGATATTGTTCACGTATTCCTTGTTGTCGTATACGTGCCTTTCAAGAGTTATTGTTTTTTCGTTGTCCTGGCAAGTCAGAATCAGAGAAACCTGGTTATCGAAAAGATAATCCCTGAACGCTTGGTTTGTTCCCAATGTCTTCGATTTGTACAGAACGCTTGTTGTTTTGGCTCCCAAGCAGAGGTCAATGCACCGAATGAACGCTGTTTTGCCAATCGAGCTTCCGTGCGCTTTGTTTTCCTCGCCTTCAAGATCGCAAATCAAAGAAAGACCACGCTCATTGAAGTGGACGTCCCTTATAATCTCCCCATTCTTTTTCTTGTAGATTTTTAGCGAGACTAACCGCATATGATGACGCCTCCATTTATCTCTTTGACTTTTCCGATGAGATGAAGCCAGTCCATCGAATAATAGAACATCATATCGCTGTCCAGAATGTTGTTCTTGAAGTACTTTCTCGCCTCTTCAAAATCGCGACATGTATGTTTGATATACCTATATAGAAGAGCGCTAAGGTAGTAAATTGTGTTTTTCGGCCTCTCATCATAGTCGATCACCATCATCTTTTCTCTTCCTCCACTTTGATTAGAAACTTGCATTGGTAGAAGACAGCAACGGTTATGCAAAAGAGGTTGTATCTGGCGATATCTTCCTGGATTTTTACTTTGTCTTTCAACATTTGCTCGTAAATGAAATCGTCGATCGCAACGAAAATAGATGAAGAGGATTCCTTTATATCTTCTTCGCTGTAGTGGTCGCCAAATAGATTGACTAGAACACGGTAATACGCGTCCTTGTAGCTTGAATAAAGTGTCTTTTTCGCTTGTATCTCAATCATGGATAAGTTGTCGATTGCGGTCATTACGGTTTCAAAATCGTCAAACGCTTCATGAATCCTATCTTTTAGAATCTCATTGAATCCATTCACAACCATCTTGTCTTCAAGGCTCCATGCCTGATCGTGTTTGACGTTTTCCTTCTTCGTTTTCGCGTTCTTAATGATTTGCTCTATGAGTTTGCTGCATATCGAGGCATCTGCTTTCTTGGTCACGAAGTTGCCCGTTGCTGTTTTGTATTTCCTTCTTGTTTGGCGATTTTCATATTCAAGTTTCATCGCAAAAAGCAGGTATTCCGTGAATATATCCTCGTCGTTTCTGCTATCTTGCGAAAGCTTCTCATCTGTGCTTTTGCTGAAAGCTTCATCAGCAATGGTCATTTCTTTTGAAATAGTGTCGTTGATTTTCCTGAGACTGACATTGCTAAAAAGCTCAGCCTTCGCCTTCTTGGTCATTTCAAGAAGAATAGGTTTTGCTTCTGGCTTATATGCCAATTTGGCAACGGATTCATAGAGATCATTTTTCTCTGTCATTACATCGGAAATTCTTGGCGAGGCAAACGACAATGGCTTTCCGTTTACTTTGACGTCCATTTTCAACGCCAGCGTTCCGAAGAAGTGTTCAAAGAAATCTATCTCATTAAAATCTACGCCATCAATGGCCTTTATCGTTTTGATCATATTGGCAAGACTGAAAATCATGAGCGGCACCCCTTTGGCAGAAATCTATCTAAATAATATACCACTGGCAACGATTCTCTAAAAGGAGCAAAGCTTTAAAACAGTTACACTGCTTTGCACCGTAACTCGAGCGTAAATGACCGAACTCCTGAAGCGTTAAAAACGAGCTCCCAACTCCTTATATTAAGGTTAGCAATTGGCAAACACCCGATTCTAGAAAGAGTGAAATGAACAATTGCGAGAATTTTATAAAGGAGGCTCAATATGAGTCAAAATAATTTAACGCTTTATGGTTCTCAAATTTCTCTTATCCATAATAATCAAAGAGAGTGCAAGGAAGAGCATATCAATCTTGCCTCTTCAAACGATCACAAAAGAAAAAACTGCAAAGATTTATGGAATGCTTTCATGGTAGAAGGATGTGAATTTTCAGCAAATGATATTCCAATATGTCCATCTACCACAGATGAATTTCCTGAATCTATTATCACCTATTCTGAGGCTAAGACCATATTTTATAAAGAGGTTAAAGAAAACAAGAATTTTCAAAATAGATCTTTCGTTTGTTTTTATGAGGATGATCAAAATTTTGATGGGCCTAACGGAATTTGGAATTGCCCAAAGAAAGCTTATGAAATTCTAAAACATTTTGAAGGAATCATCGCACCTGATTTCTCTACCTATTTGGATTTCCCAAAACCATTAAAAATCTATAACTTATACAAAATGAACGCCTTTGGATATTGGTATGGGCAAATTTGCAAGAAGAAGGTAATAGCGAATGCAAGATGGGGCTTTGACGATTCGTTTGACTATTGCTTTGATGGAATCAAAGATGGAAATATCGTTTCTATCGGCATTTTGGCAAGCGGATTAAAACACAAAACAAACAGAGGGGCATTCGAACTTGGCCTAAGACATCTAATTGCAAAGAAATCCATAAAGAAAATCATTCTCTATGGCTCTAGCAATTACCGTTTCCTTGACTGGCTTTTCGACAATCCCGATTTGGAAATCAGAGAATATGAATGTAGAACCCATAAGGCATACAGGAGGAAGCTAAATGAAAGCGAATAGCAATCTTTTCCTAAAAACATCTTCTGCAAAGAAGTTGGAAGTTTTGAAAAAGGAACAGCAATTGGAAAACTACAAGAAACATCAATCACGCTCACATTTATCGTCTGAAGAAATTAAACTTGTTGAAGAAGTGAGGAAACGAGGTGACAAAATTTCCGAAAAAGACGTTGTTTTTATAACTAAAGACAAAGATGGTAAAATAAGATGGCTTGAGAAAGGCAAATCGAAGTCAGAATCCAAGAAACCTTCTGGTTTGAAACATATTATCGAGAAGCATGGTTCTGAGTTGAAAAAGAATGGAATACCAACAAAACGCATACCTGAATTGATTAAAAAAGCTGTTGAGGATGCGAAAATCGTTGGTATAAGTGGTATTGATAGACCAGTATACGAGACTACGTTTAATAAAAAAATTGTTCATTTGGCAATTACCATAAGTGACAATGGATATATAGTTGGTATACATCTTACTGATAGATGGAAGGAGAAATAATCAAAATGAAAATACTTAAATTAATGCTCGAATATGGCTGCTTTCCTATTTGGACTTACGAAAAGAAGGATGTTTTGACGGAAAATGATTTTCCTAAGGAGAATCCTCCAAGTCAACGTTTAGATGAATTGAAAACGATTATTGCGAAAGAGTACATGTCTACCTTTATAAATGACACCCATGAATTCTCCTACAAAGGGTTTCATTCAAAAGAAGAATGTCAAAAATTTGTTGATAAGCTGAACGAATTTCGAGACTTGGTCCAGGAAGAATACTCAAAAAAATATAAAATTATCGACGACTTTGATGATTATTCTGAAGAACTGAAATAGGCTTTTCAAAAATAAATATGGCTGCTATCGTCGTTTATGGCGGAATTGAAACACCATTGCCAAAGGGCAACGGATTCAGAACAGATTTAAAAGACGGAACAATAATCGTTTACCGTGAAATAACTTCCACCGAAGGAAGTCCAGCCGTAGAAATCAATGTAAACAAATCTAACGATAACTGTGGTTTGAAATTCCACAAAATACATTTTGAAAAGAAAGGAAAATAAAAATGAAAATAACGAATAATCAAATCAGCAAAGAGACTATCAGCCTATTGAAATCTCTTAAAGGCAAAAAGCTAAATTCCGTTATCCACGAGCCTTTTCGATTCACCCCAACTTCCTATGGAATCGTTTATCTTGTGATAGACAATAAGACATACATCTTCGAAGATTACCAAGAACCTATGGAATATTTCAAAGCCAAAGAAGATTTAAGCTCCATCAAATTCCATGAGCATGAAGGAGAGGTAAAATCGAGTTTGGAAGGAATCGAATTCATCAAGGAAGAAATCAATCAAGTGATTTCGAAGATTACATTGATCAATACAGACCAAATTGCCACTAGCAAGGAAACGGAAGTCACATATCAATTTCTGGACACACAATGCATTATTTTCACGCTTGAGGGCGGATATCAGCTTTCTTTGACAAAGGATGATTTCTGTGAATGCATTTCGATTTATAGAGGTTATGACGCCTTAAAAGAAGTCGATAGCTTAAAGCAGCGTTTTGCTAAATTCTTTGGCCCGGATCTTGAGGGAACATCTTCAATAAATTGTATTGATTTATAAAAACCATTTAGATAAGGCGGCTAACTGATGCTAGCCGCCTTTTCGTTAGTTACTTATCGCTATCTTTGTCTTCGATATTAGATGATCAAAATTTCTTCTTTAATACGAAACTAAGGATTTAGATTAGTTTTTGCTCCATTTTTCGCTGTTAACAATACAACCGTTTCTACATGAACGGTCCTAGGGAAGAGATCGACTGGTTGAGCTGTTTTAATCTTATATGTATCGGATAATTCTTTTAAATCTCTTGCTAAGGTTGATGGGCCGCAAGATATATAAACAATCTTCTTTGGAGAAAGTTGCTTTACCGCTTGAAGGAATTCGGGAGTTGATCCTTTTCTTGGCGGATCCATGAATAAGACATCCACGTGTCCCTTATTTTTAGCAAAGTTAACGATGAATTTGGTCGCATCATCTTCATGCTCTTCGAAATTGGTGACCTTATTACGTTTAGCGTTAGCAATTGAATCTAGGACTGCTTCGTGGACTAATTCCACGGAAATGACCTTCTTAACGTCTTTT
This sequence comes from Sodaliphilus sp., assembly GCA_963643355.1. Classification (GTDB taxonomy): domain Bacteria; phylum Bacillota_I; class Bacilli_A; order RFN20; family CAG-826; genus UBA4951. The sequence goes on along the minus strand of CAVIJE010000039.1, from coordinate 2,915 downwards.
GCTGCAGTAAGTCCTATTGTTCCTATTCCTGAATAGGCGTCTAAAACAATATCATCCTTATCTAACTTAGCTAATTCCATTGCTTTGGAATATAAGACTTCCGTCATTATTGGATTAACTTGGAAGAAGGAGTTAGCAGATATCTTATAGGTAAGTCCGCATAACTCATCTTCGATATATCCTTTGCCATATACGACAACGTTTTTGTTTCCTAAGACAACATTTGTCTTCTTTCCGTTAACGGATTGAACAAGGGTATTTATTTCTGGGCAAATTCTCTTTATCAATGTAATTAGGCGGTCTTTGCCGGTGAAATTTAGATTTTTGGTTACTAAAACGCATAAGATTTGATCTTTATGGAAAGAAGTTCTTATTAACAGATGCTTAAGTTGGCCAGAGTCTTCATCTTCGTTATATGGTGGAATATCAAGTTTCTTAACGGTTGAAAGAATCTTATTGGCAATATCTGCTCCACGTGGGTCTTCAATCATGCAACTCTTGATTGGAAATATCTCATGGGAATTGTTTTTATAGAAGCCTAAAACGGTTGACCCGTGTATGTCTTTTCCAAAATGTAGTTGGATTTTGTTACGGTAATTAAAGGGATTATCCATTCCAAGTGTCTCAGAAACGTCTACATCAATTCCACCAATCTTATGTAACTGATTCTTGATTAGATTCCTCTTATGTTCTTTTTCTGCGGTATATGAATAATCTTGGAAAGAACAACCTCCACAGCCAAAGAAATAAGGACATTTGGATTCAATTCTGTCTTTTGATTTCTTCTTCAAAGAAAGAACCTTACCAAAATATTGGCCATTTCTTTTGTAGGAAATGATGATTTCTCCTTCATCTCCTGGATAGAAATTAGGTACGTATACTAATTTATCATCGCATCTGCATTCCCCTAATCCTAAATAGGACAAAGAAGAACAAGTGGTAATGTATTTTTTATTTATCAATTCGTCTTTCATGTTTTTATATCGGTTTCCTTTCTTTCCATAAGTTTTCACTTAACACATTAATCATCTGATTTTTTCGTTCCCTAAGAAATCTTAGCCTAAGAAATCTTAGGCAATAAAAATATATTATTTGTAACAGTTATTAAAGAATGAAATATCGATGCGATAGGCAGTTAAATTTCGTTGTTGTCATAGAATGTTGCATCAATCACAAATTCTTTAAATAAAGGGAGAGAAAATCTCAATGTGCCCCTTTCGTTACTGCATAAGACACCCTTATCGATTAATCTTTTTCTATAAGGATTGAAATAGTTTGCTTCGAGTTTAGAAGCTTCCATTATGTCTTTCACACTATCGCTTTTAGCTTTTGTGACTGCACAAAGAATCTTTTTATCGACGTTTGATAATTCTGACCAAATCTTTTTGTATGAATATTCTTCAAGGTAAAGCCTATAGTCCTCTAATGCTTCATGATAATTTCCATTATGTTTGTATGTTAAGAACCCTAGCGCTTGAAAGGCAAATGCATATCCAGCAGTTAAAAAAGCCATCTCCCTTGCTTCCGCATCACTTATTTGAAAGACTTCTTTGTATTCATTTTCGATGGATTTTAAGTTAAGCGGGCCTAAGTTTATGCGTGGTGATCTATATAAGAACGTAAGACTTTTTTCATCTTGAAGATTCCTTATGTTTTCATATAGCCCTGTCATCAAGAGGAAAACAGGGAGATCTTGTCTAACTAGTATTTGGAAGGTGGATGCAAAGATTTTCATGTCTTTATTGTTTATTGCTTCATCTATGGTGATCAATATTCTTTTGCCTTGCTTTTTTAAGTGTTCAAATATTTTTTCTATTGCCGTTTCCTTATTTGTGATTTTATTTTCAAGCTTTGCTCCAACAGTGACGATATTAAAAAGGCTCAAATTTAGATTTAAAGACGTTAAAAGATTGCCTACTTGGCTGTTTATTTTAGATAGAAGACTATCCAACATATCTGTTTCAGGATTGAGTTCAACAACAATCCAATCGTTTTTTTCTTTGAAATATTGTGATATTTCTGTCATTAGAACCGTTTTCCCGCTGCCTCTAATGGAGGTTATAAGATAGATTTGCTGATTGATGTTTTCGCTTGAGAATGCGTCGATAATTTCACCTTTCTCGATTGGCCTTTCGATGTTTAATGTCGGATTTTTCCCAAATATTATTGAAAATGGATTATCTTTCATAACTACCTCCTTTACTATTCTTAAATAATTTTACTATCTTTTACTATCTTTTACTATTCTTTACTATCTTTTACTATTTTTATTTTCTTTTACTATCTTTTACTATCTTTTACTGTTCTTTACTATTTTTGAAATGTGCTAATAACCTGATTTCGTTCTAAATATTAAGCAAAATATTAAAAAAGAGCGTATGCGTATAGTCTTATTTGCTTAATAGGGCGTCATGATTTTAAAATGCCGACTACAGCAAAGTACAATGAAGTACAATAAATATTTCAAAGTACAATGAAGTACAACAAAAATAGTCTAGGAGAGAACTTTTGAGATAAAACGCTAGTTGTATCGACAATGCCAAAGCGGCTAAGTTTGTAAAAAAACTAATGGCTATGTGATGCCTTATCAATTATTAGGGGATATTTTGTCTTGCTCATCATATGTTTGTTTGATTACGTAAAATTTTTATTATAAGAAATCTTATATTACAAATTATTTAATGAAAAACATCGAATATTACTGAGGAGTAAAGAACTTTATTACAGCAAAGATTTCTCTTTTAATTCATTTAAATAGAAAGGTAAATAGTAGAAGGGGATTGTTTCTATCTTATTTATCGTTTTGAAACCGCGGCAACCTTATAATCGTGAAAAGTGGCTTTTTGATTGAAAAACGTGTAACGGTTGCACATTTTTCAATTAAATTATGTGTAACTCATGCACATTTTTCAATT
>CAVIJE010000038.1:0-10834 GCA_963643355.1 Sodaliphilus sp. | reverse complement strand
TTTATAGAGATTGTATATCTTCAATCATTTTCATAATCATTCATTAAGAGGATCTATTTATAAAGAAGAAAAGTTTGGCTTATGAGACTAGTCTTCACGAAAAAATGTATTGCATTTCAATTCATCAAATAAGCATTGGACCGCCTTCTTCAAAAATATTTTTTACCTCTACTAATTACAAAAAGTTTTCGTTAAGCTAAACACGCCAAGGTAATTTTGCTCTACATTAATTTGTATAAGCAATTGATACGCAAAAAACGTTCCAACAAACAAACTATAATTTCGATACTTGGCTAAGCCATTAAATCCGGGTGACTTTGATAAACTTTTTAGCCTTCCCTAATTTAAACCTGCACTTTTATAAACATTGAGATTAGAATTAGCTGAACCTTTATAATCTGTCGTCATAATCTCATTTGCCTATCATCTTTTTTTAATCAGCCTTTCAAATGGTTTGATATTCATCATTTCTATTCGTTTATCCTTTTTGACGTTAATAAACAAAAATAATGGACTTTTACATATGCTTTTTGGAATTTAGTCTAAAATTCTTAAATTTCAAAAAATCAAAAAATCCCCTATGTTTCCATAAGGGATTGAAAGGAGAGACATCTTTTTATAAAGCAAGAGCAAGAATTGAAATGCCTAGCATTACTACAACAGGAATTTCAATTGTCTTAACATTATTTGCTACCGCTTTTCCTACTGTAACAATATATTTTTCCCCTTCAACTCTTTCCGTTTCAAAAAGATTGATAAGCAAGTAAGTCAATAGGGAGGCAAAGAGTCCAACAACTAAGTTAGAGAAGATAAGAGCGCTTAATAATGCGGCTGCAACAAGATAGTATTTCTTTTCATCTTTAGCTAACAGATGAATAGAACTTTCGATCATGCTTATACCAATTAAGCAAAGTATTGCATCAGCAAAACCAAATTTTAATCCTTGAACTAGATAAATGAATCCACCATTACCATAAGCAAAGTAATTGAATTCATTCATGGATGTTACGGCATATGTTTCAGATGCCATAACTGGCGCAAAAGCCATAAAGAAGATAGAAATGAGATAGCCAATGGCCGCGACTAAAGGAACGATACCGGATTTTGCTTTATCTTTTGTCCCCGTTAAAGAAGTCTTTGATACGGAAACCATTCCTACTCCTAAAAATGGTGCAATGAAATTAATTCCCGAATTAATCCAATAGATACGATTAGAATCTTTACCGGCGAAATCTAGAGGAATATCTCTTCCTTCTGAAAGGTCTTCCTCGGCTGCTTGTAAAACACTTTGAGGATCAACTAAGTTAAATAAGGTAAGAGAAAGAACACTACCAGCTATTAATAAGAACGAATTCCCTTGATAAGCGCTAAAATCGCTTCCTTTTGTGAAAACTAAGCCAAGATTTGAAATGATATCTTTCAATCCGTCCATGCCGTAAGTTAAGAATGAATCGCCATATGGCGTTTTATCAGAAGCCTGAGATCCTGCAATAAGCCAAATTCTTCCAAAATTGATATAAGAAGATTCATCAGCTGTTGAGAAACCTCCAATTGCGCATTGAATAACCTCAATAATTAAGAAGAGGCCAAAGCCAATCAAGAAAGACCATGCAAATGGATGCTTAGCCTTGATTGATCTAAATATGAAGAAGGCAATAAAGGCGACGATTGAGGCAATAAAGGCAACTGCTGCAGGTCCTTTTAATGAAGCAAGCGAAAAACCAGTTATTGATAGATTGTTCGTTGCAAGATTACCGGTTGAATAACTTACTTCGCCAAAGAAGCCACTTAATTTTGTTCCTAAAAGGATAAGAATTATTCCGTTTAGCAAAGGAAGGGCATGTAATAGAGGTTTTGGCAAACCTTTTAAGATGAATCTCTTTATTTGAGGGACACCCACGACAATTGCCGTAACAATTGAAGAGATCCAAGAGATAAATAAGAGATTGTAATATGTTAGGCCATTTCCTATTCCAAGAAGTCCGATAAGGGATGTTGAAAGTCCCATTAAAGAGAGTTGAACTAAAGGAAGGTTGGCAAATAAGCCAATAGCAATTGCAGAAACGAATGAAACAATCAACGCCCCTTGATACAAGGCGACATATTGTTTAGCCGCAGCAATTGAGGCAGGGTCAAGAGGGGAAGTCGAAATTGTTAAATCCCCTAAAATAGAATGTCCAACTATTTGCATATTTACGAAAAGCACGCAAATAGAAACAAGGAAGAGAACAATTCCCGAAAGAACTTCGCTTCTAAGATGTGATCCACGATCAACGTGGTGGAAGAATTTATTAAGGAGGAGGGAGAAGGAACAATCTGGAGAGCGAGGTTCGTCTTCTTCCTCTTCTTCAACTTCTTCGATATTTTCTTTTGTCATTTTTGTATTTCTCCTAAGAAAGGCAAACAGGCGTTTTTAACTACCTGTCTGCCTTATTTTTGGTTTTTAAGGATTAAAATGGTCCTGGGAAACCACCACCGCTAGAGGCAGTGCCATCAAAGGCAAATGTCGTGCCGTTATAAAGGAAACCTTCGCCAAGGATTCCCCAATTAACTTGAGTTCCTCCCCAGCCTTGAGTTTCAACTTTTGTAACGGTTAAGGTTTTACCATCCATTACCTTTGTTGAAAGATCGCTTGCCTCCGTTTTAAAGGTGAGAACTTTTCCTTCTTCAAAGGTCTTCTTTCCATCAATATCCGTTACTTCGCCGTCACAAGTAAAAGTTCCGCTTTCTCTTGCAACAACTACGGATGAAACTTTTGCTTCTAATCCATAGATTGCTTTGCCTGTTGAATCGGTTCCAACGTTGATATTTACACTCACGTCCCCCGCCTTTCCAGAGCCAGAGCAATCGTATTTGGTTTGGTATTCAACAGCCTTGGTTGTAGTTTCAATATTAACATCACAAACATTTGAATCCGTTTTTGATGTTCCATTGCCTTTAGCTTGAACGGTTGCAGTGATCTTTTTGGTTTTATCCACCGTTTTCGTTCCAATTACCGTGGCATTGGTGAAGTTATAGGATTTTGCTGGACCAATAACCGAGTTCGTGTAAGAGAAGTCATCTATTGTTATGGTTTCAAGGGCGCTGCCATCTTGTTTAATGACCATTTCCATCTTTTCAGGCATGCCATTAGTTGATAAGGAATTGATGTAATAATTACTTGCGGCATTGATGGAAAGCTTATTATCCTCGGTGAAAGTGGCACTAAATCCAGTTGGATCAGCTAAAGCCCCATTATTTGAGAATTTGATTATTCCATATTCTGAACCAGCCAAGGAATCAGTCTTATCAGCCATGACAGTAAGAACGAAATCGCCTTTAGGAATAGCCGTGCATTTGATAACTTGTCCTGGATCGGCGGCTGTCGAAGAGAAGGAACGATAGACAATTGTTCCTTCAACCTTTCCATCCCCGTCTTTATCAGTAAGGGAGGTAAGGGAGCCAATCTGAGTAGACCAGACATATACTTCCTCGCCATCGACTGTTACCTTAGAAGAATTTTTGATATCTTGAAGTTTTTCTCCCGTTACATCATTGATGATTTCTGAAACGCCAATGGTGTAGGTGGAAGCTCCTTCAACTGCATCAAAGGAAACTTTTCCGGTTTTGAAGTCGTAGGTGATATTTGTTGGGGTATCAAGCTGAGTTTTGCTTGAGCAAGAAGTGATTGAGGCTAATCCTCCAAGAATAAGAGGACAAAGCAAGACGCTAATTTTGTTCTTTTTCATATTCATTTCCCTCTATTATTATTCGGCTTTTTTTGATTTCTTCTTTTTAGGAAGAACCATGCTGAAGAGAACGATGCCACCAGCGACTAAGAGAACTGCATCAACGCCAATTATTAAGGCAATAGGCATGGTGTAGTTAGGATTTGTAACGGTATTGGCGTTAAGAGCGTCAATGTTGTGGCTATATTGATAGAGGCAGTTTCTGCCAATTCTATGAGCGAGATATTTGATGTAGTTGTTAGCGCCATCGCCTTCTTTGCCGATGCTACGATATGTTGTATTGCTTGAAAGTTGTCCACTTCCTAAGATGCAACCTTGGTTACACATCGTCCAGAAGGAATAGTTATTGTATGTATCAGAACGGGAACCATCGCCATCAGTAACAAGCATGCCGCCCCATTTCCATTCGTCTCTAGTCATCGCTTGATAGAAACCAGTGTGAGCCCAAGCCATGCCCATGCGGTTAAGGGAACCCATGATGCCATCGGCTTTATAGTATTTAGTAGCGATTTCAAATGGTCTTGCATAGATTTCACGAATTGATGCTTCATCAGCCCAAGTGCAAACGCCACCGCGGTTTGTGTCAGAATCGTTTAAGGCATAGTGTTTGATGAAGACATGTAAACCTGTAGATTCCATGCCAGATGCAGCACTTCCGCCAATGATGCCGGAGATAAATCCGTCTTCAGAATAGTATTCGAAGTCACGTCCGCCAAATGGGGTGCGGTGAATGTTCATGGCTGGTGCATAAGCATATGGGGTGTTATTAAGAAGATCTTGATGGCCATATGCAACACCTTGTTCTTTAGCAAGATCAGCATTCCATGTGGCAGCGATTATAACGGCGCAATTCCACCATGTGCAGTCTGGGTTTTGAGCGTTGCCGGCTTCACCTGGACCATCGGTTGCAAGAGCGTATTTCTTGCCAACTGACTCAGCGGCAGGACAATGCCAGCCATTATCGCCGATGAGGTTATCGGCTTCGCTGAAGGTTAATTCGTTTGCAAGTTTATCCCATCTTGCAAAATCACTTTCTGGAACGCCAGCCATATGGTTGACTTGGAGTTTTGTTGCAGTGCCTTTTTTGGCTGCTTCTTCTTGTGTATCGAAGATTTCAACGTACCCGTCAGATGCTTTTGCGGTATTTCCGCTTCCATCAAGAGCAACATAGTATGTGGCGCCAAATTTGATTTCAGTGCCTACTTCGGATTTGAGATAGCTTTCGTCATCAACACTCTTTCCTTCATAGGTTGTGGCTTGGTTTTCATAAGCGTCATTGCCATAGCCATAGAGTTTCTTTTCGCTCTTGCCATCGCCAAAGCTAATGCCTGAGGCGAGGTTTGAAGCGTAATTATAGGTTTTGCCTTCGGAAACTCCGTTTACTTCAATGCTCTTTGGCTTAAGTTCGATTTGTTCTTTGACGTTATCGGCAGCTTTTCTTTGCATAGAATTGCCATCGGTTGATTTAACGCCACTCTTTGTTGGAGTTGTGCCATTTCCATCAACTGACCAAACATAGCCGTTTCCAGAATATTTGCCTGTATAGTCATCAGATTGGAAAGACATGATTTCTTTCATGCCTGCCGCAAAATCTTTACGGCTAAGATAACCATACTTATAATCGCCAGAGGCTCCGCCATTGACAAGCATAGTGCCATCTCCTGCGGTTATATCGTTCATTTGGTTGGTAACGTCTTTGCCTTCTTCAACTGTTATGCCGTTATGTGTGGCAACTCTTTTTCCAACGCCATTAGCGCCATAAATGATGCTTTCGGCAAGAGTTGCTTCAACGGTTGCATAGTCTTTTCCGTATGCTTCTTCATTGGCCCAGCCATGGGCATTTGGTGAAATATGGAAGGTATATTTGCCTTTTTCTAAGACATAGGTGCCCTTTCCGAATTCATCATAAGAGGCAATATCGTCTGTTGAGAAGGTGATTGTTACATCTTCTTTTGCTCCAGGAGCGAGTTCGCTTGTTTTTGCAAAGCCAACGAGGACAACCTTAGCTTTTTCAAGCCCCACTCCTGAAATGCCTAAAGAAGAATCTTCTCCATATGGCGATTCCATATAAAGTTGAACGACGCTCTTGCCAGCGACTGAACCTGTGTTTTTGACGGTTACAGTAATGGAATTTTCGCCATGAGCGGCAAGTTTTATATCAGTACTCTTAACGCTTTGCTCGAATGTGGTATAGCTAAGACCGTAGCCGAATGGGAAGGAAACAACGTCTTCATATCCTGAATATGTTGCTTGAGGCCCTTTTTCTTTTTGCTCGGCATATGTTCCATTAACGCTTGTGTCGGAATAGTATTTGCCTTGATTGAGGTTTCCTTTGAATTTTGTGGATTTGAAGGTTGTGGAATCGAAATATCCAGCGGAATCTGCCGTTTCATAGTATCTATATCCAACATAGATGCCTTCGTTATATTGGTAATATTTTCTGCCGGTGTTGTTGTTTTCGATATTTGAATACGTTTGGTCATCGGCCGAATAGAAGGTTGGGTTGGTGGACATATCAGCCGTCCAGGTATCTACAACGTGTCCAGAAGGATTAACCTTTCCGCTTAAGATTTTAGCGACGCCATTAATACCTGCCTCACCTGGGTGTCCAATCCAAAGAACTGCCTCTACATTGAATTGATCGTTGTTAGCAAAGCCACATTCCATTGGGACGGCAGAGTTAATCAAAACGATGGTTTTCTTGAATTTTGCTTTGCAGAATTTCAAAAGGTCGATTTCATTTTCTTGGAGTTCAAGATAGACCTTACCTGTTGTAGTGTCTTTATTTCCATCAAAATCAAGTGATGGGGATGCACCTTCAGCACCTGAACGAGAGAAGGTAACTACTGCAACATCTTTGTAATCGCCAATGACTTCATCGGTGAGAAACTTTTCGTATGTTGCTTTGGAGAATTCGTTAACGAAACGATAACTGGTGAAATCAAAGCTTCTTCCTTTGTCTTCATCCGCTAAATAATCAGTATCAATTGAGCCGTTATGGACGTTAGCGCCATTTCCTAAAGCGTTATCAAGCCATTGCCATGCTGCTTCGTTATAATCGATGCCTGCTGCTTCAAAGGCTGAATTCATCATTGCGGTGTTTGAATCATCTTTGCCACCCGCTGAACCAGTTCCGCCTTGAACGTAGTTATGGCTTCCTGCGCCTAGGATTGTGACTTTGCTTGTTGAAGATAGAGGAAGAGCGTTATCTTTGTTTACTAAGAGAGACGCTCCTTCTTCTTCTAAGCGAGTATTGACATCCGTACCTTCTGAAAGAGTGTAGGCTCTATCAATGTTTTTTGTTGTAGTCGTACCATATTTTTCAGCAAGTGTTCCAGCTTGAGAGCCAACAACGCCACTGAAAACGGCAGCACCCGCAACAAGAGTTGTGAGAATTACCATTCCTGGTATAAACTTTTTGTTTTTCTTCATTTTGTTCCTTTCAAAACATTTAATTTTTTATCAAGCGATGCTAGCTTTCGCTTGGTTGATGATTAAAGTTTAAAAGCGCTTACATTTTAAAAAAATACCTTCGGAACAAGATGACGTTTAAACGTGATAAAGGGCGTTTTGGAACGCTTGAAAGGTCGAAATCTTTGCGTGAACGGACAATATGAATTAGTTTGTTAGATTTGTTTTGGAGATCCTATATGTTAAGAATGTGCCTTTTTCTGATTTTTGGATACTTGGGTCAATATGGAGGTTCCCTTTAGAGAATTTAGTCAGGCGTTTTTCTTCTTTTATCGACATCGTCAAAAACAAAGAAACGTCATTTCCTTCCATCCATATATCCATTTCATTTTCATCATTGAGGTTATCTTTGATGATTTCAATAAGGAGATCTTCTACTTCAATAAGAAGATTTAATCCTTCAGCATCGAAATTATCATGAAAAGTAAAGTTTGTTTCTTTGAAAGAACCTCTTATTCTATCTTCAAAATATGAAATCTCCGTTTCTTTGCCTTTGCTTGGATTTATTTTTGCTTCTCTTCCCTCAATCATTCTTTGGAAGAATTCATTAAGCTTATCCGTATCACCGTTTTCAAGCAAAAGACGCATATACTGATACTGATTTTTCATATCGTGGCGGCGTTTTCTTAAATCCTCTAAGTTATTTTGAGACGCTTCAAGAACAATCCTGTTTCTTTCTTCTTTAATCAGGAGAGCTTGCGATTCAAGGGAATGGGTGAAATCAAGGTTGAGGCAATAGAAATAGTAATAGGAGATAAGAGCGAAAGTTGCAATCAATAGATAAATAACTAAATGTGACCAAGCATTGAGGAAACTCTCTCCCTCAGGGAGGTCAACGATGATGAAGGCTAGAGTGAAAGCAACGAGGAAAATCATCAAAAAGAAACACACGTAGTTGATCTTTTCCGTCTTTTTAAGAGTGTATTTAGGCATGAAAAGAACAACAGATGTAGCAAAAATCACATTTAATATTGAGCTAACGACAGGAAAATTTGGGGAATAGTCAGCAAAGAGTTCAACAATAGTTGATGATAACATTGGTTCAAGATACAAAAGAATGGTTAAGCAAAGACATTTGGATATCTTATCGAAGGTTTTGTAGTGGCAAAAATAGAAAGAATGAAGGGCAATGATAATTGGCCAGCATAAATAATTAATATATTGATGAGATCCAAGGAAGAATTCAGCAAAGCAAAAAACAAATAGGTAAAGAGTGAATGTAATCAAACAATCTAGCAGTTTAAAGATTATTCCTTTGCGATCATATTTATAGGAGTTCATGACTAAAGAGATTTCAATGGTCATCAAAACCATCGTAAATATATAGTTCCAGCCAAAAGAAACGTTGATGTAATATTTTTCAAAATATCCAAAAAACCCCATTGAAACCCCTCTAGAATAATATTTTTCTTGTTTCTTGGAGAAGTTCTAGATGTTTCATCTTAACTTCTTTTGCCTTTCTTCTTGAAAGGAATATTTCTTCGCCATTTTTCAATTTAATGGTATCGGTTAGAATAGCATAGATATAGATATAGTTAACAATTACCGCCTTATGGGACTGGATGAAGCCATAATCTCTTAGTTCATCGAAAAGGCTAAGTAAGGATGCTGTTGTAACTAAAGGCTCTTTAACATCAACTAAGTGGATGTATTGATGTCTATTCGAAGACTCTATATACATGATTTTTTCTATTTCTAAAACAACGTTCTTTTCATTGAGAGTTTTAAGAGCGATGCTGTCCTTGTTTTTATTTTGCATTGTCGTTAAGTAGTTCTCAATTACCTCAGAAATGTCGTTTAGGAAGTTTTTCTTTCTTATGAAGCCAAAAGGGTGGACGTTTAAGGATTCAAAAACCTTGTCTTCTCGGTTGGAAATGAAAATGATTGTTGGTTTTTTGTTTCCAGGAATTCTTTTACAAAGCTCAATTCCGTCCATCTGAGGCATCTCAATATCGCAAAACAAAACATCGATTGGATTTTCTTCATAATCCGCTAAAAAGGAAGTTGCCGATATGTATTTTCGACACGAGGAAACGATGTTATGTTTATTAAAAGCTTCAACTAAGGATGCGGCAATGATATCGATCGAGTCTTTATCATCATCGACAAGTGCAAAACTTATTTTTCCGGTTTTCATTATTCTTTTCCTCCTAATAACATCGATGAAACTGTGAATTTTCCGTTTTCTATCGAATATTTAACTATGCCATCGCCATATTTTCTAGCGATTGAATCAATTATTTTATGTCCATACCCATGAATCTTAACGTCATCTTTTGAAGTGGATATGACTGCTTTTTTAAGATTGTCTTTCTTTAAATCAGTAGGGTTTACAACTTCTGAAATAAGATATGGCTTCTTATAAGTTATGTTCACATATATGTTTTTATCATTAGATATTTTATTTCTTGCCACTCCTTCTATTGCATTGTCGATAATGTTAGTAAAGAAAGAGCAAAGGTCATATTCGTCGATTCCGATATCTCCTTTTGGAACAAGAATTGAATGATGAATGTTTATGCCTTCTTTTTTGGCTTTAGCAATTTCCATATTCATTATGCAGGAAATGGCGTTATTGCCGCAATCAACGAACGTGAGCGGAACAAATGACGTTTCTGAAAGGTCGGCAAAGTATTGTTTGAGTTTGTCATAATCTTCTTTTTCTAAAAGAGAAGCCATCATGCGATACTGTTTATTCATTCCTTCTTCCATTGTTTGTATTTGCTTTTTGTTCTCCATAGATAGCTCAAGGATTTCATTTTGGTTTTTCTTAGTGAAGGCTTTTCTTTGAATTTCTAGGCTTCTTTCTTGGCTTTTATGTCTAACGTAGTGGAATAAATAGATGAAGAGCGAAGCGCAATAAAGGCCGGCAAATATAACGATGTGCTTAATTTTTAATTTTTCTGTAGTGGAAAAACTTGGATCATTTAGCGACGAGGCTAAAAGAATGAGTGTTTGAATAAGACAAAGCAAAAATACTGAAGTGTGGTTTTGATTTTTGAATTTTTCGGAATTTAGAACGTAAAGAAAGGAAAAAACAGCAAAAACGAAAAGCACGCAAAAGAAAGTATCAAAGAACTCGAAAATAAAACCATAAACTTCGCTTGAACACACAAAAGAAATAAAACGCGAAAGAGTTGGTGCGACAGTAAAAGAATTATATAAAGTAAAAGCTCTAGCGAAACGTTCTAACACCTTCTCTTTCTTAGCAAAGAAACAACAACCCAAAAGTATTGGAGCATAAGAGAAATAATTCAAACAATAAAAGCTAAGATTATTCTTAACAATCGCTAAATGGAATATCGAACTTAACAAAAAAGTTATGCAATAAATGACAGCTGAAATTAAAACAAACTTCAAAGCGTATTGAAGAATTTTATTGACGTGAATATTGGTCTTAGCAAAAGAATCATTTAAAAGAAAATCTTCGAAAAAAATAAGAGTTATTCCAAAGGAGACAAGGACTTGGAAAACGATGAAAGATATGCCAGCCTGTCTTTGAATGTAATAAGCATTAAAGTAATTTGAAATAAAATCCATATTTTTAAGCGTCTTATTTTAACACTAGAAGTAATTATTTCAAAATATACAAAATAGGGAAAAATCTATGAGTTTAAATAGTCGTTTTAAAAGTA
>CAVIJE010000037.1:0-12163 GCA_963643355.1 Sodaliphilus sp. | reverse complement strand
GTCTTCAAGATCGTTTTGCATTGTTTGTTGATACACGCATCGGCTATTTTCATTGCTAAGATGTGATAAATCCTTTTCCATTAAGTCTTGGAAACGTATTTTAAAATCATCTAGCTGAGCGTCCGTTAATATCGTATCTGAAGCAGGCAATATTCTAATTGAATCAAGCTTTTCTTTTGATGATTGAGTTGCAATATCAAAAAACTTAATTGACTCAATCTCATCACCAAAAAATTCAATTCTTATTGGCTGAAGATAATTAACGGAGAAAATATCAAGAATATCTCCACGTAAGGCAAATTGGAGAGACTGATCAACTTTGTTTACTCTTGTATAACCTGCGTTAACCAATTTGTTCTTTAATTCATCGAGCGAATAAGATGAGCCTACATTTAAGTCTAACGTTAAAGAGGTAAACGTCTCTTTTGACGGAAGAAAACGAATTAAAGCGGATGGGTGGGTAATTAAAATCTTGTCTTTTTCATAAGCTAATTGACCCATCGCATATAGTCTTTGAGCCATTAGTTCTTTAGATGAGGAAAGTGCCTCGGCACGTAGCAATTCATCAGAAGGAAACAATACTAAATTATTTTCTGGGATGAAATTCAAAAGAAACTCATATACTTTTTGCGCCGTATAAAAGTTATTAGACACTATAGCGTATGAGTCTTTCTTTTCGTGATACAAACCCGAAAAAAGAAGACCGACGCCAATTATGTCATCCAATACAAATGACCCTTTTTTCTTTTTTAAAAGAGACGTGTAATTAATATCTTTAAATAGAGAATATAAATCAGCCATTTATTATTTTTGGTTTTATAGAGTTATAAACCCCCATTATTTTAGAGAAGTTGTCTTTTCCTATTGCGATATCTCTTAACGCTTTGGCGGCGTTATCGGTTGAGAATTCAATTTGTTCGAGACTATCTCCTTTTGGTTTTCCTAAAACAAAATCAATTGGATTGTTATGCGGAGGTTCTCCTATTCCAACACGGATACGTTTGATTTTGTTATTACCACCAAACTGTTCGATGATATTTTGCATTCCTTTATGACCACCGCTAGAACCATCAACGCGAAGTCTTATTGTACCTTCTGCTATAGCCATATCATCATATACGACATATATATCATCTATATCTATTTTGAAATAATCGGCAAGAGGCCTTACTGCTTGGCCAGAAAGATTCATAAATGTTTGAGGTTTTAGAATGATAACAGGTTCATCAAAAGCAGGATTTTTAATGATTCCGTATTCTCCTTTGAAGTCGGTATGATCAAAAGACGCGTTAGCCATTTCGGCAAACTTGTCTAAGGCTATAAAGCCCATATTATGTCTAGTTCCTTCGTATTCCTTGCCAGGATTTCCTAAACCAACGAAAAGTTTCATATTTATTTACTAGCCTCACCAATTTTGATTTTCTCGATTACGGATACAACACGATCAACCTTTTCTTGATCATAAACGTTAACTGGATTTTCTTTAATCCAATCAAGTTGTTCTGGTGCTCCGCCTAATTCCGGGCGGGCTTTCATGAGTTTTATCGATTGGTTGAACATGAAATTATCCGGGAATTTGAGTTTGGAAAAATCAAAATTGCCCTGGAATTGATAAAAACGAAGATGGAGATCATATAAAACATTTGAAGAAATTAGCTGATCTCTTGATTCTTTAGTTGGAAGAGCCATTCCAACGCCAAAAACGATGACGGCCTTTCCTTCCATTTCATCCCAATGCTGGAGGAAATCATTAATTTTAGTTATCGCTCCTCCGCGAATATAGCTTCCAAAAACAACGATGTCATATTCGTTAAGCGTCTTCCATTTGAATTTTTTGAATGGTAGAACGTCGGCACCGACTCTTGTACCTATATCTTTTGCATATTTTTCCGTTGAGCCGTATTTAGATTCATAGATAATTACAGTTTTCATACCACGTAAGTGTAACACGACACCGAAAAATAAAAAATATAGGAATATTGCATTTTTCATTCAATAAAATGACTTTTATTTAAATTATAAAAATTGAATTGACTAGTTTTAACTTTCTAGTATGATTGTATAAGTTTTCTTTGAAAGGAGGAAAATTATGCCTAGAACAGCTGCTCAAAATGAAGCAATTCGCGATAAGAGAAAAGATAAAATCATCACCAAAACGGTTAAATTATTTGCTATAAAAGGATTTGATGCCATCACAATCGATGACATCTCTAAAGCCTCCAATTGTGCACACGGCCTTTTCTATCATTATTTTGAAGTGAAAGAAGATTTATACAATGCCATAGTCACGCAATTTGAGACAAAAAGTGCCGCTAAGGTCTTAAATTTCAATGAGATTGAAACCTTAGAACCACTCGAAGCCGTCAAAGCCATCATTCATTACTATCATACCGTTTTAGATGAGAGTGACGTTATCGTCTGCTATTCAAGATTAGCTTTAACAAAGTTCTATCAATGTAGCAGTGCCACAAAAGCATTAAACGGAATCGATTTATTTGCTGAGATGAAAAAGATCATCAAAAAAGGTCAAGAGAGTGGAGTATTTAAAGAGGGCAATTCAGATGAATATACTAAAGTCTTAATCGGTCTATTCTTAATTGAAACTGAACTTCGCTTAGCAAATAAAGAAAACTTCGCTCCAATCAGCGAAGAATTCATGCTTTCATTAGTTGCTTAATTGATATTACAAAACAAATCCATCGGGGTTTTCCGGTGGATTTTTTGATTTTTTAAAACCGCATCAAATTCGATGCGGTTATTTTTCTACAACTATTTCTTATTCTGATTATTGTTGAATTTCTTAATTGATTTGTAGATCCCTTTTAATGATGGGTACATTTTCTTATAAGCGTGTTCAAATAAATAATCATACGTTTCATGAACGTTAGCATTAGGAGTAAATGTGTCGGTTGGACGAACCATCTTGTTGATTGCCTCTTCAGGAGTTTTAAATTCACCTAAAGCTAAGAATGTTGCCATAGCCGCGCCAAGAGATGAAGTTTCAAATGTTTGAACTCTAGTCACGGGCTTACCCATGATATCCGCGGTTATTTGGCAAATCTCATCAGATTGACTTCCTCCACCAGATATACGAATGCTTTCAATAGAATGATGGACTTTCACTTCAAAATGTTCTAACGCTTCTCTTAAAGCATAAGCAATGCCTTCAATTATCGCCCTATAGAAATGTTCCAATGTTATAGCGTCAGAGAAACCAACAATCGCTCCTTTTGCAAGTGGTCTAGCTAATCCAGCTCCCCAATACGGTTGAAGAACAAGACCATCGCTTCCTGGTGGAACATCTTTTAACCTTTTGTTGAAATCTTCCGCGGAAACATCGGAAATAACAATATCATCGACTTTCTTTCCACCAAATTCCTTTAGGAACCAGTTTATCATCCAATATCCGCGATATATTTGCACATCCATGTTGTAATAATTAGGAATGCAAGAAGGATATCCTGGTAAAAATTTCTCTGATTCGATGTAACGATTAGTGGTTGTTTCAACGGTTGATGCCGTGCCATATGAAATAGCGGCAGTATGATCGTTTAAAACACCAAGGCCAAATGTTTCACAGGATTTATCTGATCCTGATGCATATAAGGCCAATCCTTCAGGAAGTCCTGTTTCTTCATGTGCTTTAGCATTAATTCTTCCAAGCAAAGAACCTTCAGGAACAAGTTCTGGAAGCATCCTTTTCTCAATGGAGAATATTTGTCCCTTTAGATGCTTCGTTGGATTTGAATAAAACTTTCTTTTTTTGAAATCAATTGGATAATGACCGGCAAAACACGATGAAGAATCTTTTAATTCACCAGTCAAACGATAGATGAAATAAGTAGAGATGTTAACGTATTTATCAACCTTAGCCCAATTTTCTGGTTCATTTTCAATCAACCAATTTGATACTGATCTTTTACGATTTAGATTGATTGTGTCGCTCATCCCTACAAGCTTAAACATCGCGCGATGAATAGCAGGAAGAGGTTTGTTGCATTCCGCGCTTCTTTGATCAAGCCAAAGAATCATTGGTCTAATGACATTCCTGTCTTTATCAAGCAAAACGGCTGAATCACGGAAAGTTGTTAAGGTCGCGCCTTTAACGTCTTTAAATAAATCAGAATGTTTCTCCATCAAGCGCTTTGTGCAAAGGCATAATGAATCAAAATAAGCAGAAGGATATTGCTCGGCATAATTCGGTTTCAAAGAAAAATATGGAGGATTGTATTTTTCCTTCTCCATTGCAAGCTCATTTCCGTTATTATCGAAAATAGCCGCACGAACACTTTGTGTCCCGAAATCAATCGTCAAAACCTTATTACTCATATTTTATTCCATTACTACTATAAAGATTTTAACACATTATCTTATTTTGATAGTTTATTTTGTGAAAATATGAGATTTTGTTGAATTGACAAACTAAAAAGAATGATGCACGCATGCCTTATTTTTTGAAAAACGATCAATAATTGTATTTCTTTTTTTCGTATATAAGGAAGAAAATAGTCATGGCAGTTGAACCGATTTCCGCTATAGCGCCAGAAGCCCAAATTCCATCAGAATTCAAAGCTAAAGGCAAAAGCCATATGGCCGCTAATTCAAAAACGAAGGAACGAACAAGGGAGATTATCGCGGAAATTAATCCGTTGTTTAACCCAGTGAAGAAACCAGAGCCGAATATCGATAATCCGCATGTTAAATAAACAAAGGAGTAGATAAAGAGAGCTCTATTTCCAATTGCCTGTAGTTCAGCATCGCCATTAGAGAAGATTCTTGCAAATGAAGGACCAGCTAGTTCTGATAGGCCAAACATCACTAATCCGGCAATGCATATAATCGTTAATGATTTCTTCAAAATGTTATGCAATTCTTCATTGTTTTTAGCGCCGTAATTGAAACCTACAACAGGAGCAATTCCAACTGAATACCCCATGAATGCAGCCATGAATGCGTAGGATATATACATGCAGATTCCATAAGCTGAAACACCAGTAGGTCCAATATAACGAAGAAGCTGAATGTTGTAACACATAGAAACTATCGAGCTAGCAATATTAGTAACGAATTCGCTTGAGCCATTGCCCATCACCTTAAGCAACGCTTTGAAATCAAACGTGCATCTTCCAAGATTGAAAGGAAGGTCTTTCTTAAATATGAAATATAAGATAGGTAAAGCTCCGCCAATAAATTGTCCAACGATTGAAGCAATAGCAGCCCCTTCAACGCTAAGATTGGCTACACCAACCAAAAGCCAGTCTAAAATAATGTTTGCAACGCCAGCTAAGCCAATAAATAAGAAACCGGTGAATGGTCTTTCCGCTCCTGAAAAGAATGTTTGGAAAACGTTTTGTAACATATAAAGCATGATTCCAAGCATCATAACTTTCCCATAACGGATAGCCGCATCAATCATAGTTTCAGTGTTTGAAGAACTCTTACTTATTGCAGCCATCGCTCTTGCAAAAGGCTCAACCGTAAAATATCCAATAACTGTGAATAAGACGCCTACGACGATTACAGAATATATAACCATCGAAAAATAATTGTTGGCTTTCTTTTGATCTTTTTCCCCTAAAGTCTTCGTTACTAACGCGACTCCGCCAGAGCCAAACATCATTCCAACTCCAGCAAGAATCATGATATAAGGAAATATAAGATTTACTCCGCTAAAAGCACCTTCTCCAGCATAATTAGAAAGGAAAATCCCATCTATCACCGAATAAAATGACGAAAAGATCATCATTAAAACTGGTGCTATGACCAACTTAAAAATCTTCCGATATGTAAAATGTTCTGATAGCGATACGTGCGCCATAATCTCTTCTCCCCCAATAATAACTAGGCGGACCTAGTGTCTTATCCAACAAATTACGGTTCCGACCGCATGTCCTCCGACATACTAATAGTCTATCATATATAAATAGTAAATCAAATTTATGAGGCAAAATAAAAATGTTTTTCCTCTTAGTCAAAAATTCAAAAATCCAAAAATCACTGCTAAAAACTATTTATTTTTATTTTCTAAGGCATTTTTAATACCATTTAAATCGCATAATTGGAAAGTGATTGTATCAGCATATTTAGCAACATGAATAGCATCTTCAACCGACTCGATTGTCCAATAATTAACATAATGATTCTTGTAATATTTTTGGACACATGTCTTATCGGCAAGCGAGTATTCTAAATCAACAGATTCAAAGAGATGCCTAAAATGCCAAACCCAGAATTTTTCTTTGCAAACAAGCAAACTTCTAGCAAATCCTTTAGCACGAACTAGGGCTCTTGGATCAAACGATATAATGACTATTGATTTCTTATTCTTTATTTGTTTAAGAATCTCATTAGCAGCTTTTGCTAACGCTTTATGGTTACCCTTATAACATTTTAATTCGACGCAAATCAAGCAACGCTCTTTATTTAAATCAAGAACTTCTTGGAATGAAGGAACCACTCCACCATCTAATAAACGGTAATTGGTTCTGATCTCATCAAAAGTTAAATCTTCAATAATTCCTTCTTTGCCGGTTGTTCTTTTTAATTCTGAATCGTGGCAAACCACAAGCTTGCCATCTTTTGTTAGGTGGATATCCAATTCAAAGGCGATGTTGTTATTTATAGCATTTTCAAACGCCTTCATGCCATTCTCAGTGAATTCCTCATTATGAAGTCCACGGTGGGCGACTGGCCCAAAATATTGTTCGCCAAATAACTCAAAATGTTTTTTCTTCATGCAAATTTGCTCCTAAATGCCTATTAATTCTACTCTATTTTGAAAAAATATGTTTGTTCTTCTTCTAAGAAGAATTTTTAAGTGCTATATTTTTATTGTCAGGGGTTCATAAACGGACCCCGAAAAGATTGTCATAGGAGGACAACATGGCACAAAAGAAATACGTTTACTCCTTCAAAGAAGCTCACGAAGCTAAGCTTGGTAAGCCAATCATTGGAGGAAAAGGTTTCGGTCTCGCTGAGATGACTGCCGCTGGAATCAACATTCCACAAGGTTTCACCGTCACAACCGAAGCTTGCAATCTCTACTATGAATCTGGAAAAACAATTCCAGACTATGTATGGGATGATGTCGTGGCTCACATCCACGAAATCGAAAAGAGTTCTGGCAAATCATTTGGCGGCGGAAAAGACGTCATGCCATTACTCGTTTCTGTCCGTTCTGGCGCTCGTGAATCTATGCCTGGTATGATGGATACAATCCTCAACCTCGGCTTAAACGACACTGTCGTCGCTGAACTCGCAAAACAAGCAAACAATGAACGTTTCGCTTGGGACAGCTATCGCCGTTTCATCTTGATGTACACCAACATTGCTAAAGGACATCCAAGAACAGAAATGGACAAGATGCTTGATAAGTTAAAGGAAGACAATGGTTACAAACTTGATACCGAAGTCACAACCGAACAACTCAAAGCTCTCGTTGCAAAATACAAAGAGTATTACAAAGGCATCTTTGGTGAAGATTTCCCAACCGATCCTTATGTTCAATTAAAAGAAGCTGTCGCAGCTGTTTTCCGTAGCTGGGACAACCCACGTGCTAACGTTTATCGTCAAATGCACGGTATCCCATATGAATGGGGCACAGCCGTTAACGTCCAAACAATGGTCTTCGGCAACATGGGTGATGATTCCGGTACAGGCGTCGCCTTCTCCCGTAACCCATCCACTGGTGAAAAGAAAGTCTACGCTGAGTTCTTATTAAATGCTCAAGGCGAAGACGTCGTTGCTGGCGTTCGTACACCAGTTAAGATTGAATGGCTTGAAAAGAACATGCCAGAAGTCTATAAGCAATTCGAAGAAACAATCGTCCGTATGGAAACATATTTCAAAGATATGCAAGATATGGAATACACGGTTGAAAGAGGCACCCTCTACTTCTTACAAACACGTAATGGTAAGAGAACTGCCGCTGCAGCCTTAAAGATTGCTTGTGACTTAGTCGATGAAGGATTAATCGATGAAAAGACAGCCGTTTTACGCGTTGATCCAATGCAATTAAACGACCTTCTCCACCCAACATTCAATCCAGCCGACTTAAAGAAACATACTCCTGTTTTCCAAGGTCTCCCAGCCTCCCCAGGTGCAGGCACAGGACACCTCGTCTTCTCTGCTGAAGAAGCAAAAGCCGAAAAAGAAGCAGGACATCCAGTAGTTATGGTCCGTTCCGAGACATCCCCAGAAGATATCATCGGTATGGTCAATGCTGAAGCTATCGTCACTGCCCGTGGTGGTATGACCTCCCACGCTGCTGTCGTTGCCCGTTCAATGGGTAAATGCTGTGTTGCCGGATGCTCCGACATCATTGTCAACGAAGAAGAAAAGACCCTCACAGTTCACGGAAAAGTCTATACAGAAAAGGATGTCCTTTCTGTCAATGGTACAACCGGTGATGTCTATGAAGGCACAATCGAAATGCAACCAGCCGATCTTGGTGGCAATTTCGGTCGTATGATGGATTGGGCCGATAAATATAGAAGATTAAAGGTCCGTGTCAACGCCAATACTCCAGAAGATGCCAGAAATGGTCAAAAGTTCGGCGCTGAAGGTATCGGTCTTTGCCGTACTGAACGTATGTTCTTCGCAGAAGACAGAATTCTCAATATGAGAGCTATGATTCTTTCTGATACAACAGAACAACGTGAAACCGCACTTGAAAAGATCAGACCATTCTTAATGGGTGATTTCTATCAAATGTATATGACGAATCCAGACACCAACGTCAACATTCGTTTACTCGATCCGCCACTTCATGAATTCTTACCAGAAATCCATGATGAGGAAAACATCAAGGCCTTAGCAAAGGCTCTTAATGTCACCGAACAAAAGGTCAAAGACAGAATCAATCAATTACATCAAGCCAACCCAATGATGGGCTTCCGTGGTGTCAGACTCTGTGTTGCCTATCCAGAAATCTATGCAATGCTCGCTAAAGCCATCATCCAAGCTGCTATCAAAGCAAGCAAGGAACTTGGTCACGATGTCGAACCAGAAATCATGATTCCTCTCGCTGGCGAACTCAAAGAATACAACTGGGCAAAGAAAGTCGTTGTCGAAGCCGTCGAAAAAGAAATGGCTGCTGAAGGCAAGACTCTCAAATACCAAGTCGGTACAATGATCGAAATCCCAAGAGGCGCTCTCAAAGCTGGCGAACTCGCCAAGGAAGCAGAGTTCTTCTCCTTCGGTACAAACGACTTAACACAATTAACCATGGGCTTCTCCCGTGATGACTCTGGACAATTCTTACCATTCTACTATGATCGTAAGATCTACGAATTCGATCCATTCCAAACAATCGATGTTGAAGGTGTTGGCGAACTCGTTAAGATTGCTGTCGAACGTGGCCGTAAGACAAAACCAGAACTCATGATCGGTGTTTGTGGTGAAACTGGTGGCGATCCAAGATCCATCGAATTCTATGATGAAGTTGGCCTTGACTACGTCTCCTGCTCACCATTCCGTATCCCACTTGCAAGATTAGCTGCTGCACAAGCTGCTATCAAGCATGCCAAATAAGGAATAATTGAGTGAAATTAGACATCTCTTCGGAGGTGTCTTTTTTTACGTCAAAAATCCGAAAATCCCTATTAAAAGTCCCTTAGATTGAAAGATAAAACATTCATAAAGCAATATTAATTGTGCTAAAAGAACACGTATGCCGGCATCGATAAAAAAAGGCTATATCTTCACTTATTTTAAGTCGAAAGAAGGAATAAACTGCTACTATAGAAAAAAGAAGGGAAATTCAAAATGAATAAAAACAAAAATCAAATAAAGCCAATGCTTTGCCCTGTTTGCGGAGAATTCTATTTCAGCAAATTAAGCAAAGACGATATCGAGATATTTAATATACATCCAAATGATTGCTGCTGCTCAATTTGCGGCTGGCACTATGATTTAGAACAAACTCTTGATCCCAATAAGTCAAACGAGTCAAATGCATTATCTCTTAATCAATATAGGGAGCAATTCAAACAAATAAGAAAATTAAAACCTCATTACACTTATTTGGAAGAAAACAGACCAACAAAGCAAGCTCACAAATGCCCAGTTTGTGGCGAATACACTTTTAAAGACATAGATTCTTACGATATTTGTACGTCATGTGGCTGGGAAGATGATGGATATTTTACAGGCGGTGGAGCCAATACCATGTCTCTAGAAGAAGCAATTCTCGACTTCAAAGAGAAGAGAAAGCAAAATCCAAAATACAAATGGATAGATAGTTTTAAATGAGATATTTCCTCTTCTTTTAAATAATCACGTCTTTATCTGCGATGAGTGCAACGGTCGCATTTAAAAAGCAAGCCATAAAACCCCTTAAATTTAAAGATTGTTAATTATTTCGAGGAATTAATCAAAATACCAAAAGAAATAGCCAAGAAGGCCGTTTAACGGCTTTCTTTTTTAATTAGAAGATCCATTTTGCGTGTTGAATTAAATTTTCGGCCTCAGTACAGCGATATATCTTCTAGCAAAAGCTCCGAATACAATTTCTCATCCGCGTCAGTATAGACGTCAAAAATAACCGAAGGTGAATCATCGTGTTCAAGCAAATAGCTTTTAATGGTTTCAGTTGCGATGATTACCGCTTCAGATTTAGGGAACCCTTGTTCACCAGCCGAAATACAAGGGAAGCAAATTGTCTTTAGTTTATATTCCCTAGCAACATCTAAAACATTTAAATAGCATTTTCTCAAAAGATCTTTTTCGAAGTTAGATACTCTCCCTCTTGTTGAAGGGCCAAGAACGTGAATTACGTATTTAGAGGGCAAGTTATATGCATCGGTGAGGAAACAGTCTCCAACGTTTACTTTCTTGCCTTTAAATTGTTTTAGTTTTTGAGAACAAGCTAAACGTAATTGAACACCTGCAAAAGTATGAATCTCATTATCCAGGCAATTATGGTTAGGAACAAAGCAGCCTAGCATATCAGAGTTACCTGCATTAACAATAGCATCACATTTAACCCTAATTATATCCCCTCGCCAGAGGGCTATTTTTGTATAGGCCGTTAAAGGCAAAGAATAGCAGTCAACTATCCCATATTTTTTTAATTCATTTTGTAGGTATAAATCTTGAAGTTCCAAGAACTCATTTGAAGCTGGCAAGGCAGGGCGAAGGTTCATTAAAGATCTAAGAAGCCTTTTCCTAGCGTTAATCTCAGAAGAATACTTAGATGCATGAAAACTGTATTGTGGCATCTCACTTAACAAATATGAAATTAGTTTATTAACAAGTTCAATCTCACTCATAATACATTGACGTTTTATAATTTATCGATTGCCTTACGTATTGAGTCAGATGAATCAAAATCAAAATCATCAAAACCATCATCCAAATCTTCTTTGGAAATAGGTTGAACTTTCTTTTTTGGATCTGTTTTTGTGAGCTTCAAATCAAAGGGTATTCCCTTAGTTCTTACAATCATTTTAAGATAAAGATTTATTGCAGCGGACATGGTGATTCCAAGTTCATCAACAACCTTTTCTGCATCCTTTTTTAAACTCTTATCAATTCTCAAATTTAGCGTAGTTTTCGGCATAATCTTACAAGTATTTCCCTATTGCTTGTAACGTAATTGTAACGCTTTTTACGTTACATATCAAATAATGGCTAAAAATAGTAATTGTTGGCACTTGAAAATTAAGAGTGCTAATATCGATAAATACTTGTTAAATTAGATTTTTTCGACTATTTTAATACCTAGTTTCTAGGCATCTATGCTCTTTTACATTGTCTAAAAAGTAATTTGAAAATTTCATATTCAATGAAAAACGCTTTTTATGTTCCTGGCATATCGAGGCTTTTCATGAAAACATAAAAACTGTCCCGACATCACAGCAGGCCATGCTACTAATAGGAATCCAGTAGAGACATCATTTCAATTCAATACAGTTGAATTATCCTTTGACAAAAATACGAAGACTTTTCTTTACAATTTGCCATCAAATTTTCTCATTTGCATTATCGTTGACATAATTTATTCGGCCTTAAGATTGAAAAGGCACAATTATTTTTCCCGCACAATGCAGACGATCGAATGATGGTCTTATTAAATGACTGAAAAATCCAATGATAAAAAATCTTAATCGCAAGAGTTAAATTCTTCATTGGTAATAACGATTTTTTATCGCTACAGTTTCTA
>CAVIJE010000036.1:0-12527 GCA_963643355.1 Sodaliphilus sp. | reverse complement strand
GTTACTGACCCATTAAAAATAAAAATTGCTCATGCAACCATTACATACGGTACTGGCTACGACTTTAAATTCAGTTCAATCAAATTCTCCATTGCTGAACCGGAAACTATTAAAGATACGGATAAGACATATGCCTCGGCTAAGACAGCGTCTGATGCGAATAAACTAACCGATAATGGAGAGACAAAGTATGCTCGCACCGGATCCGATTATACTTATATAGATGCGCCAGCCGATATTAGCCTTAGCGGCCTTACCCCTGTTAAAAACGGAAACACTAATACAATAACTATTCCTGATAAATATTTAGATTTAGAATTCAAATGGGGGACATTCTTCGACAATAAATCTCCTGCAACGTATTACAACGAAAAATATAAAAATGAAAGCGATTATACGTTCTTAGCTACGGCTGCCGATGAAATTACGAGCGAATTGAATGCTATGCATGCGCAGCTTGATACCAAAACAATTAAGCTAGTCGCAAAATTAGCATAGGCGATATTTGACTAGTAAAGGAAACATTTATGAAAAAAGCAAACAAATTTTCAAAAGGTAAGACAATTGGCATTGTTGCTGCATCATTAGCTGCAGTTTCATTGATTGGCGTAGGTTTCTCTACATGGATTATTCAAACAAAAACGGACGCTACCGTCTCTGATATTTCAGTCACTGTTGCTGATACAAAAGATATTTCTGTAGCGATTACTGAAGCTGCAGTGGATTCCGATAATAATTCCGTTAAATTTGATGCCGATAAAAACCAAAAAGTTGATGCCTCTATTCTTTCCTGCGGAGATAGCGATGCTGAAGACCTCTCCTTTGCTATCACTTATAAAGTCACGCTTGGCGAAAATGTTGGTACATGGCAAATTAAAGCGGCTGTTGAAGATACCAATAGCAAGTTTAGCACCGCTGTAAATACAAAAAAATACATCAAGATGCCAGAGAAGTTAGGAATTAAGACTGGCAATGAATGTTTAAATCAGGATAGTGCTACTAACGCTGACCCAGGCCTTACCGTTACTAAAGAAGATCAAGATGCAACCACAAAGAAAACGACTATTACCGTAACTCAAACATTCACGTTTGGCTGGGGAGAAGCGTTTGCATCTAAGAATCCTGTCGCAGTAACTAAAGGCGATAAAATTTATGATCAATCAGGCGCTTCAGCGACGGCTGATGTTGACAACCTTTCGGCTAACACAAAGGCGTTAAAAGCTTTAGGTTTAGAAAGTTTCAAAGTCACTCTATCTGTTGGAACTGTAAATTTAAAGGCATAAATTGCATCCTAAACATTTTATTCAATGACTCCTACTGAAATTATTACCTTATTCATAACTATCTTATGTTTGGTAAGTTTCTGTGCAGTCTTCACAATACTATTTAATCATTATTACAAATCTAATATTGAGTCGGTGTCCTCTGGTAAAGAGGACATCGATTTAATAGATAATGCAATTGACGAAGAAAAAGAAAAGAAAAGTAAGACTAAAAAAGCATGGAAACTGACTGGCAAGATTTTTTCATACGTGATTTTAGCCGGAGTCTTTTCTTTTTTTGTTTTATCCCTCGTTAATAAGATTCAAGATAACACCACAATGTTTGGCGATTCGACAATGATCGTTATTGCATCGGGATCAATGTCGGAAAGAAATAACGAAATCATTAAGTCTCATCCTGAATTAACTGATCAATTCGATACTTATGACATCATCGGAATAAGCAAATACAAGAAACAAGAAGATGTGGCCTTATATGACGTTATCGCATATAAAAACAAGAAAAACGTCACGATTGTCCATCGTGTTGTTGAAATAGTAACGAATTCTGAAACGGGTGAAGTTAGGTATCTAACGCAAGGTGATTCAAACCTATATGCTGATAACGCTTCATCTTCTCAGTATGAAGGTTACCTAACTTATGATAAAATAATTGGCAGATATGACAATCGAAGAATAAGGGGGTTTGGAATCTTTGTTATCTTCCTTCAATCTCCTGCTGGCATCGTTACTGTCACCTCTGTCGTTTATTGCCTTTTGATGTATGACTTCCTTTCGAATAAATACAAGAAAGCAATAGTCGAAAGAACGAATATGCTTGTTGGATTGATCGATTATGACCTTAGCAAGGAAGAAAGAGATGATCTTGTATCTTCCTATAATGAGACTCTTATATACAAGAATCAGCTATATACCTTCCAAGATGGGAAATTCATCGGAAAAGACGATAGCAATACGGAGATTAAGAAGCTAGAAGATCATATGGTCCTCATTAAAAGGGAAAATGAGAAGATAACAGTTACTGTCACCAATACAAGCGATAACGAATCAACGATATTTAAGGATGTTAAGGAAGAAGACTTAACAAATCTCGATAAATTCATCAAAGATGACGAAGAAAAGAAATAGGTTTAGGAGGTAAGATATGCTTAAAACTCATTTCACAAGAAAGAATCTCATTGGCCTTGCGATGACTTTCTTCTATCTTGTTTCCGTTCTTATTGCAGGATTAGCAATTGACGGCAACAACCCGGTTTTTGCGAAGAATAATCCTTTGCAAAATATGGCTGTTGCATTATTCCCTGTCAAAGATATCAACGGAATAACGACTAAAGGGGTGCCTGCTGGATCTTTGCAAGCCTACATCTTATTGATCTTATTTATGATTTACGTCATGCTCTGCGTGACGGCAATCCTTTATGAAGTAAGACTTGCTAAATATTATGATGAGAATCCTTTGTCGCTTAAGTGGTGGATTGTCTATATTGTTACTTTCTTTGTTTGCGGAGGCCTTTGGACTGGTATTTCAATGGTTTCCCAAATCTCTGATAAGCCATTTGGCTATTACATTGCAAATTCCTATTTGTTCTTGCTTGAAGCGATGATCCTTGGTTTAGTCGTATTCTTCATTTTAGGTTCAATCATCTTCAATATTTGTGTTCTTGTCATTAATTTCAAGCATATCAACGAACCATTCAAATTCTTCGATAATCGCTCGGAAAAAGCTAAAGAAGAAGCTGAAAAAGAAGATGAAGAAAAGAAAGCGAAAGCCCAAGGCGAACTTGCTGAATCCTTTGGCGAAGGAAACTCTTCTAGTGAAGTTAGTGGAAATGGAGTTGGGGGAAATGGTGGAGCGATTAATGGCGTTGCATCTTTAGACGATTCCTCTCCATTGAAAGAAAAAGAGAGGGTTTTCCCGGGCCTTTGCTCAATTGATTATGCCAATATGTCTCTTCCAAATGATGAATTTGAAGATAATATTGCCCTAGATGAATTATGTTCCCGTTTCCGTAACTATTTAGCTGCTAAAGAGGGATTATATTTCTCTATCACCTATATTAGAGAATTTATTTCCGGGCTTGCCGCGTCTAGATTTATCATCCTTGAAGGTCTTTCTGGTACAGGTAAATCTTCCCTTGCCCGTTATTTCTCTGAATTCATTTCCGAAAAATCTTATTTTGAAGCAGTTCAAGCTACATGGAGAGACCGTACATCGATCTTAGGTTACTATAACGACTTCTCTAAGACCTATAACGAGACGGAATTCTTGAAGAGACTTTATGATTATTCATACAAGAAGAACCATATCAATGTCATGGTTCTAGATGAACTTAACATCTCCCGCGTCGAATATTATTTTGCCGATTTCCTTTCCGTTTTGGAATATCCTCAAGATGAATGGAAAATCAAAATCATGCAATTCCCATATGATTTTGACGCGCCTGAGCATTTAAATGATGGCATTGTTGAAATTCCTGAAAACACGTATTTTATCGGAACTGCTAATAAGGATGAATCAACCTATACCATTACCGATAAGGTTTATGACCGTGCTATAACGATTGATTTCAATGATCGAAACGAACCTTTTGCAGTTGAAGGAAATTCTGAGAAGATAACAATCTCCTATAATCATTTGCAAGAATTATTTAGCGATGCGATTTCTAAAGAAGAGAATCAGTTAACTCTTGAAGAATATAAGAAGTTCAAGAATCTTACCGATTATACCTTTGATATGTTCGATCTAACCTTTGGTAACCGTATAATGAGACAAATCCAACTCTTCGTTCCTACGTTTGTCGCATGTGGCGGAAGCAAAGAAGATGCCCTTGATTTCATGTTCTCAAGAAAGGTTGTTAGCAAACTTGAAGGACGTTTCGAAGACTATATCAAAGATGGTCTTCTTAATCTTAAGACTTTGATTGTCAAGACGTATGGTGAGAACTCCTTCCCACAAAGTGTGGAACTCATCGATAAATTGATCAGGAAACTTTGATATTTATGGAAACCAACAAAGATTTTCTCTTAGAGTTCACAAATAATCTCAAAAAAATAGGGAATAATCCTGCTGGTTTTTATGTTGCCCTAGATTCATTTAAATACACCCGTCCATATGATTTCGACGAAGAAAAAAGAAAATTCGAAGAATTAAAGATGGTCACGGATAAGATCGTTTCGATTGTCTATAATCCCGCTTTCCATACGGAAAAGAGTGAAATCATTCTTCGAAGCGAGCTTTCAGGGAAACTATCTCACGAATCCTTTTCCGATACGATGAGAGACCCAAGCCTTTGGAAAGAAAAGAGGGGAGAGATGGTTCCTGAATATGTTCATACCATTGAAAATATCGACACCATCGATATATATGAGAATCGTTTTATCGCCTTATTGATCAATGAAATTAACGATACTCTCGAAACAATAATTGATGATATCACCCCAATGGTTGAATCAATCGGAGAACATTACCAAAATAACCTTTTTACTTTTGGCCCTTATTCCCCATTAAGAAATATGCGTCAGAAAGAATATCCTCATTCCCCATTCCTTCTTAAAGGAAATGAAGAAAAAGAGGAGTTGTATTCATTATTGCTACGTATTAGAAAAAGAGTGAAACATCTTAAAGACACGGAATTCTATAAGATTACATCTAAACATCCAATATCCCATTCAATCAAGCCTACGAATATCCTTATTCACGATAAGTTATATTCTTATTGTTTCAAATATTACATGGCTAATATGAGAAAAGAAGGAAACGAGGAAAAAAGAAGGGAAATCCTTTATTACAATTATTTCTTCATTTCTTTGTTACGTTCCTTAAAGGAAATGAAATACTTAAAAAAGAAAGAGATGCCTAAGTTATCTTTTGATAATGAAGATAGGTTACATTTCTCTCCATTTAAGATGAAATATCTTCCGTTTTCTTTCCTTATAAAAGAAGATTCAGAAAGACTTGGCGTCTATATTGATGTCATTCTTCATTATGATGACAAAGACGAAAAGAGTTCTTACTATTTGTTCACTAAAGAGAAATATAGTGAGAAGAATTCTTCTTCCTTCGTTTCATTGAAAGATGAAAAGAATGATTCAAAGGTTATTCTTATTACCTGTAATAACCTTCTTAAGGAATACGATTCTGTTTTGACCTTATCTTATAGAAGAAATAGAAATAAGGCATTGCTTGGTGATCTTCTTTCTTCCTTCAATATCCTTATTGATGCCAATCGTGACCTATATTCTGAGATGTGTCCGGTATGCGGGAAGAATAAAACGATATTTAATGGGAAAGAGTATCTTTGTCAGAATTGTCATAGCGAATACACGATGGATAAATGTTCGAATAAGACTCTATTATGGATTAAATCTTACGGAAAGGAGCAAAATGTATGAGTATGCCAACAAATTTCTCTCCTTTCATGAAGAAAACGGAGAAAAAAGAAGAGGAAGTCAAAAAAGAAGTTATCCTCTCAATCAAAGACCTCTATAAATCATATGGAAAGAAAGAGGTTTTAAAAGGAATTAACCTTGAAGTGTATAAAGGCGAAGTTTTTGGCTTTATCGGAAAAAACGGCGCAGGTAAATCAACGACAATCGATTGCATCGTCGGACTCAAGGATTTTAATAAGGGTGAGATCATTCTTGCTAACCACAACATCAAAGAGAATCCTCTTGATGCCAAAATGGAATTAGGATACGTTCCTAGCGAGCCCATGACTTATGAAGTTATGAGTGGCAATGAATATCTCCAATTCGTTGCATCAAGTTATAACATGTATCAAGAAGCGTTCGATAAGAACTATGAATTCTTGAAAAATAAATTCATGATCTCGGATACTGATCTTAACCGCAAGATCAGGGAATATTCCCATGGTATGAAACAAAAAATATGCCTTATGGCCTCATTGATTCATAATCCATCGATTTGGATATTAGATGAGCCAACGGTTGGCTTAGATATCATCGTTTATCAAACTTTGATGGATATGTTAAAAGAATTTGCCAAGAACGGAAAAACCGTATTCATCACCTCACATAACATCGATTTGGTCTCTCGCGTTTGTAACCGCGTTGCCATCATCAATAATGGAGTCGTTGCTGAATTGATTGATTTTAGCAAAGAGCCACTTAAGAGAAGAAATCTCTCCGATATCTTCTTTTCAACATATGCCACAGAGAAAAAATAAGGGATACGTATATGTTTTTAGAGTTACTAAGAAAGGAATTCATCAAAAGAAAGAGCAATGAGAAACAAAGCTTAGCGATGAGCGTTCTCTCGATCTTTTTGCGTCTTCTTTTAGTTAGTGCTTTTATTGCATTGGAATGCTATATTGCCTTATCGCTTGATAAGAAAATCGTTCAATATTCCTCATATGGGTCATTTGATTTCTTGGTTTTGTCTCTTTTTGTCTTAATGTTGCTAGATATCATCTTTTCGATGTTAAAGGCAAGGAAATCGATCTTCGATCATGAAGATAGCTTAGTTACTTTGCCCTTGCCTATTTCTCCATCAACCCAAGTCTTAAGCAAGATAGTCTATATCTATATTGAATCGGTTATATTTGTTTTGTTTACATCTACTCCGTTGCTTATTTGCTATGGTGCAAGAAGAGGCTTTATTCCTTATTATTACATTTTCTCTTGCTTGTACCCTGTATTGATATCTTTCTTTGCCATTGGTCTTTCTTTGATTCTTTCTATTGGATATCAGCAAATTTATAAGCTAATCAAGAAAAGCGATATCGCTCAGTTTGTCTCTGCCTCAATTATCGTTATTTCGTTATGCTTTTTGTATCAATTCGTCTTGAATTTATTCTTAACTGCATTGAATGATTCATCAATTGGAGGGGTTTTTAGCATGGATTTTGTGAATTCTCTCCATCAAGCGAGAAAATTCTTCCTTCCGGTTTATTATTTGCTTGATTCGGTTATAGAACAAACGAGAATTGCCAGTGATATTTTGATTTTTATTGGTGCGTCATTGCTCTCTTTAGTTATTGGCATTGCAATCGCAAGCGTTTCCTATTTCCATGATATTAAGCAAGGGGATTACCAAACTAGCAAAGAAAAAAAGAAAACGAAAAAGATTCTTCTTGCCTCTCCATTAAAGATGTTAATCAAAAAAGAGATGGATCTTCTTTTTAAGGATGAGGCAAATCTCTTCTCTTATACGTCTTTATTGATTCTTTGCCCTTTTTTGACTTTTGCCGTTATCTCTTCCCTTAATTCAATCATCTATGACAATCTTAGATTCTATTCATCGTATTTCCCTGAACTTGTATCTGGAATCAACTTGGCTTTGATTCTTCTATTCGCGGGTGTTATCAATGCGTCTGCCTCATCCTCTATGAGTAGAGAAGGAAAGGCTCTAATCATCGTTAAATACCTTCCTATTTCACCATGGAAACAAATATTAGCAAAGATAATCATCCCAATTGTTTTCTCTTTCTTATCTTTATTAGTCACGGATATCGTTTTGATTTCTACACAGATTATCACCTTACCAGTTTTCTTCACGTCCTTATTTATTGGAATGATTCTTCTTATTTTCTCTAATGTTTTCGGCATTTATTGCGATATGCATGATAAAGAAGGAGAAAACAGGAAAATAAAGTTATCTTTCTTTAATGAAGCAATTCCTCTAATTCTTCCTATATTGATTTTCGGATTGTTTTTCCTTTTATCGATTTATGCAAGTTTGCCATCTTGGACTTTATATTTGTTTGCATCGATATTTTCTTTCCTTGTCTTATTGCCAATTTTCATCTTCCCAAAGAAGAGATTCGAGAAAGCTTTCATAAAAATGGAGGTTTCGAACTAGTATGAAAAAAAGAACGTTAACGATTTTGCTAATAATCCCTTTCATCATTTCTTTGATGACTTTTGTCTCTATCAAGATTCTTGATAATCAAGTCGCAGTAGATATTTTAGGCATCGAATGGGATTATGATGAAAATGAGGGTTTCCAGGTTGATAGCATAGGTTATGAACTTAAGGCAAAGCCAATCATTGATCCAAATCTTATTTTAGCAAAAGGAAATGACCTTGTTTGGTCTTTGAAAAAGATCAATGAGACCGATGAAGATTTTGCCTCTATCGAAGAAAAAGACGGAAAATTCTATTTATTTGCTCTCAAACAAGGCGAAGTTGAAGTGGTTTGCTCCAATGAAAGAGGAAGCAAATCGAAATATTTCACTGCGACAATCTTTGAAGATGGAGCGATGGTTATCAACCCAAAAAGAAAAGGCAGTGGATCATCTCTTTCTTCCCTAAAGTATTATGGATTGTATGATTTCGAGGAAGGGAAGAAGGTTCTTTCTTCTTTCGAGGTGAAATCTACCTCTTATTTAGAAAATGGCAAGAAGAGCGAAGAGAATCGTTTAGTTGACTCATCTAGCAATATCTCCTATTCAAACGGTAATGTTTCCATCCTTTCTCCAGGGGAAGCGTATCTTACTTTAGAAGAGCCAACATATCGTTATCGTTCAACTTATAGATTCAATGTTGTAGACGGAATTAACGTTTATTCTTATTCGGATCTTCTTTTAGGGACGAATAAATCCCAAAACGGAGAAAATATCGTCTTGCAAGTAAACCTCGAATCTTTGAAGAATACTTATTCTTTCGATGCAAATAAGAATAAATATATCGATACAAAGTTATCCTCTAATGAAGATAATACCGAATTATTTGGGAATTTTGATTTTGATAGCCAAACATTCTCTTTTGATGAGGAATATTACACGTTTGTTACAACTTACGATTCAACGTATATCGATCAATATAACAAAGAGAAGAACGCCTCCGTTAAAAAAGATGTCATTGCAGGCATCCATCTAAGAAAAAATCTTTATGGAAATGGTTTTAGCATCAATATGAATGGCCTTTGCTATCCTAATCATGGCGAGATAGATAAATTCACTGGCAAAAGGGTTCCTAAAAAGAAAGAAGAAGCAAAAGCAGGAGAGGCATATGATTATTTCTATGGTCCATTGCCTTTTGTTTCGGTCGGAGATATGGTTTCTTTTCCTCTTGTTACTGCCTTAGGACAAGATAATTCAGGCATCTATATCGATGATGATAATGTGACGTTAACTGATGTTAAATTATCGAATTGCGATGAAGTGGATAATCTTTATAACCTTGCTTACACCGGCTCAATACTTGACATCAAA
Organism: Sodaliphilus sp.; assembly: GCA_963643355.1. Taxonomy (GTDB): domain Bacteria; phylum Bacillota_I; class Bacilli_A; order RFN20; family CAG-826; genus UBA4951. The sequence goes on along the minus strand of CAVIJE010000036.1, from coordinate 3,070 downwards.
GGAAAGAACGTGACTATTTCTAATTCCGTTTTATCTAATGCAAAAGTGTGCGTTAGAGCTTATGATAGCGACAATCTTTTAATTGATAATTCAATCCTTAAGAATTCTGGCGAATTTACGGTTCTATTAGGCAGCAACCAAAAAGATTCATACGACACAAGTAGGAGAATTCAAGATTACGGGCTAGATATGTCTTATTCTGATTTCTTCGATAATGTTGACGAGAATAGGCAAGATACAGCCAATGGTGTATTGAATTCGTTCCTTAACGCGACAATGGCTGGCACCTTGAAAGAGGGGGATTACAAGACTAAGCTCGAACTTATCCAGAAATATCTTGATAATGACAAAAACGCTAAAAACTTTGCTGCAAATATAACGATAAAAGACTCTTTCTTTGGAAGAAGCGGTGTTTTCTCTGTTGCTTTTGAATCTCTCTTTAATGGTGCATTGCTATACGGAAAGATTCCTACGATGTTAACAAAACTTTTAGGTAGTTACCTTAACGCACCTTTGCCAAATAAATTAGGGGGAACCTCGGCTCCAGTTCATCTTACCTTAGAAGGTGATACAAGATTCTATGATTGGAAAGATATTGATACGATCGATGTTTCTTCCCTTATTGAAGAAAATATATCAAGAACCCTCAATCAAATGGGATATGGTGATAAGAATGTTACGATCGATGACATATTCCCAATGAAATCAGCCCTAAAAAAAGAAGCGGCAGCCAAGAAACTTGTATATGGAAAAGATGGTAAATCTTATTTGAATACCGCTATCGCTTATTATGGCGGAGGCTTAAATAACTCCATTATCGATATTAAGTCAGATTTGACCTACAATACTTATAGCGATGAAACGGAAGTCTCTTTGCTTGATGAGACTATTGAAAATAACAAAGGCGGAGGTCTTTCTTCCTTGTTTGTCGATTGTGTTATCGTCACCATTGGCACCCATCCATTTAGATTCATTACCAATGGCGAAAAAGAAAGCAATAATCCTATCTTATTTGATCAAGTTCCTTCCATTGAAGGATTAAAGAAACATTTGCAGGAGGCAAAATTATGAAAAAGAATTTGTTGACGAGACTGAGTTTGCTCTTTGTGGCTTTCGCTCTTTCTTCATCTTTAGCATCGTGTACCTTTTTTAACACTGATGGAACGCAAATATCTAACGTTATAACAACCTATGATGATGCGACCGGGAATACCATTGTTACTATTACTTTTAACGATGATGAAATCTCCCCTGTTTCTTTTATCATCCCTCGTGGAATTGCTGGAAAAGATGGGGTTTCAATCAAAAACGTCACATCAAAATTATCTAGCGATGGAAATAGCATCGAACTTACTATCACCTATACTGATAGCAGCGTGCAAGATACCGTAATTTCTGTGCCTGTTCTTCAAGGAAGAGGGATTAAAGAAGTGCAAGTTGATAAAGATGAAGAAGGAAATCCAACGATTCAATTTATCTATACCGATGGAACGCTTAGTCCAATAATCACCATGCCAGCTGGAAAAGATGGAAAAGGAATCGAAAGCTTTGAAGTTTCAGAGCCTGATTCTTCTGGAAGAATGACCATCGTTATTAAATTTAGCGATGGGAGCTCAACCTCTTTTGAAATCAAAAACGGCAAAGATGCCATATCTATATCCAATATCACTTATAACGAAGAAAAATCTGATGAAACCCATTATGTTTTAACCATCACCTATACCGATGGATATACGGAAGATGTTTCTTTGGATCGTCCTCGCACAAATCGCTGGTTTACTGGTTCGACATCTCCTGAAGAAGACAAGAATCTATCGGAAGCAACAGAAGGAGACTTCTATATTAACCGCGTTAATGGCTATTTATATCAAAAAGGGAATGATGGCAAATGGACTTTCTTATTTAGCATGAAAGGGGATGGATCAGCTAAAGAAGACGTCTATTACAAGGTTATTTTTGATCCAAAAGAAGGAAAAATAGATGATTATGAAGGGGTGTCCGTATTTAACGTTCTTGAAGGAAAAACTATCTCGTTAGCAAATATACCTACACCAGTATATGAAAATCATACCTTCTTAGGCTGGTATACTGATCTAGATAGCGTCAATGCGGGCAAGTTCACCGATTTAACGCCAGTGATGTCAAATTTACATTTATACGCGAAATATTCCGTTAACGCTTAGAGATTAATTATGTGCACGGCTGCATCATATAAGAGTAAAGACACATATTTTGGGAGAAATCTCGACTATGAATTCTCCTATGGCGAGAAAATTGCCATAACCCCAAGAAACTATCCATTTCATTGGAGACATATAGGGGTTAATGACAATCATTATGCCCTAATTGGCATGGCTCATATAGATAATGATTACCCCCTATATTATGATGGCATGAATGAATATGGATTAGGGATTGCTGGGCTAAATTTCGTTGGAAATGCTAAATATAACGATGTAGATATCTCTAAAACGAATGTTGCCCAGTTTGAATTCATCCCTTATATTCTTGCGACTTGCAAAAATGTTGCTGAAGCAAAAGAAGCAATCAATAAAATCAATATAACGAATACTCCATATAATCCTAATTTTCCTTCATCAAGCTTACATTATATATTAAAAGATCCAACATCTTGTATTGTTGTAGAATTTCAAAAAGATGGGACCCATATATACGAAAACGAGACTGGATGTCTTACGAATAACCCTCCATTTAATTATCAGATGGAGGCGTTAAAGAAATATTCCTTCCTTTCAAATTCTGAGCCAAGAAAAGATTTTTCTTTTGACGATTCTTTCTATTCTAGGGGTATGGGATCTAGTGGCTTACCAGGTGACTTATCAAGTCAAAGCAGATTCATTCGTGCCGTTTTTGCTAGCCATTTTTCAATTTCTAAGGAAGATGAGAAATCATCAGTTAATCAATTTTTCCATATTTTGGAAAGCGTTTGCCAAACAAGAGGGCTTTGCAAGATTGATGATAAATACGAAATCACGATTTATTCATCTTGCATGAATCTAGAAAAAGGAATCTATTATTACAAAACATATGATAATAGTGAGATTAACGG
>CAVIJE010000035.1:0-12629 GCA_963643355.1 Sodaliphilus sp. | reverse complement strand
AGATAATTTATAGCCATATTATTTTAGGAATGAGGCACGTTTCCCACTTAACGCGCCTGAATTCATAAAAAATATAGTGATTTACAAAACGAAAATAAATAGATGCAAAATCGTTAAAAATTAGTGTTTATCGGCTTTTTTTAAAGATTGTAAAGAAGTTTTTAACTATTTAAAACTAAGATATTTTTATTTTTTGTCCCTTTTGGTTATATACTGTCTTATGTTTCTTTTGTTTATTTGATTATCTTTAGTTTCCGTATCGTTTTTTGATACTTTGTTAATTGACTAAAATGCATCTCCATTATTAGCAAAATTGAGTTTTTTATACAATGTCTAGGAATATATAAAGAAAACGCTTATTATTTTGACTTTTGAATCTTTAGATCCAAAGCTTTAATAACAAGCGTTAATGATTAATTATTCGATGGCAATAACGAAATGATAGACTGGTTGGCCACCTTCAACTTCATAAATGTCCATCATAGGATATGTTTTCTCTAAGAATTTTTTGAGGTCCACTTTCATCTTTTCTGTAGCGTCTTTGCCATAGAAAACGGTGATGATGGCTTTCTCATCCATATCTTCGACTGTTTTAAGGAGTTTCTTAGTGGCATTCATGATCAAACGATCATGAGCGACAATCTTTCCTCCTTCAATGCCAATGTAATCATTTTCTTTGATGACGATGCCATTGTTTTTCGTATCGCGAATAGCGCGTGATACTTCAAGAGCCACTACTGACTTCATTTGCTCTTCCATAACGGCGATATTGTTATCAACGCTTTCAGAGAAATCAGCCATTTTCAACGCACTATAGGCTTGAACGACAGATTTTGAATGCAAGACGTGAACTTTTGATTTTGTGTAAAGCTTAGCGGCTTGCTCGGCTGTCATAATAACGTTGCCATTATTTGGGAAAACAAGAATTTCGTCAGCGTTAAGATAATCAAACATTTCAAGGAAATCATTCGCGGATGGGTTCATTGTTTGTCCACCGGTGATAATTCCTTTAACGCCCATCTCTTCAAAGAGTTTTCCGATTTCCTTTGATGGAGCGACGGAGATAACTTGGACCTTTGAATGAGCAAGAGGTTCACGTTTGAAATCTGATGAAGTCATGACGTTGCTTCCGGTAATAGGCATTTCCTTTAGCAACTTCTCATTATGCTGAATGGTCATATTCTCCATTTTGAAGGTAATGAATTCACCATATTTTTGAGCGAACTGGATTGCTTTCCAAGGTTCTTTTGTATGAACGTGAATCTTGATTATAGTATTTTGTTTGATTGCAACGATTGAATCGCCAATTGAAGAAAGAAAATCAATGAAGGTTTGAAGATCGACTTTCTCTGGTTCGCATTTGGATTTAAGCAATTGAAGAATGAATTCAGTGCAATAGCCATAATCTAATTTAGAATTTTCGTTGAATGCCTCGCCATCAGCAAGATCAACATTAGCGCTAGGGCCATTGAAAATCGTGTCCTCGAATTCTTCGCCCATTATCTCTGCGCCCATGCCTTCAACAGTGTATAAAAGACCGGCTCCGCCAGAGTCAACGACGCCCGCTTCTTTAAGGACTGGCAATAAGTCAGGAGTCTTTTGCAAAGCTTCTTTCATTTGTTCTAAAAGAAGTTTGAAAAGGGTCTCAAAATCTTTGATTTCGTCAATGTGGTCATTGATGTAATCAGTTCCGACTCTTGCAACCGTAAGAATTGTTCCTTCAACAGGGTTTGGAACGGCTTTGTAGGCAACGCGCGTACCGTTTTTTAAGGCAGAGGCGAATTGTTTGACGTTAGCCGTTTTTAATCCAACCAATGAATCGGCGATACCAGCGAAAAATTGAGAGGTGATAACGCCAGAATTTCCTCTAGCGCCAAGTAACATTCCTTCGGAACATTTGCTTACCACGTCTCCCAAAATAGCCTTATTGGCTTTTTTCATGGCCTTTACGCCACCATCAAGAGTGGCGCAAATGTTCGTTCCCGTGTCACCATCAGGCACAGGAAAAACATTCAAATCATTAACAGACTCATAGTGACTTTTAAGGTCTTTAAAACCATTAGTCACCATGGCCTCATATGTTTTACCGTCTAAAATATCCATTTTTAAAAGATCTTAATTTAAATAATTATTCACCAACGACGGTAACTTCTTTACCAAAGTTATAGATAGCAATGGTGCCAGGACCAACAGAACCACCGATGATTGGACCAAGGATACCAATGTGAATGGCTTTTGGTTTGACTCTCTTTAAAATTTCTTCTTTGCAGAATTTTGCACCTTCTAAATCGTCGGAGTGAGCAATGTAGATTGTTTGGTTTTCGATATCTTCAGAAGAAGCAATCACATCTTCAATGATGGCAACTAAAGAAGGTTTTCTTCCTTTAACTTTCTTAATGGCAAAGTTATTTCCTTTAGCATCGGAAATAAGGACTGGTTTAACGCCAAAGAGATTGCCAAAGAAGGCAGCGGAAGCTTTAACACGTCCGGCTTTTTTAAGGTAAGTAAGGGTTTCAACGGCAGCCCATTGATTAAATTTAAGCTTGTTTGCTTCTAACCAAGCGACAATTTCGTCTAATGTTTTTCCTTCATCAGACATAATTCTTGAACGAATGGCCATATCGCCTTGGGCATAGCCAGAAATCAAAGAATCGACGACAGCGATTTTTCTATCTGGATATTTCTCTTTGAGGGAAGCAGCAACTGTTCTTGCCATATCAACAGACTTAGAGAGGGCTGAGGAACAAGCGATATAAAGGACGTCATTGCCTTGTTCGAGTTCGGCACCAAACTTTGTTTCGTATTCTTGACGAGTGACTTGAGAAGTGAAAATCTTCTCGCCTGAGCGCATAACTTCATATAAAGCATGTGGGTCATAGCCTTGATCCCAATCAAGGGAGGCGGTTATCTCTTTTTCTTTGATTGTGAGTCCCATTGCGCAATAGCCAATGGAGTACTTCTTTCTTAATTCGGTGTCTAAATCACCTGTAGAATCAATTAAGATTGCTAAATTTTTCATAATAAAAGTTCTCTCCTTATTAATAAAGAACTCAAATATTTTCTCACAAAACAGCACTAATAACAAATTTCATATGTTATTTGACGTAGTAATGCCGATAAAATGTATAATTCTACCAATCTATTGTTTACTTTTTAATTAGTGGAACGCCGATTTTCCACGCTCCGCCAACTTTTTCGCCGACGGAATAATATGAAGAATCGATTTGAGAAAAGAGGATTGGATTGAATTTAGAAATATCAACGTTTCCTTTTTCATCAAGTATTTCTTCGTTAGCAAGAACGTTAACGATCTCGCCATAGGCAAAGAAGTTATCATCTTCGTCTTTACGAAGAGCGTGCAATTTGCATTCAAGGCATAATGGGTATTCTTCAAGCACAGGAGCGTTAACGTTTTTGGATTTAGAGGCGTGTAGTCCTGAATGAAGGAATTTTTCTGGATCCTTATTGCCTGAAACAATACCAACGAAATCCGCTTCTTTAGCATGTTCTTTTGTCGCTATCGAAATAGTAAAATCCCTGCCATCTTTTAAATTTTTGCTTGTGAGATGGGATTCATCCAAACAGCAAAAGACCATGTTATGGTCAACTAATGTCCCCCAAGCCATATTCATAACATCGACAGATCCATCTTCGTTATAGGTTGCAATCAAAGCAACTGGCATAGGGAAGAGGAATGGCTTAACTCCTAAATCTTTTTTCATAATTAGTTCCTTTCAATTTTCGTGAATTGTTTTATAGATATCATCAATAGTATTTTCATCATTTATATATAAAAGGCCATTAATTCCTAATGATGAGGCAACTGCAACATTTTCTTTGTTATCATCGATAAAATAGGAATCTTCTGGTTTATATCCGCTTTTATCTAAGGGATAAAGGAAAGCGTCTTCGTTTGGCTTATAATGCCCGATTTCATATGAAATATATAGTTCGTCGAAAAGGTCTTCTATTTCATATCTTTTAATAAGATAAGGAACGAGAAAATCGCATGCGTTAGATAAAAGAACAAGCTTATGCCCTTCTTCTTTTAATTTGCGCAAAACCTTAATGTAACTTTTGTGCGGCTTTGGCCCTTGAAGGAGATTTTCCAAAACGAAATCTCTTTCAAAATTGAAATCCTTGCAAACGTTATCAACGATTTCTTCAAATGTTACTTCCCCTCTATCGCCAGGATGAAAATATTTATCGGTTAAATCTTGCGCTTTATATTGAGGGCAATACTTCCCAAAAAAGACGGTTGAATCCTCATCACCAACAACCCCAAAGAAATCAGACATAATTAATTTTTTCATAACGGCGATATTTTACGATATCACCTTCTTTTAGTCCAAAGAAAAGCATTCTTCTTTATTTTCATATTAAAGATGATATATTTATAACGGCTTTTTAGTCATCGCTAACTATGAAAAAGATATCAGAAGAAAAATACCAATCAGAAACAAAGACAGTTAATCTAATGATTGCCTTATATTGTCATAAAAAACACAAATCGAAAAAAGGCGATTTATGCCCAGATTGCAAAGAGCTAAAAGAATATTGCGAATATCGTCTATCTTTATGTCCTTGGGGCGACAAAAAGCCATTTTGCTCGAATTGTTCAATTCATTGTTATAACAAAGAGCATCGCGAAAGAATTAGGGAAGTCATGCGTTTTTCGGGCCCTAGGATGCTTTTTCATCATCCGATATTAGCAATCAGACACGTCAAAGAAACAATCAAGCAAAAGAGAAAATTAAGGAAAATCGAGAATGGAAGAAAAAGAAAAGAAGAAAACAAAACTAAGCAAAAGCAAGATAATTAGAATATTCTACCTAATCGTTGGTTTTATCTCCTTTGCTCTTGGCACGATTGGTATTATCATTCCCGTTTTACCAACCGTTCCCTTCTATCTTTTAACGGCTTTTTGCTTCGTTAGAGGATCTGAGAAATTTGCCAATTGGTTTCTTAACTCAAAGTTATACAAGAACCATGTAGGAAATTTCGCTAAGCATCACGTTATGACCGTATATGGGGAAATGATTCTCCTTATCTTGGTCAGCGCCTTATTGATGACATCATTATGGTTCATAAATAAATTAGCGATGACAATTGTTTTTTGCGTCCTTATTGCTTGCAAATACGCTTATTTCGTATTCCGCGTCACTCCTGTTTCAAAGAAAGAATACCAGATGATTAAGGAGATGGACGCTTTGGAAGAAAAAGGGGGAGAACAATGATTGATAAAGATTTACTAAATTACATTAAAGGAAAGAGATATTATCTTGTATTGATTACTTTATTTTCCTTCCTTGGCTTAGCCTCTAGCGTTTCATCTACCTTTCTTTTAAGCAAAAGTGTAGAAACTTACATTAATTCAGATTATAAACTAGGAACAATTTATCTCCTCATTTGTTTAGGATTGATTGCTTTGTTCGTCGCCTTTTTTATTTTGAAAGGAAAGCTTTCAAACAAATTGGCCGAATACGTTTCACTTAAGATTCGTGGGGATATTTATGAAAAATATGTTTCTTTAAATGGATCTTCATCCTTGAAAGTTCAAGAAATAGCCCAACTCTCAAGTGAGGGGATTGAGCAATTGAAACTTTATTATTCTTCATATTTGCCTTCTTTCTTCTATAGCATGAGCGCTCCAATCGCCTTATTCATTCTTTTTTGTTTCTTTTCTTGGAAGGTCGCCATTCTTTATTTAGCATGCGTTCCCTTGATACCTGTATCAATTATTGTCGTTTCTAAATGGGCGAAGAAAATCTTTGCGACATATTGGAATAAATATCTTTCTCTTGGCGGAGCTTATCTTGACTCTATCAAAGGTATGAAAGAGCTTCTAATCTTCAATTACGATAAAAAGATGGAAGAGGAAATGAAAAGCAATTCAGAAGAATTCCGCAGAATTACGATGAAAGTATTAGTTATGCAGCTTTGTTCAACGACGATCATGGATTTTGTGGCTTATGGCGGAGCAGCTATTGGAATCGTTCTTTCTTTATTGGCTTTAAACAATGGGGAAATCACTTATCAAGTAGCAATCTTCCTCATCCTTGTTGGAGCGGAGTTCTTCCTTCCTTTAAGGGCCTTAGGCTCAGCTTTCCATATCGCGATGAATGGTGCGACCGCAGGTAAAAAAGTCATTTCTCTTCTAAAAGAAGAACAGCCAAAAGACGGAGAGAAGGAAATAAAGAGCATTTCTTCAATCACCTTAAATGACGTTTCCTTTAAATATAAAGATGGAGATTCTTCTGTATTCAAAAATATCAACATGAAAATAAATAAAGGATTTACTTCTTTGCTTGGCGATTCAGGTTCTGGCAAATCAACTCTTTCAAAGATCTTAAGTAAGCAAATAAACGATTACGAAGGATCAATAAAAGTCGACGGCGAAGAATTATCCTCACTAAAAATCTATGATTACCGAAAATTAGTTTGCTATCTATCTATTGATACATATCTTCTCCATTTATCGATCAAAGACGCATTCCGTTTCTATAACCCGGATATCAAGGAAAGCGAAATGATTGAATTATTAGAGAAAGTTTCTTTAAAAGAAAGAATTCTTGACGAATATTCGCTTGATTTTATCCCCAAGGAAGACGCGATTGATCTTTCTGGTGGAGAAAAGCAAAGATTAATTCTTGCTTATTACCTCGGAACAAAGAAAGATTTCTACATTTTCGATGAGACTACAAGTAACATCGATAAGGACTCGGAAGAAATCATTCTCTCTGCGATTTCATCTCTCGCTAAAAATAAGGTCGTCTTATTTATTTCCCACCGAGTCAAAAACGCCTTAAACGCCAATTACGTTTATCTTCTTGGAAAAGATGGAATGATAAAAGAGGAAGGAAAGCCTGAAGAGCTTCTTAAAAACGAATCATCCTTTAAATCACTCGTTGAAAACGAAAATAAATGGGAGGAATTAGTATGAAAAAGAAATCATTCTTTTCCCTTTTAAGAGGGATGCTATCCCTAGTTAAGGGAAAACGTTACCTTATTTTTCTAGCGGTTATCGTTGGAACGTTAGGGTTCCTTTCAGCAATGGGCATCACCTTCTTTGGTGGATTAGCCATCCTTAAATTAGTTGGCATTTCCGTTTCGATTTCCTTTCCTTGGCTTATCGCATTGATAATTTTATGCGGGTTTTGCAGGGGATTTTTGCGTTATGCCGAACAATATTTGAATCACTACATGGCTTTTACGTTGCTAGCTTTAGTAAGAAACAACGTTTTTTCTTCGCTAAGAAAACAAGGCAGTAAAATTCTTGATGATCGCAATAAGGGCGAACTTCTTTCAATTCTCCAGTCCGATACAGAGAGCCTTGAAGTTTTCTACGCCCATACCATCACGCCATTTTTCATTGCCATATTAACGGAATTAGTTGTTCTAATTCTTTTTGGTGTCCTAATCCATTATTCTTTTTCCTTGCTTGCCTTAGGAATGTATCTACTTATTGGAATGCTTACCCCAATAATCTTTTATCTATCAAATAGAAAGTTAGGCGTTGAATACAGAAAAAAGCTAGCCGAAAACGAAAATATGTCTTTGAATGCATGTTACGGAATCAAGGAGACATTATTTTTCCAAAAAGAAAAAGAACAGGCAAAGGAGATAGAAAAATCCACTAAAGAAATAAATACGATCAACAAAAAATTAAACGACAAGGCCCTTTATTCTCAAAGCGTCGTTAATTTCTTAATCATTCTCGGGGATTTATTGATGATAATGCTCGGAGCAATCCTCTATAAGAAAGGGATAATTTCATCTTATTACATTATCCTTGCATATATGATGATGGCGACCTCTTTTGGACCAGTCGTAGCCTTAGCAAACCTTCCAGCCAATTTAACAATGTCTTTTGCTTCGGCAAAGAGGATTCTCCCTTTAATTGATGAGAAGCCAAAAATAAAAGATGGCAATGAAAGTTTTGCTTTCTCTTCACTTGAAGTTAAAGACGTTTCTTTTTCCTATGATGACACGAAAGAGATACTCAAAAATGTCTCCTTCTCCATCAAAAAAGGCGAAATCATTGGAATCGAAGGAAAGAGTGGAGGAGGAAAATCAACTCTCTTTAAACTTCTTTTGCATTTTGAGGAAACCAATAAAGGGCAAGTACTCTATAACGATAAAGATATAGCAACGTATTCCCGTGAAGCACTTGCTAAAAATGTGACTTTATTCTCTCAAACGACTTATTTATTTAAAAACAGCATTCGTTACAATATGCATATCGCTAAAGAGGATGCGACCGACGAAGAAATCTATGAAAGTTTAAAGAAAGCAGGGTTAGATGAGAAGATTAGGTCTTTGAAAGATGGGCTAGACACTCAAATAAACGATTTAGGCGATAACTTATCTAGTGGTGAAAAACAACGCCTTGGACTTGCTAGAGTATTCTTGTCAGACACTCCGCTTATTTTGCTTGATGAAGCCACAAGCAATATTGATGCCTACAATGAAGCCTATATCCTTTCTCAATTAAAGAAAGAGAAAAAAGATAAAGCCATATTGTTAATTTCGCATCGAAGCTCATCATTGGCTATTTGCGACAAAATTTATCATTTGAAGGATGGTGAATTATGCTAGATTTCTCAGACCACCGCATCATCGGATTAACTGTTGCATTATCAATAGCAATCGTTTCTTTAATTGCTATTTTTATCCGTTATTTAATTCACAAAAACGGTAAAAAATAAATTTTGAAAAACTCTTTAATTGTGGCATATTTACTTTGAGTGAATAAAAAATACGTGGGTTTCCATCTTTTTTCTTCTCGATGCGATTACTGGTTCTCACTTTGTTTATTTGATGAGATGATATATCGATAAAAACGTGCTTTTTAAAACACTTTTGATTCGAAAGCAAAAAGTTCAAGGCGCCCGAAAATCAAAAATATGCCGGCTTCCCTAAAATTTATTTTTGCAAATTGCGTAGGAAAAAGGTTAAGGCTGCAGTGATAACCTATTTTGAAATCAATTAAGGTATCTTTACGGTTATGCAAGGTTGGATGCACGCGTCATTTGAAGAATAGTAAAATATATAGTTTCCATAGCCATATGTATCGCCTTGCAAGCCATACGTTAACCAAGAAATGGCATAAAATGTTCCATATGTTGAATGTTGAGACCTCGTCCAAGATTTCCCATAGCCTTTAAAAGACGGATACTCTTTATCTTTATATACCAAAGCACTGCCGTTATACGAATAAGCGCCATTTGCTTTAGCATAGTCTGTTGTTTTGCAACCAAAAATCACATTCTTGTTATTGTACATTTCCTTAGAACTTAAAAGATAAACTTTATCATTTGTGTTCTCACAAGTATTTTCATTATTAGTATTCCCTAATCTTGAAGAGGCACTATTATCCACTTCAGTTGTTTGAATATAACTATCATTAAGAGAAAAGGCCAAATTATAGAACTCATCATTTAACCAAGAACGCATTTCTGAATTTTTGTAATTTTGAGCTGACGTCCCCGATATTTTACTCCAATATGCATTAGATTTACAATCAAGCAAATCAGCAGAAACCAATTTATACGTTCCGTTATTGGATTCATCGTTACAAACAAACCATTTTATTCTTTCGCATTCAAACCAGTATTCTTGACCATATCTTATTTCAGTTCCATCATCGAAGGTTTCATCTTTTGAATCATTAGCATAACTATCTGGATTTGCCGTAATCTTAGTGTAGTACTTTCCTTCGTATAGATACCACCCATTAGACTCTTCAATAAACATTCTACTAAGAGTGGTACAGAGTTCTACATCCGAAACCCGAGTTTTGGGATACAATCCATACCATGCTGTTTTCCTATCATTAGAAAAAATAAGCCTTGTTCCAAATATCTCCCCTGCTTTATATTCGGTAATATATTTAGCGACTATTGTCCCTCCGGCTTTATTATAAGGCCAAAAACTACCGCTATTTGGAATACAAACTCCGTTTAAATACCAACCGTAGAACCTATATCCATCAGGCGGCGTTACTTTTGGCATACTAAAGGTAGACCAATGTTCATATACCGATGTATATGTATCGCACGTCCCATCTCCGGCATCAAAATTATAAGTATTCAAATCAGTACTCCATTTGGCTGTATAGGTTACATCCTTTGTCCCTTTCCAGGTTGCCTTAGATGAGACTTTCTTATCATCGGAATCATACCAGCCGACGAAGACGCAATTAGTTCTAGTTGGAGTCGGTAACTCATATTGAGAATCGTAGGTAGCTGTAATAGTTTTTGGGGAAACAATTCCATCAATTTCCCCACCATTAGGATTAAGAGTTATCGTGTATTTATTTGCACTCCATTCTAAGAACAATGTTAAATCACCAGCATGGCGATAAACGCCCTCAGAGAACGCGTTTCCATTTTCATCTTGCCATTCAGAAACGTTATAGCCCTCTTGCGAAACTTCCGGGAAAACGAATGGTTTATCATAAGTGACAGTTAAAGGGTCTATGTCGTGGTCAAATTTGGTGTCGACAAATGAGATCGTATAATCGTTATATTTAAAATCGGCATAAAGATTTAAATCAGATGTGACCGTATAAGCTGAAAATAACCATTTGTATCCACCATCTTGTTTACAATTCCAATGGTTTATGGTATAGCCTGCGGTAACATCAGCAGACGGCGCTGAAACCTTATCACCATTTTTGACACTAACAGTTTGAACAAGTTCGTCATCGACATAGAAATTTACGTAACGCTTTGAGACATCTTTTACATGGCCAGCATTAACGGTTGAGCCATCGCTCAAGACGCAAATAAGATTTCCATTATCATCAATATAGGCTCTTGTAACGGAAATTCCTGTATCACCTTTTGCACTAACCCCTGTATCAACACCATCCACATACCAATTGCCATTGGAGCCAATGGTGATTTCTGGTGTATGTCCGTCTTCGCCTTTTTCACCTTGTTGTCCCTGCTTTCCATCTGATCCGTTGGTCACTTTGAAAATCGACGTGGAGCCATCAGAAAAATAGATTGTATAAGTATCGACATTTCCGTCCGAAGAAGTCTTTTCGATCGAGGTTACAGAAACGCCGTCTTTACCGTTTGTCCCATCTTTCGCATTATAAAGTTTAAAGGTGGATGTAGAGCCATCGGAATAGTAGATCGTGTAAGTATCATACGTTCCTTGGGTTCCGTCTCCATCGGTTTTCTCGACGCTTAGAATAGACACCCCATCTTTACCATCGGCACCATTTGTACCAGCATCACCTTTTGGGCCTGTAGCCGGGTATCCAGTGTCTTCTCCATCAACAAACCAATGCCCATTAGTTCCAATCGTTACGGTTGGAGTATGTCCATCTTCTCCTTTTTCTCCTTGGGCGCCTGGTATACCATCAGACCCATTAGTCACTTTGAAAGACGATGTGGAACCGTTTGAATAATAGATTGTATAAGTGTCGATATTTCCATCAGTAGATGACTTTGAAACACTGAGAATAGAGACGCCATCAGCCCCATTATCGCCCGTCGCGCCTTTTATGTTGCCAGTCTTTATCCAACCAGATTCGCCTTTAGAATACAAATCGCCACTAATTGAATCAATATAGATATCCCCAACAGAACCCACATTATTAGAAGGCTTGCCTTGCCCTGTGTAAATTTGAGAGCCGTTTTTCCCATCGATCCCATTGCTGCATTCATTATTTGCAGTGCCGCCAGTTTGGTCAGAGCATCCGATCATAGATAATGCAGCCAATGCTGCGAAAATCGCTTTTTTTATACGAGATTTCATGTCTTTATCCTCTTAACGTAAGTAACGTTTGACAGCTTTTATGCTTTGTTCGGAGCAATTCGAGAGGGGAGAAATCTTTAATGTATGGCCATTAGGTTTTTCCACATCCAGAATATGGCGTATGTTTCTGATCTTCTGATAAACAGAAGGAGCCCCATGTGCCGAAATCACCTTGATAAAATCGCGATCTCTTAAAAAGACGTCAACGTCCATGTTTAGTTTTTTGTTAACGTAAACATCAACGGCTTTTCTTGCCAAAATATCATCTTCTTCTGGCGTCCAGCGGGTTCTTTTATAAATTTTGGCATTCTTTGGAATATGCACCGATACCTCCGAATCATCCCCAGAAATATCAATTGCATTTTTGGCCTTCGCATCGCTGAGCTTATTTTTTAGACTCGTAATGATAAGCTCGCTCATAACATTTGTACAAACACCAATGAGTATTGGAACGATGATTTCAAAAATAATCGAACCTTCTTTTACCCTATTAATATAAAATTTATGGTCACTCGAACTATCTAACGATTCTGGATGTCCAATTGATGCAATAGTCAAAGCCGAATCGAAAGACTCGTTTACAATCTCCATGAGTTGTAAGAAACTTTCGAGCGAAAGATTTTCTTCGTAAGTAATGTGAAGTCGAATGATATTCTCTTCCATATTTTTCTCCTTTTTATTGTTTGAAATCATCTCAGAATAAAACAATTTTAGATAGAGAGAGAGAGAGAGTCAAGTTTGGTTCGCATAAAAACTATTTTTTACGTCAACCAAAAGCTTTTATATGACCTTAAAAATTAAAGATTCAAAACGCACTCCTTTTGGCCTGTATGATTCAGAAAATAACGCTATATATG
>CAVIJE010000034.1:0-12629 GCA_963643355.1 Sodaliphilus sp. | reverse complement strand
AGGCTTTTGCTATATGAAAAATATCAAGCTCATCAATTGCGATTTGTCTGGAACCGATCTTTCTTTTGAGTATTGTGAGAACATTGACGCGGACATCAAAGGCGATTTAATCTCTATTAAAAATCCAATCTCTGGCATAATCAGAGTGGAAAAGGTTGAAAATTATATTACGGATGATGACGATATAAATCACGAAAATACGATTTTGGAGCTCAAAAAATGAAATACGATTTTGACAAAATAATTGATAGAAGACATACGGATTCATGCAAATGGAATGTTTTAGACGATGAATTGCCAATGTGGGTGGCTGATATGGATTTTGAAGTTGCTAAGCCAATTCAAGATGCGATCATTTCTAGAGCTTCGCACCCAATATATGGCTATTCCGATATGCAAAACGAATGGTTTGACGCATATATCAACTATTATCGCGAAATACATAATTTCGTTATTCAAAAAGATTGGCTTATTTTTTCTACGGGAGTTGTTCCATCAATATCTTCAAGTGTTAGAAAATTAACGAACGAAGGAGATGAAGTTGTAATTCTAACTCCTGTCTACAATATCTTTTATAATTCAATCATCAATAACAATAGAAAGGTTTTAGAGGTTCCACTAAAATATATCGCCAAATCGTATTCGATAGATTTTGACGCATTAGATAAGGCTTTATCGAAAGAAAACGTTAAACTTATGATCTTATGCAACCCTCAAAACCCTATCGGTAAGATATGGAGTGTGGATGATTTAGCGGAAATAGGGAGACTTGCAAAGAAAAATAATGTCATCGTTCTTTCTGACGAAATTCATGGCGAATTAACATCTCCAAACAAAAAATACGTTCCTTTCTTGAATGTAAATGAAACGAATAGAGAAGTTGGTTTTGCCTGTGTTTCAGTTACTAAGTGTTTTAATATTGCCGGAATCCACACATCAGCCATTATTTGCCCAAACGAGGAAATTAGAAAAAAAGTTGATAGGCAACTAAACACCGATGAATGTGCTGAGCCTAACACTTTTGCCCAGGTTGCCGCTATAGCTGCACTTAACGAAGGAAGAGATTGGCTTTCTCAAGTAAATGCATATATCGAAAACAATAAGCAATACGTTTATAACTTCATTGGGGAAAATCTTCCTGAGATTACCTGCATTATTCAGGACGCGACCTACCTTATGTGGCTCGATATTTCAAAAATAAGTGGGGATTCAAAGGGATTTTGCGATTTCTTAAGAAAAGAAACCGGTTTATTTATTAATGCCGGAAGCCATTATGGAGAAGCAGGAGAAGGATTTATAAGAATTAATGTTGCTACGTCTTTAAACAATGTAAAAGATGGAATGGAACGTTTAAAAGAAGGCGTTAACAAATATTTGAAAAAGTAAGAGATCGAAAAAAACGCCACAATTGTGGCGTTTTAATTTTGCTTTTTGAATTAAGCGGCTTTTCCTTCTGTTCCGAAAAGTTCAATCTTTTCTTTGACACAGGCTTTGATTGCTTCATAGCCTGGTTTGAGAAGCTTACGTGGATCGTAGCCTTTATCTTTGTTTTCAGCAGTTGGATCGGCTTTTCCTTCAGCACAGTATTTGATTGTGGCAGCAGCAAATGCTAATTGGCATTCAGTGTTGACGTTGATTTTGGAAACGCCTTCTTTGATAGCGGCAACGATTTGTTCATTTGGAATGCCAGAACCACCATGTAAAACAAGAGGGATATTTCCGGTTGCTTCGTTGATTTTCTCTAAAACATCGAGATGTAATCCAGTCCAGTTTTCTGGATAAATTCCGTGGATATTTCCAATACCGGCGGCAAGGAAATCAACACCAAGTTCAGCGACTTTTTTGCATTCTGCTGGATCGGCAACTTCACCATCAGCAGTGATTCCGTCTTCAGTTCCACCAATAGCGCCAACTTCGGCTTCGATGGAGATGCCCTTTGAATGAGCTAAGGCAACGAGTTCTTTTGTTTTTTCGACATTTTCTTCAAATGGTAAAGAAGAACCGTCAAACATAACTGATGTAAAACCAGCTTCGATGCATG
This sequence comes from Sodaliphilus sp., assembly GCA_963643355.1. GTDB lineage: Bacteria > Bacillota_I > Bacilli_A > RFN20 > CAG-826 > UBA4951. The sequence continues at coordinate 10,588 of CAVIJE010000034.1, read as the reverse complement.
CTTTTGCAGCATCATAGTTACCATGGTCAAGGTGTAAGGCGACTGGAACTGTAATGCCAAGCGACTTATCTAATCCTTTTACTAATGTGGCAACGACTTCATAACCGCCCATGTATTTAGCGGCTCCCATGGAAACGCCGAGGATAACAGGTGCTTTCATTTCTTGAGCTGTTGTTAAAACGGCTTTTATCCATTCAAGGTTGTTAATGTTAAAATGACCAACGGCATAATGACCGGCTTTGGCATCTTTTAACATTTGTGTAGCATTCACTAACATATATTAATTAACTCCTGCGATATTCGCGTTGATATTATACATACTTTTTAAGAGGGTTAGCGAAGATTGTAAATTATTTTGTCTCTATTTTTTTCTTTTCGTGCAAAAATGAGAACTTTTTAATACAATAATTTAGTAATTATGAAAAGAAAAGCGATTGTATATTTCCAAAGTGGTGGTCCGACTGCCGTTATTAATTCTTCCTTATATGGTGTTATTAGGGAATATCAAAAGCATCCTGATGTATTTTCACACTTGTATGCTTCAAAATATGGTGTAGAAGGCTTGCTTAATGGCGATTTATACGATCTTGATTTCGAAGATGATAGAGAAATAGAGCTTTTAAAACAGACTCCTGGTCAGATAATTGGCTCTTCAAGGAAGAAATTGCCTTCTTTTGATGATCCTTTGTTTGAGAAACTTTTAAAAACAGTTAAAGATTATGATATCGGCTATATCCTAGCCAATGGCGGCAACGATTCGATGGATACATGCGCTCGTTTAAACGAATATTTTAGAAAAAATAACATGGATGTCCTAGTTTTAGGGATACCTAAAACAGTTGATAACGATTTGATGGAAACTGACCATTCCGTTGGATTTCCTTCAGCCGCAAGACATATCATGGATTCAGCGATGATGGCAAAAATCGATTTGATGAATTATCGCAAAGGGAAGGCCGTTATTATGGAGATAATGGGAAGAGACACTGGTTGGCTTACCTCATCTGTGGCTCTTTTGCCTCCAGAAGTAAGACCTGATTTAATTTATATTCCCGAAATGGAATGGAATGAGAATGATTTCCTGAATCGCTTAAAAGAAATTCATGAAAAACAAGGATACGCTTTAATCGCCTTATCAGAAGGGGCGCCACTAGAAAGCCATAATCTTGCCGGAACCGATTCCTTTGGCCATAAATCTTTAGAGGGATGTTCCCAAACTTTAGCAAGAATCATTAATGAAAAATTAAATATTCCTACTAGAATCATCGCTGAATCAACGATTCAAAGGGCTGATTGTAGCAAAATCACTAAAGCAGATTCCGCTGAAGCAATTGAATCTTCCTCTTTTGCCGTAAAATCTTTTCTTAATGGAGAAACTGGCAAAATGGTTGGAATAAGAAGAATCTCAAATTCTCCATATCAGGTTGAATACATTCTCCTTCCTTTGGAACAAATCGCTAATAAAACAAAGAAAATACCCGAGACATATATTAATAATGACTATCAAATGTCTACGGAATTCTCTTCATATTTAGCTCCGTTGGTTAACGATGTTATTCCAGTAGAGAGAGAAAACGGCAACATCTTGTATGCCAAATTTCGTTTTATTAAAGCCAAAAAGTCATAAAATATTAAAGGAGGAAATATCATGAAAATCGTTATTACGGCTGAATCAACTATTGATTTGCCACAAAAAATGCTTGATGAATATAACATTAAAACAATCCCATTCACGGTAATAATGGGTGAAGAAGAATTTGCGGATGGAACCATAGATCCACAAAGACTCTTTGATTTTACGAATGAGACAAAAAAACTCCCAAAAACGAGTGCCGTTAATCAATTTCAATATGAAGAATTTTTCAAAGAAGTATTGAAGGAATATGACCATATTATTCACTTTTCTCTTTCAAGCGCAATTTCTTCTGCCAATAAAAACGCTGAAGAAGCGGCAAAAACCTTTGAGGGAAAAGTCACTATCATTGATAGCAAAACACTTTCTACTGGCATCGCCGTTCAAGCCATATACGCTTCAGAATTAGTAAAGGCCGGATATTCAGTGGAAGAAATCGTTGAAAAAGTTCTTGAGAGAAGAAAATATGCTCGCGCATCATTCACGATCGAAACACTAGATAATCTTTTTAAAGGCGGAAGATGCTCTGCTTTATCCATGCTTGGTGCTAATCTTTTACGCTTAAAACCACAAATTATCGTTCAAGAAGATGGTTCAATGACTAAAGACCACCTGTATCGCGGAACTTTAATGAAAGTTAATGAAAAATATGTCGATGATGAATTAGCTCAATACCCCGATATCGATAAAAAAATTATTTTCATTACTCATTCTGGTCTTCCTGATGACGTTCTTGAAATGATTAAGACAAAGCTTAAGGCTGCTGGATTTAGAAGAATCGAGGCGACAAGAGCAAGCGCGACAATTAGCGTTTATTGTGGGCCACATACTGTAGGCATTCTCTTCTATTCTGATGGTGAACATCTAATAGAGGCAAAATAAAAATAATCTAGAGACGGTTTCCCGTCTCTTTTTTATGAAAAACCCTCATATAGGCTTGAAGAAAATCTTTTAAATTTGTTAAAATAAGGAACGTTAAAAAATAAGGGAGTAAGGTTTATGAGCACCAAATTTGTCTTTGTTACGGGCGGCGTTGTTTCTTCGCTAGGTAAAGGAATTTTCGCCTCTTCTTTAGCGTTATTGCTTAAATCTAGGGGAATCAAGGTTTTTATGATGAAACTTGACCCATATCTAAATATCGATCCAGGAACAATGTCTCCATACCAACATGGTGAAGTTTATGTTACCGATGATGGAGCTGAAACCGATCTTGATTTAGGCCACTATGAACGTTGGACAGACCTTCATCTTTCAAAGGAAAGCTCGATCACTTCTGGAAAAATTTATTCCACTGTTTTAGAGAAAGAACGTAGAGGAGATTTTCTTGGCGCTTGCATTCAAGTCATTCCGCATATCACAAACGAAATTAGACAAAGACTTGTTGATGCTGCTAAAGCTTCCGAAGCTGAAATAGTCATAGTTGAAATTGGCGGAACCGTTGGCGATATGGAATCAACGCCTTTCCTTGAAGCTATCCGCCAAGCTCGTTTAGAACTCGGCTATCAAAATACCTTTTTTGCCCATAACACTTTAGTCCCATATCTTAAAAGTGCTGGCGAAACGAAAACTAAACCTACTCAACATTCAGTTAAGGAACTTTTAGCACTTGGCATTCAACCGGATGCTGTCGTTCTTCGTTCTGAAGTTGCCCTTCCCGAGAATCAAAAATCAAAAATTTCCTTATTCTGCAACGTTCCAGTAAATGGAATTTTTGAAGCTGATGACCTTGATAGCGTATACGAACTTCCTTTCGCTTTGCATGAACAAGGCTTAGACGATTATGTGTTGCAACATTTTGGTATGACAGCCAAAGAAGCTGATCTTAGCGAGTGGCGTTCTTGGTGCGATTCCGTAAAGAATCCAACGAAAAAAGTAAAAATTGCTCTTGTTGGAAAATACGTTGAACTTCACGACGCTTATCTTTCCGTCGTTTCAGCTCTTAAACATGCTGGCTATTACAATTCTTCAGAGGTGGAAATCGGTTGGATTCAATCTAATGACCTTAAAGAGAAAAACGTTGAAGAAACGCTCAATGGGTACGACGGAATTCTAGTTCCTGGCGGTTTTGGCGAAAGAGGAAGTAAGGGCAAAATGGTTGCCATAAGATACGCTAGAGAAAACAACATTCCTTTCTTAGGTATCTGCTTTGGCATGCAACTTGCGTGCGTTGAATTCGCTCGCCATGTCTTAGGACTTACTGATGCAAATACATCTGAATTTGATTCTCAAACGCAAAACCCAATTATCGATTTACTTCGTGACCAATATAGTGGAATCGCAATGGGCGGAACACTTCGCCTTGGCCTTTACGATTGTGGGGTGAAGAAGGATACGCTAGCTTATGCTTGCTATAAAACGGAAAAAGCAAAAGAAAGACATCGCCATCGTTATGAATTCAACAATAAGTACCGTGAAATGTTTGAAAAGGCCGGCATGGTGTTCTCGGGCATAAATCCTCAGCAAAACCTTGTTGAAATCATTGAGTTACCGCAAAATGACTTCTTTATTGCAAGTCAATTTCACCCTGAGTTCACCTCTAGACCTCTCCGCCCAAATCCTTTATTTAGAGAATTCATCGCGCATTCAATTAAATATAGTGAAAAGAAATAATATATAATTGGAATATGAAAGCGATTTTCATTTATAACCCTGAGTCAGGGCGAAGAAATTTCCAAAAACATTCCAATAAAATTAAAAATGAATTAGCATCCACTTTTGAGGAGATGCTTTTTCTTCCGCCTAAAAGCGAAGAAGAGGCTTTTGAAATTTATCAAAATATCGTGCCAAAATACGATGCATTAATCGTTATAGGGGGTGATGGCTCTCTTAATTTAGCCATCAACGAATTGATGAAAATGAAAAAGAAGCCGGTTTTAGGGTATATAAATGCTGGAACGCTTGGCGATGGAGGGAAAAACTTTGGCGTTGGAAAATCACTGCAAAAAGCCCTTGAAATAATAAAAAAGAAGAATATTAAATTCATTGATATCGGAGAAGTGGAATTTGAAGATCGCGTTTGTTATTTCTTATATTGCTTAGCTTATGGCGCCTATTCTTCAATTCCATATATGGTAAAAGACAAAAGACATATGCGAAAATACACGTATTATTTTCGTTCGTTAAATGAAATGTTCGTGCCAAAAACGCATTCTTTTGCGATTTCTATCGAGGGAAAGACGTTTGAAAAAGAATGCCCTTTTATAATACTTTTAAATGGCAAGAATATGGGCGGTTTCTCTTTAAATAAGCAAACTGTTCTAGATGATGGGATTATTGAGGGCTATTTTCCACCTAAATCATTTTTAAATGGGATTTCGCGCTTCTTGCCTTTTAAAAAAGAAAAGAGTATTGCCATAAAAGAAGCCATCATTACTCCAAAAGATGATGGATTTTGGTGCTTAGATGGAGAGAAAGGTGGGAAAGGGATGGCAAAAATAAGGGTAATTTCAAACGAAATTTCCATTTTTTCACGCTAAAAACGCCATTTTTTTCTATTTTAACTTTACTTTTAGACAAAACGAATTATTATGTAATAAATAAGAAAGGATTTTCTGTATGAAAAAATCACCATTGGTTATGTCGATTGTTTCAGCAATTTTTGTCATTGCCGCGGCAGTGTTGCTGATCTTTTTACCAAACTTAGGAACTGAATTGAGCAATTTCGTCTCCTCAAATTTCATTACTGATGCCATTAACAATCTTTGGCCAGCTTTGAAAGCAACAATTACCTTCTCTATTGGAAGGCCGGTTGTTTCGGGAATCGTTGTTGGATTGCTTGGCGTTCAATTCGTTTTCTGGATTTGGCATTTTATTGTTCTTATTGCAACTCGTAGGCCAAATAGCTTATCCATTAATATTTTCTGGATTATCTTTGGCTTAGTCTCAACATGGGTTTTATTTGCATTTATCGGCTATGTTGATTCAAGCACCGGATATATCTTTAATGGAACCGTCGGAAGTGTCGGAGTCCATAACGGCGTTTCCTTATTACGTGCTTTGTTTACGGAAAATTTCGCTAATCACGCGGCCGCTATTTTCCTTTTATTAGGCATTGCATTACTTGCCGCTCTTGGCTATTTCTTTGGCTTGATTTCCATTATTGGCGCTCTTGCCGATGATATAAAGAATCCTAATGAAAAATCCGATGAAGAATTCACATCTTTGGATGATGAAGAAACCACATCCAAAAATGGTAAAAAAGCTAAGAAAAACTCTTCAAAGGTCAAACAAGATGAAGAAGGAGAGGGGAATGACGAGAAAAATCCTCTCATTGTCCAACATATAAATTATGGCGGTCAAGGACAACCGGTTTACCCACAACCTCCTTATTATTGGCCACAACCTCCATATTACGCACCTCAACCAGCACCTGCCCATGAGAAAAAAGAAGAAAAACCAACTCTTACCGAAAACGATGTTAAGAGAATCGTTGATGAAGCGCTTTCTTCTCAACAAGCAGCCTTTATTGCTGCATTAAAGGAAAATCAACAACCAGTCGAAGAAAAGCCTGTCGTTGAAGAAAAACTTGATGAACGCCCTCTTACGGCTAAAGAATTACGCGCAATAATCAAAAATGAACTCAGAGACCATGACCATCCTGAAGAATTAATGCCTTTAACGGATGAACAATGCCGCTCATTAATTCGTGAAGAACTTAACGAATATTACGCTTCTACAAGACCTCAAGACGAAAAAGCCGAGGAAGTCACTGAAGAAACGACCGCTCCTGTAGAAGAAACAAAGAGCGAAGTCGAAGAAGAACTCATGACAGCTGATGAATTGAGCAAGATGATTCGTAACGAAGTCGTTCAAGTTCTTGATGAAAGCAAGGATGATAAAGAAGAAATAACTCTTGAATCCATTAAACAAATAATTAACGAAGAGATTACGAAATCTAAAGAAAACGAGCCTGCTCCAGTAACGATTGAAGAAATCTCTACCGTTATTAGCGACGAAATTTCCCCTCTAAAGGAAACCGAAGAGGAACAAAACAAGAAAATCGATGGTTTGAATGAACAATATTCAAAGATCGACTCTCTATCTGAACAATGCGCGAAAATCGATTCTTTATCCGAACAATGTTCAAAAATTGATTCTCTTTCTGAACAATGTGCCAAAATCGATGATTTAAGCAAACAATATGCCCAAAAAGTCGAAGAAGACAAAGTTAAGGATGAAGAGACAAAGACTGCAATCGAGAATGTGAAGGCAAGTCAACTCTCAGCTGACGATATCAGAAGCATCATTGCTGAAGAGTTAGCTAAAATCCCTGCTCCTTCACCAGTCGAAGAAACTCCTGTTGAAGAAACGCCAGTCGAAGAACCAGTTGAGCCTATAGTTCCTGAGGAACCAGTAGCCGATGAAACGACAACTGAGGAAAAAACCATTGAACGCGTTCCGTTCGCTGATCGTGTCTTAAGCCTTGATGATGATATCAAAGATGCTTATAACGAACTTAAAGCTGAAGCGCTCTCGTATGGTTTGAAGTCCCGTTTGTCGATCTCTGGCGATACATTCAGACTTCACACAAAGACCTACTTAAAGATCGTTGTTGCGGGAAAAGGCCTTAAATTGTATATGGCTCTTGATCCTCATGACTATAAGGATTCACCAATTCCTGTAAAGGATGTTGGCGTTAAAAACATTTACAAAGATATCCCTCTTGCCTTCAAAGTTAAGAGTGGCCTCTCCTTAAAACGCGCAAAACAATTAATCAAAGACGCTTGCGAAAAAGATGGCTTAGTTAAAGAAGACATCTCTCCGCTTAATTACATCTCGCAATTAGCTTCTTATCGTGTTGCAGGAACCGGTGAAGAAGATATTGAAGAGAATGATGATTAATTTCTAAAATTCAAATTGGCTCCATTTTGATGGAGCCTTTTTGTATATTTATTAATTTGTGTTAGAATATTCTAGCATTCAAAAGGAGGATGATTGATTTTGCCGCATTGGGTGGTCTACTTAATTCTGACAATTTTCCTCTTTCTGGCTTCGGCCTTTTTCTCTTTAGTTGAAACTGTATTTTCATCCTTAAATCGTTTTAAGTTTGAAGTTAAAGCAAATAATGGATCTAATAGCGCTAAGCTTGTTCTTTGGTGTGATGATCATTTTGATTCGGCTTTAGTCACCGTTCTTATAGGAAATAATGCCGCTTCGGTTGTTCTTTCAAGCGTGACAACGTTCCTTTTTGTCGATACTTTAATGCAAGGGATAGACAATTCCGTTGCAACGCTTATAGGTTCATTGACTTTAACCATACTTTTATATATTTTTGGCGAAACCTTACCAAAAATGATTGGAAGAAAAATGCCAAATAAAATAGCAACATGGGCTTGCTATCCCTTAGCCTTTTTAATTGTTGTTTTATATCCAATTTCCTTGCTTTTTAGAGGTATTTCTTTCCTATTTAAAAAGATTTTTAAAGCTAAAGAAGAACCGGAAATTACCGAAGAAGAATTTCAAAATGTCATCGAATACAACGAGAATAAAGGGGCTTTAGAAGAAAATGAGAGCCAGATAATTCAAAACTCCTTAGATTTTTCGGATACTAAGGTAAAGGAAATTTTCACCCCCAGAGAGAAAATGTTTACGATTAATCTCAAAAATTTGTCTCTTAACAAACTCGTGGAAATAATTTGCTCGACATCTTATTCAAGAATACCTGTTTATTATGATAATCCAAATAAAATAGTTGGAATCCTTTTGGTTAAGAATTTTTTAGCGGATTACCTTGATGATAAAACGGTAAAAACCGATTTGAACGATTCCATCGAAAAACCTTTTATTGTTTCTCCTAACGTTACAATCGATGATTTGGTGGATGGATTCCAAAAGCAAAGGAAGCAGGTGGCCCTTGTATATCGTAAAAACGTTCTTTTAGGCATGGTTACGATGGAGGATGTTTTAGAAGAACTTGTTGGAACTATTTCCGAGACGTCTGATGTTACCTCTAGCAAAGCGACGGCAGAAAAAGGCAAAAAAGGGAGAAAAAAGAAATGAAAACTATAGATATAGTTTACATAATTCTTATTTTAGTTTTAGCGATATTGTCGTTCCTTTTTTCTGCTGCTGACATGGCTTATTCGTCGGTAAATAGAAGAAGACTTGAAGCCCACGCTCTTAAAGGAGACTCAAAAGCTAAGCAAGCGTTGGAATATGCGAATAATTACGATGAAACAATCGCCTCTATTCTCTTTGGGAATGATTTTTCAAATGTTCTTTTATCATCCCTCGGGGCTCTTCTTGGAAGAGATTTGCTTGCAGAACACGTTGGCGAAGACTTAGCAAGCACTATCTCATCCGTTAGCTTGCTGGTTTTCTTGCTTATTTTCTGCGAAATAACCCCGAAGAATATCGCTTCTAGCCATTCGTTTAGCTTGTCAAAGGCCTTTATACCTTTCATGAAAACGATAAAAATTATTTTCTTCCCTTTTGTTTGGCCATCTTCGCACTTAGCGACACTTTTAAGCAAACCAGTTGTTAGAAATTCGGCTGATGAAGACCCTTTAGCGACCGATGAAGAACTTGAAGCCATGGTCAACACGATTGAAGAAGAGGGCATCATCGACGAAGATCAATCGGAATTGCTTTATCGTTCAATAGATTTTAAGGAAACTTCTTGCTATGAAGTTATGACCCCAAGAGTAAACGTTTTTGGGTATGATACCGACGAGCCTTTTGAACATTTCTTAAAAAATAAAGAGGCATTCCATCATTCTCGCATAATTGTTTATAAAGGGAACATCGATCATATTTTGGGCTATATACCAGTTAAAACATTGCTTAGAGAATTAGTTAAAGGAAAGAAAGTCACTTATGAAGACGTTCTTTTACCGATTGTAAACGTTCCTAGAACTATGATGATATCTTCCGCTATGGCTTTAATGAAGAAAAATAAGCATCATATAGCCATTGTTCGTGATGAATACGGGGGAACCGAAGGAATAATAACACTCGAAGATATTCTTGAAGAATTAGTCGGTGAAATGTGGGATGAAAAAGATCATCCAACTAACGATATAAGAAAAGGCGAAAGAAGAAATTCATATTACGTAAATGGTGCGATGAATATAGATGATTTTTATAATGAAATGGGATTAGATCCAGATAAATTATTGCCTGATGACTACACGACAGTCAGTGGTTGGATAATTGATCATTTAGGAAGATTTGCCATTGTTGGCGATACGTTCAGAATCAATAATATATATGTTAAAGTAACTAGCGTTTCGCAGTTTACAGTAAAAGAAGCATTCATTCGCATCATCAAGAAAAAATAAAAATAGCCGTTATTTAACGACTATATTTGGATTTTCTATTCCTCTTTCTTTTAATTTTTTTAGATATTTCGAATAGATATCTTTTGTTAGCGATAAAACTGTTTTTCTGTCGGTATTTATAAAATAATCAATACCGTTTAATTTATCTTTTGAGAACGCGTCAGAGTCATTTTGAAGTCTTTTTTTAATGCTTTCTAATGAGTCTCCACGTTCTTTCATTCTCTTTTCGCGTGTTTTTTCGCTCGCTTCTAGATAAAAAGAAACTATAGAAGGATCTTTTAAAGCCAAAAATGCTTTTAGACCATTAGGATCAATGATAACTACTTTATCATCTGACACTTCAGCCTTGGAACAACCATAATGACAATCGTTATATAAAGTCGTTTCAACAAAAGCTCCGTTTTTTGCTAACTGTTCAAAATTTTCTTCATCCACGAAGTAATAGTCAACACCATAAACTTCGCCTTGTCTTGGAGCCCTAGTCGTATGAGTTATAGCTTTAGTAACTCCATATTTAATTCCTAGACTTTTAGAAATTTCAGTTTTTCCGCTTGCTGAGGCACCTATCAATAAAATCATAAACTAATTATAATGCAAACAAAGAAAATTAACATTCATAACATATTTTTTGTCTCTTTTTCAAAAACGGCGTCTTTATATAGGTGAAAGATGTAGA
>CAVIJE010000033.1:0-14429 GCA_963643355.1 Sodaliphilus sp. | reverse complement strand
TTTCATAATCCAAAGAAGACTGTTTGATATCCAAGTAGGATTTCCAAATAGCTGCATAATCTACATTGCCTATAAGTGCATTATTAGGAGTCGAAAAATCTTTTTCTATTACTTCATCAAAATCATTCTTGATAGTAAATCTGATCTTGTTTAATTTAAGGGTTAATTCCTCGACTTTTTCAGTCTGATTCCCAAACAATTCAGGATTGTTCTTAATAATAGAAATTTTGCTATTTAAGAGTTTATAGATATCTTTGAAGTAGGCTAAAAATAATTGGTTCTCTTTAATATTGTATGTGTATCTCTTAACTGTAGAAGATACCTTGTTTACATTTGCCAACTTTTCTTTGATTGTTGAACCCGGCTTATTAGCAAGCCAATTTAAAGTTTTAGGCTCAATTTGCTTGAGTTTCTCTTTATTAATAAGTTGTTGTTCTTTAACGATTGATTGATGAGGATTTTTTAAAATCTTATCAATATGTTCTTTTGTAAAATCGTAAATAACTTGAATATCATCATCTATAAATGTCAAAGAACTATCAGAACCTTCAAAGAAAGATAAAGCCTTTGCTGAATAATTGGAACAAAGATCATTTAAAGAGTCGTTCGTTACCTTATCTCTCTTTGTTAAAACGTTAGCCATATGAACGGCAGATAGATAGGTGACAAACTTGCTATTTACTTTACCATCTACAAAAAGATTATCGTAATATTTTGCATAACCCATCTATGCTTACTCCATTTTGTAGTCTTCAGACAAATATTTGGCTGAATCCCACACGAAAGTTCCAGTAACGGATGACAAAGCGTTATCGTAGTCGGAAACGATAGTTGTTAATTTATTTTCGACCAAGATATTCTTAATGACATCCAAACAATCGGTTCTTTGTGAGCCATCGGTATCGATACCTCTAAGTTTAGGCATGACTTTGTGGACTAAAGCTTCTTCAAAAGCATAATTCAATGCCTTCTCCCTCTTGTCTTTATCATTCGCATTTTCGTTAACTAGTGGATGAGAAATCATATAGTTTTCAATGGATTGCCAAACACGATGGCCTAAAGCGCGATTTACTTTCTTTAATGCGTTGTTGATTCCTTCGACGATAGACATGTATTTATTTGCTTCTTCGTCTGTCAAAGTAGTTTTTCCATCAATCCAGCTTTCCCAGATGGTTCTATCAATCTTGTTTGCTTCTGGTGCTAAAGGCTTCTTATTATATCTTTCAAACTTCTCAGGTCTTGGAAAGGAGATGACATTACCGCGATCTATGACTTTGTCAGATAATGACTTTGTAGTCTCATCTTCGTTCATCGTTCCAACCCATTTGACATTATCGGTTAAAACAACATTGTATTTGTCGTTGCCAGCACCTAAATCTACTTCAAATCCAATATCTTTGCTTTCTCCACGTCTTTCTTCCAATTTCGAAAGAAGATCGGCGAAATACAACTCAACATGAGCTAAGTTCATTTCATCTAAAAGCACAATCAAAACTTTGTTTGATAAATCAGTTATATTATCCTTGGTTGGAGATTTTGATTTGTTAGCCTGGAAGGAGACTAATGCCCTTAAGAGAGATGTTGCATTGAATCTCTTTTCGATACTATTGTAATAGCCGAATAAAGATTGTGGGCTATCCCAGTCCGGTTGGACTGGAACAGAAAGGAAATAGATGCCACCAAATCGAGAATAAAGTTGCGGCAATTTGGATTTTCCTGTACCTGACACACCCGCTAAAACAGTAAGAGGGGACATATCAGATGTCTTTAAAGAAGTGTGGAAGGAATAGAATAAACGCCTAGAGAATTCATAACCGGATTCTTTGCACTTTGCGATGATTCCATCAATCCACTTAATTTCATCTATTTTCTTTTCGTCTGATTGTGGGCAATCCTTGAACTCAGGATAGACGATTTCAATTGTTTCTGAAGCAACAACTCCACTTTTCGTATTATCGACTCGGGATTGCAATGCATCGATTTCTTCTCTCAATTTAACGGCTGCAAGTCTTTCTACACGAATTGTTTTTGTTAACATTTCGTTTTGATATTTAAGGCTGTCAGCTTGATTTTCTTTGCTCTTATAAATATCTATTTGGCTTAGAAGATCATTGATTCGGATGTTCAAATCAGTATTCTTTGAACTGATGCTTTCGTAGCCATCGGCTTTTCTCTTTATTTCATCAAATTCAGTAGAAGAATACTGACCGAATTTTTTAATCAATTCTTCATTGGCTTTTTCTAAATTCCTAATTTGATTTTCCAAATCTGCTTTCGTTGTCAAGTCACTATAAGAGATATTGCTCCTAAGTTTTTGAAGCTCTATACCAATAGAATTCTTCTCTTCGACGATTTGGTTATAGAGAGTTTTGTATTCTTCAAGTTCATCAGCAATTTCTTTCGCTTGCTTTTGAGCTTCCTTCGCAATAATGCTATCGAGATTTTTCTTTTGAAGAGCAACTTTTCTCTGCTCTATTTTTAACTTCGCTTCTTCTTCCTTAATGTGACTGCTTTCTTCAATGGCAGTTTCATATTCTTTTTGAGCCTTCTCTAAATCATTAATCTTAGTTTGAACAATGGCTTCTTTGGCTTCTAGGGACTTTTTGAATTCTCCAACCAATTCATCAAAAACTTCGTGAAGCTTTTCTTCAGACCATTTGACGGTATCGGTGGAAGCCTTTAAATAAGATTCATATTCGGACTGAATCTTCTTAATATCATTTTGAAACTTTGTCAAAAGTTCGCTGTTTGTCTTTTGAAGTTTTGCATCCCTATACGCATTGACTTCTGAATCAATTGTCAGTTTTCTATTAGCAAGTTCTTGCTTCTTTTCGATTAATTCGTTGTTGGTCTTTGCCAATTGCTCTTGAAGGTTCTTTAATTCTTTGTCTTTAGCAGCAATATCGATTGTTTTATCGGTAAGGATGCTTTCTTGCAATTTCAAAACTTCTCTATTTTTCTTTTGATATTCTTCTTCTAATCTCTTTTTGATGGATTCAAGCTCTGAAACTTCTCTTTCTCTTTGAGCTACAGCCGCTTCTCTTGCTTCTAATTCTTCTTGTGTAATTTCTTTTGTTTCCATAATGGCCTCCTTACCATTTGATCAAATCTGATTTATTTACGATGAAATCAGTTAATTTCATTATGTTATCTATGATTATTTTTGCGTGTTTTTCATTGAATTCATGAACTTGTTGGTGTCCTTGTAAATAACTTAAGGTTGATGTTATCGAGAACAAATCGTCAAGGCCGTTTTCTAAGAATTCTTTTGGTATGTTCTCATTTTGTTTGAACATGTCAATTAAGGCTAACATCTTGAATCTTAAATTAGCATTCTGGAATCCTTTGGTGAAACATCCTTCAATGTTTCCTTCATTTCCCATAAATTCAAGAGAATCGATAGCGTTATTACCTACTTCTTCATTGAATCCGATCTTGAATCCCAATGAAACTAAGTAACTTTCTATTTCATTGGTAGATTTGAATTCCTTTCTGAAATCTCTATAGAAACATTTATATTTATCTTTGATAGATTCTGCTATCAGTCTTATGTATGTATCTAATAAAGAATATGCATAGGTGATATATCTGCAATCTTCAATAAGATAATCATCGTACATAGATATTAAATTGAATCTGATTTCTGTTATTTTATCGCTGTTCAATTCAAATATCTTGTTTCCAATAGTTGTTCTAATAGACGTTTCCGAATAAGAATAGTCGTAAATCTTTCCGCTAAAATCTATGAGTTCAGACAGCTTTTCATGATTCACTTTATATCCAAATGCCAACTGAAGCATATCGAACATAAGGTTGATGAAAGACTTCGGTGAAATATCTTTAACGTCAGTCGAGTGCTTGCTGTTATCTCTATAATCTCTTTTGAATTGATGCATGAGATTGATAAAGGAAGGGTATTTTTTTGCTAATTCGTAAAAGAAATGATTCTTATCTTTTGTGGCAATAGCCAAGTTCCAAGATATGCATTCAGGCAACTGAGCTCGATTTGGATTTTTTCTAATCTTTTGCAATGATTGTTTACTGATAACTAATAACTTTTCTCCATTACTGCTAACATCAAAGCCACAAGATTTTGCGATATCAATTAAAGCGATTTTATTGTATGTGATGTCTTTTCCGATACAATCAACATTGTCTTTATATGGATTCTTGATAGCGTATTCGTAAAGAATCTTTTCATATAAATCTCCAAGGTTAACCATAGCATTCTTTAAGATATCGTATCTTTGAACTCTATCTTCGATATTTTGATTCTTTTGGTCATTCAACGCTTTGATGGTGTTCATCAAAGGAATGATAAAGCCAGTGTGTTCTTCTCTAATCTTTTTGTTGAATAGATTATTTTCAATCTCCTCGAATATCTTTGCGTTTCCCTCGTTGTTTTGGGAATTCAATCTGAATTTCATCAAATTTTCTAAGATTGGCTTTATTTGTGGGTTGGTGCAGTTATCATAGATAAATAAAGACAAACCCTCATCATTTTCCAATGTGAATGGATTTTTAACGATGTATCGAGTTCCTAAGTAATCCAATTGAGTTTCTATCGAAGTGATTAAATGATAAATCTTTCTGTTAAAATCTATGATTTCGACGTTGATTAAATCTTCGATCGATTTATCTCTGAAGATGTTATTCCTAATAGTTTTCTTAATTAATTCCTGCGTGAAATTTGTTTTGCTGTCGATTTTTACATATCTGTATGAAATATTTTCCTTAAAGGCGTCGTTTTCAAAAGAAAAATTGTAAGAAGATTCATTTGGTTTGCTTTTCGTGATGATAATATCATTATCAGTGCAATGAGCATTTAAAAGGCACCCTCTATTCCAATCGAAGAACAGATAACAATTTTCTTGTTTTTTATCAGAATATAAGCCTTTTAAAGTATCTTCTCCTTTTTGAGATACTTTATTGTCTTTGGTGATAAATTCCTTTCTTCTTAAATCGTTCAAAATCAAATCAATCAATTCAGGTTTTAAAAGGAGACGATCAGATAATTCCATCGTTGAATGATATTTACCTAAAAGAAGAGAAAGAATTGCTCTTTCAAAATGATTCAGATCGGGTTTCTTACTGATTGTGAGCATTACCTTTATGATTGAAACAGGAATAGCGAAATATTCTTCTTTTTTGTTCTTACTATCTGACGGAGAAAATTTGGCACTATAAATAACATCACTCATGCATATCACCTCCATCACATTTTTGGGCTAACTCATATAATGGTCTAACCTTTTCTTTTGCATTTGGTATTGCGTAAATGCTTCTATCCCCAACAACGATCAAAAGTTTCTTTTGGCGACTTAAGGCAACACACATTAAGCTGTTTCCATTTTCTCCAGCTAAACGGCTATAGTTTTTCTTCTCATTAAAGACATATGTCAAAGATAAATAAACAATATCAAATTCACGGCCTTGGAATGCATCAACCGTGCCAATCAATATTTCCTGAGATTCGTATTCAGGCCTTAAACTGAATTGGTCGTCATAAATTCCAACGTTTTTAAGTTCATTCTCGATTGTTTTGACTTGGTCACGGAAAATAGTTATGACACCGATGGAAACTCTTTGATAGTTTGGGGAATCCAAAGCCTCTTTGATATGCCTTGCGATTCTTTTTGCTTCAGGGATGTTTATTCTAGATTTGCTGTTTCCAAGCCTGTATTTAAATGATTCATCTAATGGAGTATCTAGCCAGTATAAATATTTGCCAGACATGCCATGGTAATTATGAACGAATTCGGATTCCGGTCTAATTGATTTAATTATTCCATCGTAGAATGAATTACTGACTATTTCACCAAGTTTAGGGTGCATTCTAAATTGTGTATCAAGAGTGATGACTCTCTTAATACCATCTTTTGCTTCTAATTCTTTTGCTTTATCCATTAGGATTTCAAACAATGTTTTCTTCATTGTCGACGAAATGTCGTTTTTATCCTTTCCTTCACTGTTTTTAGACACTTTATCTTCGACTTCTTCGATAATTTCTTCGTCAACGATATTTGGAAGTTGCTTATGGTCTCCAACCAATACAATTTTCTTTTTGGCTAAAGACATCGGGATGAATAAATCGAGTGGGGATGATGTAGCAGCTTCATCAATAAAGACATTGTCAAAGGTGGCGTCATCATCCTTGATGCTAAACATATTTTTCGAAATAGACTGTTGATTTGTTGCGCCCAAAACCTTCGTGTAATCCAGGAGTGTATCTCTAATCAAGAACGGATTTTCAGTTAAACTATCTATGTAATCGAGAATAGCAACTTTATCTCCGCCAAACTTCTTAAGTCTTTCGCATCTCACTTCTTCGAATAGCCTATTCAAATAGTTGATGATTTCTTCTTTTTGGCTTGAAGAAACCATAATCTCAGGAATCTTACGATATTTGATAATCAATTCTCTTCGAATCGCCTTCACTTTTTCACGAGAATACGGAATTTCTTTCAAGACATTCTTAAGAATATTCACATCCTTTTTTAATTCTGAGTTATCAGCAAAAACAGAAAGGCATAATTCGATTCTTTCGGACTCATCGTTGTATCCTTCTTCTTCGATAGGCATACCATAGAGGAATTCTAAGAAGGATTCTTGATCATAGTCTTCAGTCTTATTTTTCTTAATCAAAGAATTGATCATAGAATCTATTTTTTGACATACAACCGTATCGTATTTAAAGAGTTCTAATTCTTTGATTCCTTTTAAAATATCAATGGATGAATCGATGGAATTGTTGAAAGAAATGTAATTCAAATACTTCTTTTTGAATTCGATATATTCATCATCTTCTGCTGTCAGATCTTTATATTTTTCTTTTAATTCATCAATCAATTGTTCAACGAATTTCTGGATTCTTGGCTCGATATCATTCTTGCTAAAGACTTCTTTTGATGAATCACCCACTTTGACAGCTGGCAATCCGAATAAATCAACATTGTCAGTTAAATTCAAAACGGTCTCATGTCTAAAACCAGACAAAAGATTATTGCCAAATTCATATTTGTTTTCTTGTTGAGAATTCAATTGAATCAAAGCTTCTTTGATAACGGTTGTCTTACCCGTTCCTGGGGGACCTTGAAGAATAGCTATATCAGGGGTGTTGCAGATGATGTCCAATGCTTCTCTTTGATTATTTGTTAAATTCTTTTTGGTAAGTAGGTTTCCATTGATCGAAAATCTTTCGTTGGATTGATTTGGCTCAGGATTATCAGTAAACCAGGTATACATCTTTTGCATTCCGGCCTTGCCTTGAATGATTTTGTCTTTCGCTTTTTCTCTACGATTGTATGAAATTTTATTGCCTAATAAGGACAAACAGATAAAGCCTGAATTGGAAGAACTATAGGAAAACATGGATCTATCTTCAGCATGGATTTGAATAGATTTTTCTTTATCGTTTGATTTGTCGTTTAATACAATTGTTGTGATTTGTTCCTTTTTTAACAAATCTTTTTCTATAGCATCATAATTATCGATATTGTCAGCTTTGAACAATGTAAGAATATCGTTTGATCCTAAAAAACATAAATTTCCTTTGAAGGAACTTAATTTTTTGTAATTCTCATCATCGAAAAATAACTTTATTTCATTGCCATTGGTTTTAAAAGCGTCATATCTTACATATGAAGATTTTTTGAATTTTAAAAATTCATTTTCAAGCTCGATTCTATTGTATTCTTTCCAAAGGTTAAGATAGTTTTGAACATCCGTTTGAATGTGATACAAAGCCAACTTATCGAGAGGGGAAACATATTCTTTTTTGCTTGTGAATTCGATGTTTCCAACCAAAAGAATCGTTTGGAAATTATTTGCTTTGATTCTTTTTTCCTTGTTATTTAAAACCAATAAAGTTTGTTCAGTATGATTTTCATCATTCAAGTATTCCGTTTTCTTTGTAATTGCGTACGCTTTTCCAGTCGTTTCACTTTCAATCAGGAAAGATTCCTCGTTTTTTCTTTCGTGAATGTGGTTTAAGAATACTATTGCTGAACTGTTATTGATTGTTGAATGTACCATCAAATTAGAAGGTTTGTTGTCTTCGTAAAAAATACGAAGTTTTTCAATGCCTGATTTAAAGGAGAAAACTCTTCTTGATTCAATCATGGCATAGTCATTTTTTCTAGATATCGATTGAATAAATGAGTAGTTATTTGGAAGATTATCTAAGTATTCTTTTGCATCATCGCCTATATTGATAGGCATAATCTCAGTTACCAACTTATTATCAAAATCAGCAATATAAAAACGCGTACCTTGTTTAATTATTGTAAACAATGCATTCACTTTTATTTTTGATATTGTGTCATTAAGCTTTATTGCAAAAGATACTGTGTTTAACTCTTTCATATGGTTTTGATAATTATGCTGTGATTTATTGTTGAATCTGGATCTTTGAAAATCAGTTGAAATATTTGCTTGTCAGTTAAGGAGATTGGAATTTGCTGACCAGAAGTTAGCTTTCCTTTCTCATTCTTATAGTAATAGGAAAGAATATAAGGCGATTTGTTTTCAATATATAAATACCCATTTCTTTGCTTGAATTTCAATAAAGCATATGGGGCTTCATAAATTGATACTTGGTTGATATTGAAATTATAAATGGTTAAATCTTCATAGATTATGAAGTTACATACTCTTTCGTATTTAGCGTTTGCTTGTTCATCTAATATCCCATCAATGAACTCTAAATCATTGAAATCATTTGTATGCACTTCTTTTTTGATAGAGTTTATAACTTCATCCGTCTTAGAGTAGACGTTCATCAACAGCCCATAATACTTAAAGGATGTATACTCGTGGCAAAATGGGCATTCTGATTCTCCTGCAAAGATATAACGACCGCATTGACACTTATTTATCTTGAGGTAACAATCTTTTAAAGCTGAATACCACTCTCTCATAGATGGTCTAGAATTCGGAGAGAATCTTCCGTGCTTAGAGAAAGTTTGATTGAATAGTGCAATCAGTTCCTTTGTTAAAAAGTGGCTAAAGAATTCTTTTTCTTTAACTCCGTCTTCGAATAACCAAGGAATATTATTCGCGGAAATATTGTCTTCGTTTGTTGTTGCTTTAGTTGTGGCATCCCAACCGTCGCTAGAATCAGTATCTTTGTAATTTACCTCGAATGGACTCCTTGAAGTTAAGACCTTAAAAGCCAATACGGCAAATGAAAAACAATCGCTGAAAATAGTATTTGATGAAGCATTCAAAACCACTTCTGGTGCACCATACCCCGGAGTAAAGATTCCACTTTTTACATCATTTGTATATTTCAAATTATCGCAATCTATCAACCACACTTTAGAAAAATTCTCAGTATCAGAAAAGAAAACGTTGTTTGGTGAAATGTCACAATAAACAATGCCTTTTGAATGAAGTCTTGCCATCGTTCTAGAAAGCTCAATCAATACTTCTAAACGTTTCTTAAGCCCTCCGCTTTCTAAAAAATGGGATTCCAAACCTTTATCGATATTTGGATCATAGATAAGATTGCTGATTGGCTTTAAATTTGAAAGCATATGCATGACATAACCGCAATAGGGCTTTTCAAGCATGGTATATGGGTGGCAAAGATTGATATCGCTATCGATATTCATTACAACAACATCATTGATTTTGTTGCGATATGCTTCATAGTAACTTTCATCTTGAAGAACTTGATTATTCTTCATTACGAACTTGATAGCAATAGCGCTATCTTTTGTTTTGCAAACCATGCCTTGACCACCTTGGCCAAGAACAGAATCCAAAACATATAGGTTTCCATTACAGTCTTTGATTGTTTTGATCGGTAATTCTCTTTCTTCCATTATTTCACCACCACGATTGTTTTATCATCTTTACTAAATTTATTCGGCCATTTATCAAGCATTGTCTTCAATGTTGAATTATTCTTTTGCTTCCCGTTTGTGTTTTTACATAAGTCATCAATAAAGTTCGGCATTGATTCTTCAATTATGTCTTCTGAAATCCCATCAGTGCACATAAGGATTTGATATGTGTTTCCATTCTCCTTGGCTAGTGTTTTAAAATCCCAGTCAGATTGTTTGGAACTTCCAAAAGATTTTGTTTCGTTCGTGAAATCTTTTTCTTCGATATCGCATTTCACTAGATTGCCATTACATTTTACTACATTCAAGCCATCGCCGACCTGAAATAACATGATGCTTTTAGAACTTATTAAAGATATTAGGCATGTCGTATCACAATCTTTGAGCTTAAACGGCCATATTTTCTTTAAGAATTTTGTTTGAACGGTCTTAATCAAATCTATTGGATTTAGGTTCTTACGCCTGAATCTTTTTCTGACTTCTTTTTTGACGATTTTACAAAGCCGTTTGCTTGCTATGCGAGAATGCTTTTTGCTTCCTAATCCATCGCATACAACCGCAAGCGTATAGAACTTCTGATTATCCACCAAAAAAGCGTCTTGATTAGGAAGTTTGTTTTCTATGTGATACTTTCCTCTAACAGAGGCTCCATACGCTCTTTCCATAATTAGATTCCGAAATCAAATGTAGGATTTTCTTCTTCGGCCACTCTTTTCAATTCATCATAGTCAATTACGCTATTTGGATTTTGGCTCTTGGAACGAGCAATTGTAGATAAAGTGACAAATTTAAAGAATTTAGTGATTTCCTTAGCAACGCTGGCATCAAAAACCTTCTTATCACTGTCTCCCAAGAATTTTTGAAGCATATTAGCATCATATCCGTCTCCGATTCCTAATGCCCATCTTTCGCATTTGGATGTTCTCTTACCATTAACAAATTCATCTAATGGCGTTTCCCAGGAATCATTTGGATAACCATCTGAAACAAGAACGACAACAGGCCTATATCCTTTGCTAGAAACTTTTTCTTTATCATTGATAATGTTTGAAGCCATCGTTAAGGCGGCACCCATTGGAGTGTTTCCGCTAGCTTGCAAGTCGGTGAATTCGACATCTTTCAAGGAAGATAACGGAGTATGAAGCTTCGCTCCACCTTGTCCGAAGGTGATAACGCAAAGATTTAGGGCGACTTCTGACATCCTTTCGTTTTTAAAATCATTAATCATTTCTTTAACGCATTGATTTAATGTATCAATTTTGTAGCCGGACATAGAACCGCTAACATCTAATAATAAGAATACTGGAAGAGGTCTTCCTGTGTTTGTAATGTAATTTTCTAATTCCATAAAATGAACTTTCTCCTTTGACATGTGCTTTGTTGATAATATTTTATCATAGTGGTTAATAGCATAACGAATAATCTTGGTTGTATCTTTCTCCTGCCATGAGAGATAAATACTTTTTCTTTTTATAGATGAGCCTTTGATCTCTATCCTCCTTTCTTTTATCTTCATAGAAATATGAATCGACGATAATTCTGTTACCAAGATCAGCGCACCGTACTCTTTGTTCCTGGATGTTTTTGCATTGAAGGTAATCGTCTTGACTGTTTTGTTGCGTAAGAGACAAATACTCTTCTTCGGTGATTCTTCTGACCGATTGAATCGCGTCCTTGTGATCATGCTTCACTCTAGGAATTTCCCTTGCGATTTTCGCAGCTTCTTTTCCGGACTCGGCTTTGATCGGAAATGTGATGAGGATGCAGTAATGACGACCGACATGTCCGCATTTAGCTTCAACAGCATAGAATTTTTCTTCGTTCAAGATTTCCATATTTGTGTTTCCTCCTTGATGACGCAATCATTGTAAGAAATCTTCATATTTCAAAAAATGAACCCAGAGTTCAAAAATAGATTTTTTGAATTAAAAATAGCATCCTGCAACTAGTGCAAGATGCTATCCATCGTTACTCCTAATACGATAGAAATCTTATAGAAGGTTTCGAGTCTTGGAGTTTTGAATCCATCCTCATAGTCTGCGATGATTCTTGAGCTAACGCCGATACGGCTAGCAAATTCCTCACGAGACAACTTTCTTTCCTTTCTTAATTTCTTAAGATTAGAACCTAAGACCTCACAATCAAGAGTAATTTCTGTAATTTCGTCAACCATTTGCCACCTCCGTTTACAAAAATTCATAATCTTTGGTGCAATATGTTGACAGGTGAATTATATCATATTTTATAGGTTTATCTGCTAAATAGTAGAAACGAACGAATCTAACGAAACATGAAATAAATTACAAATATTTACCATGTTTCGAAGACTTGGTATTGTCTCTCCTTTCTCCCATAACGAAATTGTTCGTGTGGATACATATAGATATGAGCTTAGAGATTTTTTGTCCATACTCTTCTGGCATCTTAAACGCTTGATTCTGTTTCCAATAAATTCCTTAGATAAGATATGTTCATTCATGATGATGTCCGCCTATTCAACGGCAAGATTCTATCAATTTTATGAATTAGAAAAAATGAACCACAGGTTCAAATTTCCTAGTTAAAACGATTATGCTTGTTTACTATTTCATTCCAATGATATGGCTCTCCTTAACATTCAGCTTGTCTTGTTAAAAGTGCTGATATATCGATTGATTTTGATGTTATCCGATTTATTATTATCCCAAAGCGTTTTCCACACATCTTGTATCAGGAAACATATGGAAAACGCCGATAGTTATGGTTTTTTTCGAGAATTGAGCAAAAATCATTCTGAAAACTCAAAAATCGGCAAAAAAATCAGTAGATATATGTAGATTGTAACCATATGGAAAATCGTAAATTGAAAGAGTAAATTTCGCTTCTTAAAGGCAAACTCAATTTGTCTCACTGTACTGAATTTTGATTTCATTTTTTACTTGCAATTTTATGTGTTTATTCTTGCACGTTATGTACAGGTGCAATATTTTCGCGATTTGTTTGCTATAATAAATTATCTTATTTGTGTTAGAACTAACAAGGTTTGTGTATAGGAGCGGCAAACATATGATAAAAAACAATATTGAAGTTGATGTAAAAGTAAAGTGCATAGAGAACGGAACAACTCAGGCACAGCTTGCGGAAACAATCGGAACCACAGGGCAGTACGTAAATCGCATCATAAAAAAACAGGACGGTGTTGTAAATAAGACCTTCGTGCAGATGCTTGAGTCTTTGGGTTACGATATTGAACTAACCTATGTGAAAAGAAAAACTGACACCATTGGTGATACTTTTTAATGGGGGCGTCAAAGATGGCAAAGAAGAAAAATGAAATAAGCATTCGCTCAAGTGCGGCGGAGTATCTTACATATGTTGCCTCTGTGGGAAATCAGGCGGATAGCATTGAAATACGTTATGAGGACGAAAACATATGGCTTACGCAAAAAATGATGGCTACGCTGTATGATGTCGCTCTGCCCACAATAAATGAGCATATCAAGAAAATATATGCAGACAGCGAGTTGGAGGAAAAAGCAACTATTCGAAAATTCCGAATAGTTCAAACAGAGGGCAGTCGTCAGGTTCAGAGAGAAACAAATCATTATAACCTACAGATGATTATTGCTGTTGGTTTCAAAGTAAACAATGAACGTGCAGTGCAGTTCCGCAAGTGGGCAAATAGCATTGTGAAGGGCTACACCATCAAAGGCTGGGTTATGGACGATGAGCGTTTGAAACGAGGTACATATCTGACAGATAAATATTTTGATGAACAGCTTGAACGCATCAGAGAAATCCGTGCTAGTGAAAGAAAGTTTTATCAAAAAATCACAGATATCTATGCTACGGCAATAGATTATGACAAAACTTCCGCAACAACAAAAAGATTTTATGCCACAGTTCAGAACAAATGCATTACGCAGTTCATGGTCATACAGCTGCAGAATTGATTGTAGAACGTGCAGACCATCAAAAGGAGCATATGGGTCTTACTACCTGGGCAGACGCTCCGGACGGCAAAATTAAGAAAAGCGATGTAACGATTGCTAAAAACTATTTAAGCGAGAACGAATTGCATCAATTGAATCGCATGGTGACGGCATATCTGGATTTTGCTGAAAACATGGCATTAAGACATATTCCTCTTACCATGGAGGATTGGGAAAAACGACTCAACGGTTTTATTGAGATGTTTGATTACGGTATTTTGCAGGATGTGGGAAAGGTTTCTGCAGAAATAGCAAAACTCCACGCAGAAACGGAATTCGAAAAATACCGCATAATTCAGGACAAATTGTTTATATCTGACTATGATAGGTATTTGCTTGAGTTAGAAGAAAAAACTAAGAAATAGAAAAAGGCAATAACAAATAAAGGTAAGCGTAAAATAGGATAACGGGCTCATTTGATCCTCCAAACCTCCGATAATGGATGGCGATGGAGGATTTTTTATGACTACACAGGAAAAGCAGGCTCTTTATCGCACTGTCAGACAAGAGATCCAGACATGTTGTCTTCAAACCATAGGGAGACAAGGAAAGAGTGAAAGTCCAAGAGAATTTCATCAAGGTGAAGATAGCGATAAGCAATTAAACATTG
>CAVIJE010000032.1:0-16136 GCA_963643355.1 Sodaliphilus sp. | reverse complement strand
TGATGATCAACATATTAAAGAAGTAGATAGAGAACTTGAACTTTGGGGAGAACATGGAATAAAAGACTCTGAAGCAGCTAAGCCTTTAGATATTTTCAATGTTAGCGACAAAGATTTCATAGTTCCTAAACGCAGATATAACGGATTTTTCCAAACCGATTTGGATTTGTTATTGAGAGAACTTAATGTTGATACATTGATTGTTTTTGGCGCGGATACAAACATTTGTGTTTTGCAGACTTTAGCTGGTGCATATTTCTTAGGATATAAGACTATTGTGCCTGCTGATGCATGTGCGACTTTCCTTATTGGAAAACAAGAAGATGGACTTGAATATTTTTCTCGTTGCTATGATAGCAGGGTCATTGATACAAAAACATTGATAGAATCGATGAAATAGAAAAAAAGTCGCTTGAAATTTAGTGCGAACTACATCAAAACTCCCTTGAAAATTAGTGCGAAAGCGTTTGAAACTCCCTTGAAATTTAGTGCGAAATCAGCATTAATGAAAAGATCAATATGCTCTTTATGTTGTCACAGCAATAATAAATATTTAGTTTTTTAATGAACGGAAACATAGAGTTTTATTTCTTTGAATTGACTAAAAAACAAACAAAACGATTTTGAAATATAAAGAGCGTTATGGCGAAACAAGACTAATCAAGATATACGATACGAATATCGGCTATGAGAATGATATTCTTACCATTCCATATTATTTGACTTTTGCTTTAGGAAAAGACGCATTCAAGATATAGTCAAAACCCCCATTTAATGCCTTCGAAATGATTAACCATACACAAAGGATGGGTTTTGAAATAAACAATCTACAGAAAAAGATTAAAAATAATCGATAAATACTAGGTATAACACTCTTTTTATTTGATTTTAATTTCTTGTTTTTCAAAAAAATTAAACTAAATTTTAATATAAAATTGAACTGTGATACAATTATGATATAATCCTTAAGCAATTTATTAAAAGGGGACAATACATGAAAAAAACAATTCAATTAAACAAAGGCGTGTTCTTAGCGACTCTGATTGTTGGAATATGTGCTTTTTCACTTTCTGCAGTTTCAACCTTGATCACAATATCATCGATAATTAATATTCAGGAATATGCCGCTAACGGTTTCAATTGGTTCAGAATATTCTTTAGTGCCTCAGAATCAATATCGTTATTAGTCTTGCTTACTATATCTCTTGCAAAAAACAAAGATAGAAGCGATGGAGGAAGAGAAATAATCCGTTTATTTGATTTATTTACCATTATCGCAGGTGGATGCGGAGTCCTTAGTTATGGCTTCAATTTGATTGAAGTAGCAACATTTGATGGAACATATTTCTTCAATTTATTACTAAATATGTTCTTCTGCGTGTTTGGTGCTATCGCCTTATTATTCTTAGATAAAGAAGGAAATGTCGGAAAAATTCTCGCTCTTGTTTCCGCTTTCTTAATTGGTGGCATCACTCTTTATAATGTATTTAGGTTTTCTTTCTCCTTTGGAACGTTTGTTAGATTAACTTTATTGGCATATATAGTTCTAAGCATTGTTTCAATGTTCATGATGAAAGAAGGAGACAAAGTAACATCCTCTTCATCAAATGAATTACATAACGAGCAAGCTCAATAATCACGTATATCCTTAATGCTTATCCAAAACGGGTAAGCATTTTTTGTTTATTGATATTTTCATAAAATTTGCAATAATATTATCGTAAAATTTGCAATCAGATTGCAAAAAATACGAAAGTGATAATTAATATGATTAAAAGACACATTGAAAAAGCCATAGAAAAAACCATAAAACATTTCCCTGTTACTCTTCTTACGGGCCCTAGACAAATAGGAAAATCAACGATTTTATATAATATCTTTCGTGAGAGAGGCTTCTCATATGTCTCCTTGGATGATTCACTTGAATTAATGATGGCGAAGAATGACCCAAGAAGCTTTTTGGAGGTTCACCCATCTCCTCTAATTATCGATGAAGCACAAAAATCTCCCGAATTATTCGTTGAAATCGAAAGAATAGTCAATCAATCAAGGCTTGAAAAAGGCAACATCGAAAGCAATGGAATGTATATACTTTCTGGCTCGCAAAGAAGAAAACTTCTTGATGAATCGAAGGAATCGTTATCTGGAAGAGTTGGAATATTGGATATGACAAATCTATCTTTGAATGAGATACTTGGATTTGATAACTCTCTTTTTGGAGTAGATCTTAAAGAATGTTCCCTAAAAACAAAACGTTATCATTTGGGTATCAATGATACATTTAAATATATTGTTAGGGGTTTTTATCCTGGCTGCTATGATGATGAAAACATTGACACACGTTTGTTCTTTTCTTCCTATTTAACTACATATATCGAGAAGGACCTAAAAGAAGAAATAAAGGTTAACGATGAAATTACTTTCATCAATTTTATGCGTTTGCTTGCGTCAAATACCGGCGAAGAACTCGTTTACGACAATTATGCTAAATCGTTAGGCATCTCAACTAACACAGTAAAAAGCTGGGTTTCCGCTTTGTTAAGTGCTGGAATAATCTCCTTACTTCAGCCATATAATGAGCAATCCATAACAAAAAGAGTGGTTAAAAGACCTAAAATGTATTTCTTCGATACTGGCTTAGCCGCTTACCTTTGCGGAATAGATTCTCCAGAAACTCTAGAAAGAAGTTTCCTTAAAGGACGTTTCTTTGAAACATTCATTTATAATGAAATAAGGAAAACCTTTATTAACGAGGGAATAAAGCAAGAATTTTTCTATTATAGAGATTCCGATCAAAACGAAGTAGATCTTCTTTTATTAAGAGATGGCAAAATATCATGTATCGAGATAAAAACTGGGCAAAGTTTCAATTCTTCATCTACGAAAGCTTTTAATAAATTACAATCATCTAAACTTGAAAAGGGAAAGAATGCTATAATTTGCAACGCTTCAACAATTTCGATTTTATCAGATGGAACGCTTATTTTGCCTTATTCATCAATTTAAGATTTTTTAAAAAGGTCAATGAAATTGACGCCATTTTGATATGAAAAGTCAATGAAATAAACAAAAAGCGACTGCATCAAATAAGAAAAAGTTTACTAAAAACGTGAATATTTTGTTACCTAAAATAATTTAAAGAGTATTTGCTACCCATTTCCCTAAAATTGATTTCCAATCATCAAAAAAAGAACGCCCCATAGCAATATGAGACGTTCTTATTTTTTAGGTTGTTAGAATCAAGAATTAAACAACGTGTTTCTTAAAGGTGTTGTTAGAAACATCGAAGAGCGTAACTCCATCTTTAACGACATGATATGAAGAAGTGCTATTGATACGAGTGCTGCCTTCATCAAAGGTGAAGGTAACGCCCATATACATTTGTCCTTCGAAACAGAAGACGGATCCGAAGAGTTCTTCGCCAAAGAAGAAACTCATAGCCCAAGATGATTTAGTACCGTTATTTTCGCCATAATGGACATGGTTAGAGATTTCGTCTTTCGTGTGTCCTTCAGGAACTCTGACACCGACCCAAACATCGTTCCATGAGGCGCTATAAGGTGTGACAAGTACGCCATTGCTGTAGCAATAGTCATATTTAGTACCGGTTGAGGTAACGGTTTTAAATGTTCCTTCAGCACCTTCGCTTATCTCTTCAACATCGTGAGTAGAGGAGCCTCTTTCGAAGGTTCCGTTATCTTTCAAGGTATATTCAGTAGAGAATGATGAAGCCGCTTGATCGGATGATTTGGTTGCCCACATCTCATAGACATAATAGGTGCCTAATGCAGGGTGGTTTTGGAAGAGGGATGTATCTTTAGTTTCAATAGAGACGTTAGCAGCGGTAATTGGCATTGTGAAGGTGTAGCCAGTGACTTCGCCATCGCTTCCTTTAACCGTGCTAAGAGATATTTTGTTTCCATAGATATCAGTGACAGTAGGTGTCTTTAATACGATTGTGGAAGGTGCATCTTCTGCCAAGGATGGTTTGATTGTAATAGTCTTGCCATAAACACCTGAAGTGACGGCATTTCCATCTGCATCAAGAATTTCGCAAGCGACATAATCGGCAAGAGTTGTGGTGATCTCTCTTGTTACAACGCCTTTTCCTGAGTTAACGGCTAAGATTTCAGTATCGCCTTCTTTGATTACAAGAGCGGCGGTTGTAGTGATATCGCTGCCTTTTGCAACCGTTTGATTTTCATCATTAAGAAGAATTGTAGGATTGATGTAGGTTTCTTCTCCAACAATGACGATAGATTCGATGATTGTACTTTCTTCATCTTCAATCCAAGCAATACGATATTTTGATTCAAAGCTGAAATAGTGAAGTGCATATGAATCATCGGCAATGCTGTAATATGCGTCACCCCATGATGGCACTGTACTGACATACTGAACGGCCATGATATGCTCAGTCCATGCGACTTTGATGTTTTTAGTCGCGCTGCCTTGTGCGGTATCGATACTTCCTTTTCCTTCTTCCGTAGGAGTCCAGGTGCCTGAATAGTTTCCGGTTTTTGCTGTTCCATCAGTATTGAAGGTGGTTGCAAGGCTCATGTCGCCATACGTTTTAGAAGCGACAGAGGTGCTAGAACCATAGACGTTGCAACCCTTCCACGCTTTTCCAACAACTGTGGAGGTGTAGTAGAGGGTGCGGTCATTTTCAACAACTTCGATTTCGATGTTGCTTGAGACCATTTCAAAGGAGAAGACTTTTCCATTTTCGCCAACTGGAGTAACTTTTAATTCAGTTGGAGTTTCGCCTTCATCAACGACTGTCTTAACTGTTGGAGCATATTCCATATGTTCGATTTCGGTTTCGAATTCGAAATAGATTGTCTCGCCTTTAATGGCTTCTTCAACAGCGACTTTTGTAGGCTCTTCGCCCTCAGTTTCGCTTTCAACAAGTTTATAAACGGAAACTGTCGATTGCTTTAATTCGGTCTTGAATTCAACACCATAGGAAATGGCGTTCTTATCTGAAGCGATCTTGACTGGGCGAGTTGGCATTGTGAAATGGTAGAATCCATCATCGCCTTCTTCGACTGCTTTGCCATTTATCGTGACTTGGGTAAAGGAGAAATCGATATCGGCGACTGCTTCGAATTTTAATGGAGTGCCAGCAACAGCTGAAGTAACGGCTTTGCTATCTTCTTCATCGGTTAAGATTTCAGAAACGAAGTAGCAGTCGTTGGTGATTGTGAAGTTTGTTTGACCAACATCAACGATGATAACGATATCCGCATCAGGCATGATGAAGGTATAAGTGTCGCCTTCTTGGGTGAAATCAACCTTTTCTTCGCCAGAAAGGATAGAAACCTTATCGTTGAAGTGGTAGCCAGGCTTAAGAGAAACGCGGAAGGAATAAGATTTTCCTGCTTCGCCCTTCTCCGGGAGTCCATCTAAATAAGCGTATTCAGAGGCGGCGTTTTCAATCGCATGTTCTTTTACGGTTTCATCGCTTCCTGCTTCGCCATCAAATGCTAAGCCATCGCCCGTGAAAGGATTAGTGAAGTTAGCGCTACAAGAGGCTAAGGCTGTGACGCCTAAGCCCATTAAGCTAAGAGTTAATAATAATTTTGAAGACTTTTTCATATTCTTTTATCTCCTTTCTTATTCAGCGGCTGTAACCGTACTACCATCAACGGTGAAGATAGTTGAACCATCTTTTACGACGTTATAGGTTGCGCCTGAGCCAACAGAGGTGGATTCTCCAGTCATTTCGAAAGTAACGCCTAAATAGAATGTGCTCTTGGTCATGAAGACACTTGCAAGTGATGTTACAGTGCCATCTGTTGCAGTGTGATAGAACTCAACAGCCCAAGAAGATCCAGAAGAGATCCAGTGTGTGTGGGTCTTCACTTCTGTTGCTTTCATTCCCTCGCCTAACTTACCGGCAATGTAAACGTCGTTGTAATTACTTCCATAGCATCTAACTATTGCGTTGCTTGAATAGTTCCATGTCTTTGTTGAATAAGTAGAACCAGCCGTGAACGTTCCTTCTGGGGTTGTATCGAAGGCCGTGACATCGGAGGTTGTGCCATTATCGTTGAAAGTGCCGTCTTTATTTAAAACATAAGTGCTATATGTGTTTTTGCTGAAGTCTCTATCTGTGGCATAGCTGCCGTACATATTCCAGCCAACGTAAGTTCCTAATGCAACGTGTCCAGCCATCTTGTTATCATTTTTCAATGTTAAGCTTGCTGTAACGTCTTCTTCTGGCATTGTGAAGGACCAAACATTTGTTTCGCCATCAACGGCTTTTGTTGTAACGGAGTAAGAGCCACGTTTAACGACAGGTTCTTTGATTGCAATGCCATCAGCAACGCCTTCTTTTAAGGAACCGTAAATATAAACGGTCGTTCCGTTTTTGGCGTTTGTAATGACGTTTCCTTCTTCATCCTTGAAGACGATGGAATAGGATTCATCTTCTATTGCGCTAAGTTCGTAAGATTTAACGACCTTACCATTGAGAAGTTCGAACTTATAGTCGCTTCCGGCTTCGATATAGGCATTTAAGGTTGCAGTGATATCGGCGCCTTTGGTGATAATGGTGCTCTTTGTCTCATCGGTGTAGATGCCAAATGTCGTATAAACAGCGTTTGGCGTGGCAAGGATCTTTTCGGTGATGTTGCCCTTTTCATCTTCAGCCCAGACAATGATTGACTTATTAACGGCAAATGAATGAACTGTCGTATTTTCATCCCATGTACCAATACTTAAGCTGTTGGTAAACTCGCTTGCAGAAGATGATGTTGTTGATTTATAGGTAGATAAGGTTGCAAATAAGTGTGGTGTATAGAAGAATTCGCAATCTTTGAAAGAAGAGTAGGAGCTGTCGTAATCAAATGTGACCGTACCTTCATTTGTCGTGGAATTATTAAGTGTGTTCCAAGTCAAATTGTAAGAGTCATATTTACCATTTCCGCTGCCTTGGAATGTGTATGAATGCGAAGTTAACTTATCGTAAGTGTATGTAGAAACTTTAGCGGAGCTAGGTCCATATGTATATGTTCCTTTGAAGGTCTTATCAGTAACATAATATCCGCCATATTTAGACCAATCGTCTTCGCTGATTTCAATGCTAAGTTCGCTAGAAATCATCGTGAATGAGAAGAGGGTTGGATCATCCTTATCTTGGACGACTTCAAGAGAGTTGCCATCAAGATCCATGATTGAAACTGCATATTTAACGAGTTTCACTTCATAACTCATCTTAAGGAAGACTGTTTCGCCCTTATGAGCTTTTGTGATTGCTTCTTTAGTTGCCGCATCTTTATACATTTCAACCGTTGTGAGCTTGAGATCTTCGGAATTTGTTGCGATTTCATAGTCTCTTGGGCTCTTTTCAACGCTGATTGTAACTGGGTGGTGAGGCATGCTGAAATGATAATATCCATCATCGCCTTTGCTTAATTCTTCGCCATCGACGAAAACTTTGTTAAGGATATAATCAAGGTGATCTTCGACGCCTTTGAATTTAAGCTCGGTTCCAGCGACTGCTGAATAAACAGGCGTATCATCGCTTGTCGCGCTTTCTAAAACGACATTTCCAACCATCACATCGTCTTTGGCGATGGTGAAATCGTTAAGATCCGTTGTAACGGTGATGACGACATTGCTTGCTGGCATCGAGAACGTGTAGTTATATGAGCCATCATCTTCATAAGCAACATCATTTCCTGCATTGTCAACAATTCTTAAGGTTCCTTCGAAATAGTAACCTGGAAGAAGAGTTAAGCCAAAAGAAATGGTATCGCCTTCTTCGGCCTTCTCTGGTAAGGAGGTCAAAACGACCTTATCGGAAGAGCCATTTGTGATGGTGAAGTGTTCTGTGACAGAAACGCTGAAACTTGATTTAGCGCTAGCGTGGTCGGCACTAGAAACTTCGAAAGTAACTTCGCCTTTTTTGCTGAAGACAAAATTTCCTTCAATTACTTCCCCATTAACTTTTACGACATATTTTTCTCTCGAAAGAATTTCATCGCCGTCTTTGTTTGAGTTCTTATAAGTTGTCAAAGTAACGGTGATTGCTTCAAAGTCGAGAGTTTCTCCAACTTCATAAACAGTTTTTACTGGAGCGGTAACAGCCAATTCATATTCAAAAACGTCTTCTTTTGAAGAAGAGGTTGAACTAGAAGAGGCTTCGTTAGAGCTTGAAGCTGTTTCGGAACTGCTTGCCGCCTCAGAAGATGAATCGCCTTTTGGGCTACAGCCACTGATAGCAAGAACAGTCAATAAAGCACCAATAGATAAATATGCTTTTTTCATTTGTTCTATTTCTCCTATTTCCTGATTTATTGCGTTATGCAAATGATTAACGCTTAAAAATCATGAAAACAAGATATTACAACTTCGCAAAATGTCAAATTTTATTTTATAAATTCACTATTTATTTTCATTTTATAAAGAAAAAGGCGGATTTACCGCCTTTTGGGTGATTCTTTATTCTCTCACTCTAGATAGATTGATGGAGAAATAATATTCGCCATAGCTGAAATGAGATTTGAGGTATTCGCCTGTGTAGTAATGAACGCTAAGGAGATCCTCTTGGACGGTCCAGCCAATTGGGGTGATGGAGATAGTTTGACTTGAAGCATCAAGAGTGTAAGTCATAGGTATTTCCATCGTTTGTTCAACTCCATAGCTATCGAGTGCGACAAGAACCATCTTGCCTGAGCCATCTTCATTAAAGGTATAGGAGAATTTCATCTTATAGGTTGAATAATATTCGTTATCTTCCCAAGTTCCAACGAACTTATCGTTGGTTAATTCTCCACTTACATGGAAGAGGAAAGATTTGCTTACGGCTGGGTTTGCCTCTGAAGAAACGGTGATCGTAACGTCACCTTCTTTAATGCCATGAACCATGACCTCATTATTATCATTAATATAAGCGGTGGCGATTTCTTCATTACTAGAGGTAACCGTCATTCCTCTTTCCGCTCCATAAGGGCTAACTTCGCAATCAAGGAGGACATCGGCATTAGTGAAGGCTTCGCCAACATAAGAAGATTGGTTATATGGCGTATGGCCTAAAATGTCGGTTGCTGTGGCATAAATGACGCTAACTTCAACCTCTGTGGTGCAATAAGGGTTATAGATATTTCCAATTGTAAGAGTTGCCTTTCCTGGTTTTTTAGCCACGAAACAACTATCGGTTTCAGAATAAGAGATTACATCTTCGTTATTAGAGGAGAGGACGTTGATATCCCAATAATCAACGGCTGTGGCAGGGAGATAGGTAAAGTCTGAAGTGCCAATCATATTATCTTGATGAGGGATAAGATAGGCGGAAGAGCCAACAGTAAGAACGTTGCTAGAGCCCTTTGGGGCATATAGCGAAGTGAAATTAACATCTAATTTCTTGCTGAAATAAAGTTCAGGATTGAATATTTCGTCAAGATCTTTTGCCTCAAAGAAATCGCCATATTCAAAATCAAGGGTGTATTTAGTGATTGTTCCCGCGTCATTTAAAGTGAAATCGATCTTTGAGAAAGAGCCGTCTTCGCTGATATTGAAATTGATATCATATTGAGCGTGATATGGCTGATAAAGGTAAGTGTAATCTTTTTCGGCCGTGACATGGAGAGTGTCAATTCCATCAATTAGCTTTCTTTCGGCTTTAAGCGAATTCTTGTTGATATATTCGTGTTGCCAGTCTTTTCTTAATAGATAATAGGTTTCATCGATGAAAGAAGAGAGGTTGTTTTCGTATTGATCGAGCTTTGCTGTTGCCTTTTCTTCAGTAAGGATCGTCTCACCGACCTTATCATCATCAATCGTGTAATATTTGGCGTGCTGGGTTCCTACATCCGCTTTGAGGGTGTCATAGAAACAATTTATCGAGCCATCGGAAGGAAAACCGACATAGCCAATAAGATTTGTCTCATCCCAGGCATCAAGGTAAGAATCGCAAGTTCCTTCAAGGGTATAAAAATTCGTATATCTCTTATATTCCGTGTCTTCGTAACGGAAATTGCCTTTTTGGTAATAATGAATTTTATTCGTTTTATTTGTGAAGGTTTTCGCTTGGGTGATGATAGCATCCGCTTCCTTAAGCGTTATTTCGTCTTCTGACCAAACAGAAGAAGATTCTGAAGAAGATTCGCTTGATGAAGCCTCTTCGCTACTTAAAGAAAAACGCTCGCTAGATATTTCTTCCTTGGAGGAATTATTTTCCGATGAATTAATTACTTCTCCGCATGAAGCCATTAAGGGAATTATCCCCATTATCAACAATTTTCTGATTTTCATTGCTTTCTCCTTATAAATTGGCTGAACACATTAAATCATATTTTAACCTCGCTTAAAGAAAATGTATAATAAATTCATTGTTGGAATCGAGGGACGTATATGAAAAAAAGTGTCAAAGGCTTTGCATTATTATCAGCGATATTCGTTTTATCTTCATGTGGGGAGAAAACAATATCTTCAAGCGAAAATAGCTCAAACGCCGAATCTTCCTTGAAAGAAGAATCTTCATCTAATGAATCTTCAAAAGAAGAAATCGTTTCTTCAAGCGAAGAATCGTCAAGCAAGGAAGAAATCTCTTCAAGCGTGGACGAAGGAAAGGTAACTGGCATCAAATTCATTATCAAAACAATTAATGTCGATCTTAATAAAACGGCCCAATTAGAGTGGAAAATATATCCTTCGACAGCAACAAATAAAGAAGTGGTTTTCTTTGTTGAAGATTCATCTATCGCTTCGGTTTCTAAAGATGGGGAAGTCACTGGTTTAGCGCTTGGTAGCACCATAGTTACCGTTACGACCTTAGATGGTTCCTTTAGCGATACGGCGACAATCAACGTTCTTGGGAAACAAGCCGAAGGAATAAAACTCATTCTTCCAAGCGGAATGATTCAAGATGAAAACGGCTATTATCTAATCAAGGTTGACCAACGTATCCAGCTTTCATATCAAATGAATCCTGAAAATTCCATAAATAGCGTCACTTATTCAACATCAACCTCTTCTGGAGATGCTGCCGCTTATTTGTCGGTTTCGAAGAGTGGAATGCTAACCGGAAGAAAACTTAAAGTCAAAATCACGGTTTCTGTTACAACTGACAATCTTTTTACCGATAGCGTCAACTTCTCCGTCGTCAAAGATTCGATATATTCAAAATATCTTCTTCAAGACACGCTTAGAAAATCAACGGCCCTAGAAAAAGAAAATATCGTTTCTGGCAGTAAAAAAATCGTTCATAAAAAGAAAAAATCCTCAATTGACGACGAAACGAACGAAACATTCAATATTTACACGAATGGAGTTGCTAGAAATTACACAGAAAAAGACAATTATCTAAATAAAGAGAAGACGTATGAGGGATTCTATGGAATTTATAATGATAAGTTCTATCAAATAAGCAGGAACGGATCTGATTATAGCGGATCCTCTGTTACCGATATTGGCGATGGGAGTAAAGAAATGTCCCTAGAAACCGCAAAGGAATATTCTTCCCTTGCCTATTATCGAACACGTTACGGATTAGCCAATATCATTCAAGCCGAATATATGGATTCATCACTATATTTTGGCTATTCAGGAACGTGGTTAACATATGATTTGAACGTTGAAGGAAATAAAATCAGCCTT
The DNA here is from genome assembly GCA_963643355.1 of Sodaliphilus sp. Classification (GTDB taxonomy): domain Bacteria; phylum Bacillota_I; class Bacilli_A; order RFN20; family CAG-826; genus UBA4951. Next base: position 4,532 of record CAVIJE010000032.1, on the reverse strand, counting down.
GTCGCATCTTTTGAAAAGACTGCTTCAGCATATTACGAAACGTCATATTTCCGTTCGATGAGTTTAACAATCGATAAGAATGATGATGGAATGATTCTTGGATACTCCTTTGTATCTAACGATTACGATTCCTCATCATATGATTTTACTAATCATGTTTTAAATGACTCTCCAACGGCAACTGAAACCTATGAACATACATTCACCCAAGTTAGTGGCGAAAGAAGCGAGAATAAATCTTTCTCTTTAGAGCCATCGCAATGCTATTTCAAATCATATGACGTGAAAGTCTCTTCAAGCGTTGACTCTTCAACTGATTTATATGTTGGCGATTACATTAAGTTTGAAGTGGAAAATCCATCCCCAAGTACTGCAACAACGACAATAGATCGCGTATCTTTCCTTTCAAGCTCAAATGAAAAAGTAATTCTCAATTCATCTTCAGGCGGACTTAGAGCGGTAGGAGAAGGAGAAACTACCCTTACTTTCGTCTCATCTAACGGCGTTACCTCAACAAAAACGGTAACCGTTAACTATAAGAGCCCCGAATCCGTAAGCATAAATTGCTCTGCCATAGGCGTGAAGGTTGGAGAAACTCTTGATAACATTACTACTTCCGTAAGCCCATATGGTGCGAAGAATGATGTTAATATCTCTATAGTCTCAGGCGAAGAATATGCGACATTAACCTTTGACGAGACAAAACAATCTTATTCATTGAAAGGCTTAGCAAAAGGCAAGGTCGTTTTAGAGGGAACATCTAATATCGATTCTTCTTTAAAAACTAGAAAAACTTTATATGTTTACGAAGAAATTAGCGAAGAGGAAGTTCTTTCGACCTTGTTGGCTAATAAATATTCGGTTAACGCTAACAATTCAAGAACATATATTCTTCAATTCTTAGCTGATGGGAAAGGAAGAATCGTCGATGGATTCGAGAGTTATTCAACAACATACGGCACTTTCGAATATTCAGTCTCTTCATATACCGTTACAGTTACTAACGTTAAATCAACAAATACATCTTATTTATATGCCCTAGAAAATCTCACCTTATCTAATAACGGCTTAACTTTAACGGGCAAAATGCAAACATCTTCAAGCACTTATAGTAAACAAAATTACACTTTCACAATTTACGATGAATGATCCTTAAAAAACGAAAAATCATCGCTAAAACCCCTATGAATTATAAAAAGGAGAAAAAATGTGACCTTCAAAAGAATTGTTTGGGACAAAATATTGCTTCTATCTATCTTGTTAATGTTTGTAGGAGTTGAAGGATGGCTAATCTTTAGCCTAACTCACGCAAGGGAAGCTGATTCCTTGCTTCTTTCAATGACAATTATTGTTGGTGCAATAGTAGTTTTTCTACTCGTTATCAATGTCATTTTATTAATTATGAAAAATGATGCGATAACGCTTGAATACCCTTTTGTAATCATTAAGACGTTCAACGAAAGAAGAATCGCTTATAAGGATATAAAAGATATCCGTTATATCTCTGATAGTAATAGCTCAGGCCTAAAGGGAGGGGTTTTATATAAATCAGGAACGATTATTTTCTATCTTAATAATGGAAGAAAGATAAAAGTCAAAGGAATAAAAGAAGTAAAAAGCGCTTGCATGCAAATAAGAAAAGAAATCCTTAGATAGTGACCCTTTATCGAGAAATGGGGTCACTCTTTTTCTTTCCAAAGAGACAAAAAACAAGACTTATTAACATCAATGATGGGAATATAATGGCAATAAGGATTCCAATATGCAAGTTGTTATCGAATAAAGAAGAGAAGAAGCCAACAACGCTAGGACCCGTTGAACCGCCAACATCGCCCGCTAAAGCAAGCATCGCAAAAAGAAGAGTTCCGCCATTTTTTATCGTGCTTGAGGCCTTCGAAAAAGTTCCAGGCCAAAGAATTCCAACTGAAAATCCAACCGTTGCGCAAGCGACAAGCCCGATAGCAGGAATATCAACAAAAGAAATAACCAAATAGGCGATAATGCAAAGAATCGTACTTCCAAGCATAAACCGATCAAGATTCATCTTATGGCCGAATTTGCCATATATTAAGCGGGAAGTTCCCATAAGGAAGGCAAAACATGTAGGTCCAGCAAGGTCGCCGATCGTTTTTGAAACGCCTAAGCCTTGTTCAGCAAATGTCGAAGCCCATTGGGAAACGGCTTGCTCAGATGCTCCAGCACAAAGCATCATCAGCATCAAAATCCAAAAGAAAGGCATTTTGATCAATTCGATTATGCTTGCACCTTTTTCACCTTCTTCGGTAAGAGGGAAGATAGGGACAAATATAAAAAGAATTAAATTTAGAAGAGGTATTAAAGCCCAAATAAGGGCAAGAATCCTCCAAGAATCTGTCCCAAAAAGAGCAAAAAAGGTCGTGGAAAGGAGAACAACTCCCATATGTCCCCAGCAATAAAAAGAATGGAGAAGACTCATTGCTTTTTCTTTGTTTTCGGATGGACACGCTTCCATAATCGGGGAAATTAAAACCTCGATTAAGCCACCGCCTACCGCATAAACGATGACAGAAAGAAGAATTCCAAGGAAATGATTTGACAATAAATCGGGCAAAAAGGTTAGCATTGCCAAGCCTAGCGCTGAGCAAATATGAGCAATGATTATTGAAGCTCTGTAACCTATTTTATCGATGAAAAAAGCTGACACTAAATCAACGAATAGCTGAATGGCAAAATTCAAAGTAATAAGCAAAGTGATATTGCTTAATGGAATATCATATGTTTTTTGAAAGGTGACGAATAATAAAGGAAGGAAATTATTGACGATTGCTTGAACTATATAGCCAATAAAGCAGGCGTTCATTGTTGATTTCGAGCCTAATTTCATTCTTCTTTCAACCATAGAGAAGATTCTACCATTTATTTATAAAAATATTCATTTTGTGTTAGCAAATGTAACTATTTTTATTATATTTATTACGGTAATAAATATGCGTGCGACCTTTTTTCTCGATAGGATAAATAAAAAAGAGACGGCCAAAGCCCAACTCTTCTATGTCTTTGTTTGTCTTTTTGAAGGTATGATCATTTCCTTTTTGACCATTTTCCTTAATGAGTGTCGGAATAATTTAGCTTGGAATGATTTGATGTCTTCCTTTTCTTTGTTTCTTCCTCCTTTTGGGGCCGCTATTGGCATATTTATTTGCTCTTTCCTTGTCTCTCATCAAGAGAAGAATTTAAAGATAATGCGATGGATCACTCTTCTTTCTTTTATTTGCATTCTCGCTCTTTCTTTACTTGGCTTATTTCTTCCAAACGGCCTTGATAGCAATGGCAACGTTATAAATCCAGGCCAGTTTTACGGGCTATTTTCGGTTTTTTTGATTTTTCCATCGATTTTGATGGGGTTACATTGGGCTTTTCTTTCTTTTAATATTTCTTGCTCTTCCGATATCAATATTGCCGAGAAAAGCAAATACGGACACATTTGCCTTTATGGTCCGTTAGTGGCAATGCTTGCCTCCCCTCTAGCAGGTTATTTGGCCGAATGTTATTTAACGGGATATAAAGGATATCTATTTCTTTTCCTCCTTTCTTCTCCACTAGCTTTGATCGTTTTTGGCTTAACCTATATTTTTAAGCCTTTCCCATCAAGCATGTTTCATTCAGATTCAGATGAAAGAGTCCATACAAAAGTCCTTCTAAAAAACAAAACATATCTTTTCTATTTATTCTTAGCTTCGTTATGGATTCCATTGATTTGGGCTAGCGATTCCCTTTCCTCTTCTTTGTGGTCGAATTATGAAAGTTCTACCTCAACCTTAAATACATTTAATCCTCTTTCGTGGGGTTTATACGTCTCTATTTCTTACCTTTTCGAATTCATAACGATTTTAATTAACACTCATTTTGGAATAGGAAAAAAGGTACGTTTCTCCTTAAGCTTAGCTCTTATTCTCATATCTATAGAAACTCTTCTCTTGGGTTTGCTTTCTTATTATTTTAGGGGAGAAGAAAACGCTTCGTTGGGATTAACGACATCTTTTATATTCATTCATTCTTTGAAAGGCGTTGCAAGTGGCTTATATGTGACAAGCAATCTTTCGATGCTGAATCATATTTTAGGACCAAAATTAAGAAGAAAGGCCGTTTTTATCGCTCCGCTCATCTTCCAATTGGTTAACTCCGTTTTACAATTGATCTACCCATATTTCGATAGCAATTTCTTTATCCCATTTTTTGTTATGTCCGTTTTGACTTTTACTGGGTTCCTTCTTTCTATCTTCCTTGACGTGCATATTCTTCACCATCCCGAAATTGACTCTAAGCAATAAAATTGCGAACTGTTGCAAAATATTGCGAACTAACTGGCCAAAAATTGCGAACCGAGAGCAAGAAATTGCGAACTGAAAACAAAAAAATACAAGCAGAATCTTCGATAGTTGATAGTGAATACAGCAAAAAATAAAGAACAATCTAGAAAAAATATATATCGCTTGCTGACAAACGATCTTTAGCCCAAAAGACATAATAGGCTTATTGGATGTTTCGCCAAA
>CAVIJE010000031.1:0-16762 GCA_963643355.1 Sodaliphilus sp. | reverse complement strand
TCTTTCATCCTTTCCCTTCTGCATTTTAACGATTTAGTATTCATTTAATGTTTCAATTAAGACCATACTAGAATCTTCTTGTCGATTATAGTCGACAGATTTACATACTTTTTGTCGATTATAGTCGACACATAACTATTGTTTTTGTAGAATATAGTCGACAAAGGAGTAAATCTATGGATCACGAAACTCTTAAGCAAATCATTTTTGAACAACATGACGTTATCAAGAAAACTAAAATAGTCGAACGAGATTATAGTTTTGATAGGAATGCAAATTACGTTTTGATAGGCCTTAGGAGAGCAGGGAAATCAACTCTTTTATATAAACGCGTCAAAGATCTTATTTTAGAAGGTGTTGATTGGAAACAAATTATCTATATCAATTTTGACGATGAACGCTTGCTTGGTTTTAAGGCAAGTGATTTTGAGGACATCTTATTGACGGCCGAGGAAATAACTAACGAAAAGCATTATTTCTATTTTGACGAAATTCAAAATATCGATGGTTGGGAAAGCTTTGCTATCAGAATGGCTAACGCTAAGGAAAAAGTAGATATAACAGGAAGTAATGCAAAAATGCTTTCAAGGGAGGTATCCGCAAAATTAGGCGGACGTTACCTAACAAAAATAATTCACCCCTACTCCTTTAAGGAATTCCTTCGCGCAAAATCAATTGATGAGAGTTTCTCTTATTCGGTTTCAGATCGTGCAAACATTGCAAATTCCCTTCAAGAATTCTATAAATACGGGGGATTTCCTGAATCGCTTTCTTCTATCGATAAACGTGAATATGTATCAAATATCTATGAAAAAATCCTTCTTGGAGACATTATCACGCGTAACTCTATCCGTGGAGAAAACGGCATGAGAATCTTAATGAAGAAAATAGCTAGCACTGTATCGCAAGATGTCTCCTATACAAATCTTTATAATTCCTTGAAAACCATTGGTTTCTCGCTTTCTAAGGACACAATAATCGATTACTGTTCCTACGCCACTCAAAGCTTTCTTTTGTTTGCCCTAAAAAACTATTACGCTTCTTTTGTTGATAAGGAAAGCAATTCGAAATTTTATTTTTCGGACAATGGAATATTGAATCTATTTCTAAGCAAAGATGACACGGCTCTTTTTGAAAATTTGGTCGCAATAGCCTTAAAGCAAAGATATAACGAAAAACTTTATTATTTAAAAAGCAGCAAAACCAAAATTGACATAGATTTTTTCATCGATGAGGAAAACATTGCTATTCAGGCCACTTATTCAATGGAAAATCCATTAACTTTCGAAAGGGGAGTTGGACAATTAAAAAAACTTGATGAAACAAATCCAGGAAAATATAAGTTAATCGTCGTAACAATGAATGAATCTAAAATAATACCATTGGAACATAATGAAATTCGTGTCGTTAAATTGCATGATTTTCTTCTTTCCTAAAAAACTTGATTGCAAAATAATCATTAATCTATTTGAATTTGGAACATATTCAAAAAAACGCAATCCATGGACTTAGATTGCGTTTTTCTCTATCCAAACATTAATTAGTTTATTTTTCTCTTCGTTTGGAGTGCGGTTTTATCAGAAGCGTTCAACAAAGAAATAACTTTCTTGCCAGTATCTTTCCTTGCGTTATTGGAACCTTACCTCCGCATTTAGCGACAGCTTCGTTTTCGGCGAAAGTTTTCTGTTTCACGCATTTTTCCGTCAAACACCTCCATTTTCAACCGGTTACAATTTGTAGCCAGTTCGCTTCCTTTGCTCGAAAGCCTTTTGCGAAGGACCTTCCAATAGTTTCTAGCCGTTTGATAATCGTTATCTGTTAAAATGCTCACGATGTCTACTACAGAAAAATACCATTCCTCTTCATGCGCATTTTGTTTAATTCTCTTTCAAGAAATTCCACGTTTCTTGAATCATTTCGATGCAGCAAAGATATTTCTCTAGCCTTTCGATATCTTCTAGCGTTGGTATTCTATTTAGTCTTGAGATATCGGAATTATTTAGCATATCCGCTAATTTAACCATTGAAGAATGTTCGCTAGATAAAAGGTTACCTACGTATGATTGGTATTCCTCGCTTTTATTATGCGTTAATAAAAGAAGATCTTTTCGGAAACGTCCGTCCTTAAAATATTTTTCATCACTAATTCGATATGAAGATATGAAAGAAGAAATATCTTCTATTTTGCATGTGGTATCTTCTAGCAAGTCATGGAAATAACTAAGCAAGATTACCTCAAGGATGAATTCATTGTCTTTTCCGTTATTCTTTGCAATCTCTTTGGCGTTATTTGCCACACTAAGTAAGTGGTTGCAATAAGGTTTACCACCCTTATCTACTTGATCTTTATGATAGGATTTAGCAAATTCTATCGCGTCTTTTATTAATGTTTCATTATTCTTTTTCATTTTCTTTTCTCCTTTTTGCTCTTATATGTTAGATGCAAAGGGAATAAGAAAGGGGAAACTAGTCCATTATAAGTAGACCAATTAAAAAAACACCCTAGAATTAACCAGGGTGCATGTTTTTATCTTTCGATTATTTCAATCTTAGAATGATGTTTGAGCGTTTTTGAATCATAGGAGATTCCAAGGAGCATGATTTTGCCTTTGTAGTCTTCAAAAGATGAGGAATACTCCTTCTCTTTTATTTGGGAGATTGCCTCTTCTGGTGAAGAATCCGCTTTAAGTTCGATTATTAAAGGCATATGTTGCCCATCGCGGGGGATGAATGTCAGATCGGCTCTTCCTAAAGTGGAATTGTCCTCTTTCTTAATGAGATAGAATTTCTTCGCTCTATAGTAAGACATCAAGACTATTATTCCTAGGACATCTTCCTTATTCTTGTTGAAAACGGATGCCATTTCCCTATGATTTCTATCAAGCGTTTCATCAATGAAGACGACATTCCCTTTCATTGTCTCTTCATAAAGTTTCTCGGAATTAGAGATAGGATCATATATCTCCGACCAATCAAGTTTCTTAAGAGCCCTCTCGAACTCGGTTTTTATCTCGTGGTTTGGTATGTAGCAAGAACAAGTCTCTTCGTCGTAGGCAAGATAGCCTAGATGGATGAGAACGGTAAGTGCGGCATCTTTTGAATCGATATTCGTAAGATCGTTATCAAACCTCTGTGGGTCAACCTTCTCCTTGCCACCAGAAAGCATTCTTGCTATCGCGCCTTTTAGTTGGCCATGGTCATAGTTCATATAATCAGTGACCGCTTCAATTGAGGAAGTTTGAACCCAGTAACCTCCATATTCATCGTATAATATAGATTCAACAACTGATTTTGGGTTATACAATTCTGTGCCTTTGAGTTTGTATCCATCATACCAGGCTTTCATCTCTGAAAAGTTCTTATTATATTTCTCGCAAAGGGCTTTTACCTCATTTTCAGTAAACCCTATATACGATTCAAGGCCTTTAGGCGAAACCATGTTGTATTCCGTGAACATATTAAGGGTTGATTGGGTTGAATATCTCCTTATTGGAAGAATGCCAGTCATATAGACAAGATCTATGCAAGAGGAAACGCTCGTGGATTTAAACATGTTTCTCAAAAATTCTGTGTACTCATCACAAAGTCTCTTATTTTTCTCTTGCTCACGGTAGATAACATCCCATTCATCGATTAAAAAGATAAACCTCTCGTCAAGTTTGGAATTTATCTCAACAATGGCGCGCGAAAGGAAAGTGCCATCGGCTATGTCATAGGACAATTCAAGCATTGGGAAGGCTTCTTTGAGATCGTTATAAATCAGCTCCTTAAGCTTATTTATGAATATTTCCTTGTTTGTTAAGCCGGTATAGAGGTCGGCCATATCAACCCAGATGACATTATGCTTATTAAGATGTTTTTCAAATGATGGATCCTTTGATATTGCCAAATCGCTGAAAAGTTCTCTTGAGTCACAGCCTTTCGAATAATAAGCGTTAAGCATCGATAAAGCCATCGTTTTGCCAAAACGACGAGGACGGGTGACAGCCATGAATTTATCAAGGGTTTTAATTCTTTGATTGCATTTTTTGATTAACTCTGACTTATCGACATAGATTTCAGAATTTCTGCACTCAATGAACTTGTCACTATTTTTATTGAAATAAAGCGCCATGGTCTATCTTCCCTTCATTAGTAAATAATATAGCATTTACTTAAGATAACTTCTACATTTAAAGAGCCAAGTGCATTCGCTAAAAAACGATTTAATAGCCTGTTAAATTATTCGTTATCTTCCTTATGTTCAATGATGTCTTTATTTTGAAGCTCATTGAATTTAGCTTTCATTGTTGGAGAGTTTTTCGTTAGTTTTTTGATGGTGAGATCTTGTGCTTTCTCATTAGCAAGGCGGAGATTGTTTTGAACGCCTGTTAGTTCATCTCTCATCTTTTGAAGGTTTGATATGGCTTTATCTAAATCAGCAATTGCCGTATCAAATTTCTTGGAAGCAAGATTGTAGTTATAGGCGAATTTGTCTTTGAACGCTTCCATGTTTTCTTCAAAGTGGGTGATATCGATGTTTTGTTGTTTATACATCAATAGCTCTTTACGATCTTCAACCGTTCTTAACGCGGCATTTCTCAATAATGTTATTAATGGAATGAACATTTGAGGTCTAATGACATACATCTTTGGATATTTGTATGAAACATCAACGATTCCCCCATTGTATAGTTCGGAGTCTGGTTCAAGAAGAGAGACAAGAACGGCATATTCGCAGCCTTTTTCGTTTCTGTCTTTGTCGAGTTCTTTGAAGAAATCTTCGTTTTTGTGCTTAGTTGATGTCGTATCCGCTTCATTTTTCATCTCAAACATGATGGAGATATATTCGATATTATCGGCAAAATCTCTAAAGATGAAATCTCCTTTTGAGCCAGATTGGGAAACGGCATTGTCTTTTTCAAAATAGGCATTAGGGAAAGCGCCCATTCTTACTTGGTTAAAGGAATTGAGACAATGTTGCTCAAGGGTTTCGCCAATCATCTTCGTTGACATCTTCGTTTTGAGGTCTTTATAGAAGGCCACTTCTGCTTCCATGCCTTTAAGTTTGTTTTCGTATTCGTTCTTAAGGGCTTCGGCTTTAAGGCTTGCCTCAACGTCTTTGTTCTTAACGTCGTTTTTCAAAGACAATATTTCGTTTTCTTTTTTGTTAAGCTCTTCTTTGGCGTCATTATTCGCTTTCATCAAAGCTAGTTCTTTATCCTTTGATGCAGAATCGATTTCTGCCTTAAGCTTATTTATTTCTTCAACGTATTTGGCTTTTGTTTCCGTTTCTTTGGCCTTTATCGCCATATCGTTGTTATTGCTTAAGGAATTGATCTTTTCTTTTAAGGAAGAAATCTCCACATCTTTAGCGTTGCTTAGCTTAGATATTTCTTCTTTTGAAGAGATGTCTTTTTTATTGAGTTTGTCTTCTAATTCTTTAAGTTTCTTATCGTATTCATCCTTGTTTTGGGCAATTGCTTTTTCAAGTGCTAATTCTTTTTCGGTATTGAAGTTTTTTATTTGGGCGTTAAGTTTAGCAATTTCCGCGTCTTTGTTTATTTGGACTCCGCTTAATTGATTTTTAAGGTCTTTTACTTGATTCTCGTATTTGTTTTTTGCTTCGGTTTCCGCGAGCTTGATCTTGTCGTTATATTGGTTTAGGGCGCGAGTCTCCGCTTCTTCAAGTTCTTTATGGTATTCTTCATTTTTTACTTGAGTTAAGATCGATTCATAAGCACTATCGTCAATCGAGAATACTTTATTACAATGTGGGCATTTGATTTCTTTCATTTTATGTTCCTCTTTTTTAAAATTTTAACGCGATTTTTCTTTAATGTAATCAAAAGAAGAGAAAAAGATTGTCTCTTTGTTGAACAACTTTTTAAAAGTTAAAATTATATCGGAAATTATCTTTCAAAATACTAGTAACTTATCGTTTTGATGATATGATTTTCTAAATAAAATCAACGCTTGTATCTTTCTTTTTTAAAAGCCTACCTAAGAAAGCGTAATAGCTAAAAAATCCATATGAAATCATAACGATAGGGAAAAAATATCAAAAGAGGAAACGTATTCACATTCCTACTGATATACGTTATTCCGTCTTCCTCTTTTGTTGTTATTCCGACATTAAAAATACCGATAAGTGAAAAAGAAATGCCAATCAAAGCGATAAGACCCATAAAAAGGAATGGCATCCACCTTTTGCAAAATACATTATTTTTGAGGCTTAGATTTTCTCATCATGAAACAACCCCGCAATAAAATTCCCGATTGAACAAGGAATGGACTTTCCAGCCGAAAGCAAAGCCGTTGCCTTTTGATCCATAAATGATCACGAAAGAAAAATAACGGCTGCCGAGGCAAGAAAAATGGCAATAACCGTGCTAATAATTATGGCTATAGGACCTAAAGTATCAAATAAAGCAGAGAATTCAGCTAGTAAAGCGTTAGAAATATTCAAAAGCGATTCCGAATCTTTGGCGTTTTTATTGTTACACATCCATTTATTGATGCTGAAACAGTAAGTAATAACGAGACAAACAACATGCCATTCCTCCTTTTTTTATTCTATTTATTAAAAACGTTAAAGGCTAGTAAGAGCCTTTAACGTTGCTTTGAAATTATGTGAATTAACTAAAGATGAGCTTTCTTGCCATTATGGTCGTTATGGAGTTCTTCATGGAGTTTGTTCTCACTTGAAGAGATTTTTTCTTTGGAGATAGCTGGTTTTATTTTCTTTTCTTCGACTACTTCTTCGGATGAATCCGCGTCTTTTTTCATCTCTTGAACGGTCTCAGTTAAAACTGATGCTAAGGATGTGACTTTAGAAATATCGGAAGGAATGATGAGTTTTGTTGCTTTGCCATTTGCTACCTTTGCTAAGGTTTCATAGGAACGAATAGTAAGAACAGCATTAGATGGATTTGCTTCATTGATCATTTTGATGGATTCCGCTTCGGCTTTTCTAACAAGAAGTTCGCCATCCGCTTCGGCTTTTTTGACTTTGAGGATTGCTTCAGCTTGGGCTTCGGCTTTCTTGATGGCAGCTTGTTTTTCTGCTTCAGCATTAAGAATTGCCGCTTCTTTATTACCTTCAGCAATGGTTATAGCAGATGTTTTTTCACCTTCTGCGATAAGGATTTTTTCTCTTTTTTCACGTTCGGCCCTCATTTGTTTTTCCATGGCTGCTTGGATGTCTCTTGGAGGGAGAATGTTTTTGACTTCGACTCTTGTGACTTTGATTCCCCAAGGATCAGTCGCATCATCAAGGATTTCACGCATACGGGCATTGATGATGTCGCGACTTGTTAATGTTTCATCAAGATCAAGATCGCCAATGATGTTTCTTAGGGTTGTTGAAGTAAGCGCCTCAATGCCGCCAATTGGGTTTTCAACGCCATAGGTATAGAGTTTTGGGTCGGTGACATTGAAGAAAACGACCGTGTCAATTTGCATTGTGACGTTATCTTTGGTGATAACTGGTTGAGGAGGGAAATCATAGATTTGTTCCTTCATTGAGACTTTCTTTTGGATGCGGTCGACAAATGGAACAAGGAAATGGATTCCTGTATCCCATGTTGCTAGGTATCTTCCTAGACGTTCAACGACGTATTTGTCCGTTTGTTTGACGATTTTGATTCTTGTTACAAGGATGATAAATGCTAAAAATACAATTACCACCGCAAATACTATTCCGACAATTGCTCCTGCGCTCATTTTAGTTTTCCTCCTTTTGAGTCATTTTGACCAATAGTTTATTCCCTTGAATTGAGATTACCTCAATTATAGCCCCTTCTTCGATTTCTTTCTCGCCCTCTCGCTTAATTGCATTCCAAATGGTGTTGTTTATTTTTACTTCCCCTTTTTCAAGATTGCCGATTTTTTTGATTACAACGCCTTTTTTGCCAATTAAGGAGTCGACATTGGTTCTTGATTTAATTTTCTTTAGCTTATCTGTGACATGTGGTCTTATTAGCAAGAAAGAGATAAGTGAAACGCCAATAAAGACTATTACTTCTCCCCACCATGGCATGCCTGGCACATAGGTTAAGGCTCCAGCAACTATCGCGCCAATCATAAACCATATTGAAACGAGTGCTTCGGTAGATATTTCCGCGATCAAGGTGATTAAGAAAATCGCTGCCCAAACGATTATCATTATTAAATTCTCATCCATTTAGAGCACCTCCTTCTTTAAATCTATTATAAGTAGGCCTGTTTGCTTATCGAAATGGCAAATGTATTTTTTAGGCGCTTGCTTGAAATTGTAGTTAAGAAAGTCGCCTATTCTATTTACGAATTCCGTTGAAGAAATTCTTGAATATGTTTTGCCTCCTGAAAGAGTGAACATATTTTCCTCTGGGAAACTCTTTTCATCGTATTGATCTTTGCTTATTGGCTGAATAGCGATTTTCGCTTCATCGGAATCTAGCCCAAGCATTGCCGCATAGGCGTCATCTAACATAGTAACACCAACCTTATTTATCGTGATGTTTGTCGGATAGATTGTTGCCACGGCTTTCCTTTCGTTTTTTGAGAACCATTCAATCATTTTCTTTTACCTTCATAACATGATGATACAAATATAATCAAAATAATTCAAGAAAATTCAAGAATATTCATATAGTTGTTCAAAACCCCTATATTTCTTTATCAACCATGCGTGATTGACCATAAAAGATAGGGGTTTGAAATTCTCTTTATAAATACAAAGTTTTGTTAAATTCAAACATCAGGGAATATATTTTTTGACCTTCCTTAATGAAATTAGGCAAAATGCTCCCAGAATATGGATTGTTGATTTTATAAGTTCCGATTTTATTCGTCTCAATCCAAGAAATTACCGTATTTAACAAATCGTCATTTCTTGATGAATCATCATTTACGCCTAAGCAAATATCAGGAAATTCTTTTTCTTTTGAAGCAATCGAGGCCATCTCTTTGTTGAAAGAATGAACATCTAGCAATAGGACGTCTTTGTTCGATTCAGCACATGCTTTTATTAGATTATTATGGTGGGTATCGTAATATTCCTTGGCTTCTTTGATGAATTCTTGATTGCATTTATGTAAAGGGTTCCCATATATATCCTTTTTATATATAGCACCCATCCCATATTTAGCCATTCCTTCTTTGCTTTCATCCCAATATTTTTCTACATCAACATATACTCTTGAATATGGGGCAATTACTTTTTTATACGGCCATTCTTTGAATAGTTCTAGCAAAAGAAGATCGCTCACTTTCAAATTTATTTCCCTAAAATATTCTTTGTTTATTGAAACGTCTTTCCAAAAAGAAGGTGGGACATCTAAGGAAGAATGAGGGAAATGCATGATTATTTCTAAATCGTTCTCTTTAGCAAAAGAGTCTATTATCTTTCTTAATGAAGTTAACTTATGCATCGTTTTCCCCTCTTATTTCACTTCTTTTAGAGGAAACCCAATAACCATCTGTTAAAGGTTCATTGATTCCTAAGATTAAAGGGATTGCCTCTCCTTCTTTGCCATAAAGATCTTCAAAATTCTTTAGATATAACTCTGATAACTTCTCTTCATCTTCTTCTAAAATCAGTTTTTTGAAATTGCTATTAACATCATGCAAAGAAAGAGGCCTTATTCTCTTCATATGGCAAAAATGGGTGGCTAAAAAATAAGTATTGGCAAAAACAACGTATTTTTTCTTAGTGTCTATGAGGGCTAATTTTCCCTTGATTAAAATGCATTTTGAGGCAGCAAAATTTGCTTTGACGTTGATCCCTGGCTTTCCGACATCAATTATTTTTTGTTCCTTCGCGGCAAAAACAAATATCCCGAAATATGAATGGATCTTGTAATTATTCTTTTCTAGACGAATCAAGAGGTTATTAAGTTCGTTTGCCCTCTGTAATTCTTCTTTTTCTTTGCTATCAAAGGTTCGTTCTTTGTTTCCTTGATAGAAATCGACTATGATTTGCATCTTTATTTTCTCCTTATTGCGTCCATAAAGAGAAATAAAAATTCCCATCGAATTGATGGGAGATATATCTAGAATTATTGTCCCATCAAACAAGCTTTGACACCTTGCACTATATCTAGAGCAGGTTGTCGGTGGGTCGTAGGGCTTGTCCCTCGCCACTCTCTTTATGGATGAAATAATGCTAAACCAAAAATAAGGGGGTTTCAATAGGGAAAATGAAGAAATGTAGCGTTAATAGTTACTATTAAAATTAGATATTTTCTATAACTAAAAATGATTATCTTGCTTAAATCTTGCTTAATATATTACTTAATTCATCTAGTCAAGATGTCTAAAGTTTTAGCGTTTTTTCCTAAAACGCCAATTCAAATTACAAAAGCCGCTTGTATTTCATTATGTATAGTTTCTTTGCTAGGTGAGTGAGAAGACCATATATAAGCACTAAGCCTATCAAAAGCAAAATGAAGATTGGGGTGATGGAAACTAATTCGAATGTTGAATTCAAATTTGGGACGTACACAAGGAAAAATCCAACTAGGCAAGAGACGATTATTCCTAGGCTTAAGGTGAGCGATGGCCTTGATTGGATAAATGGTATTTTATCTGTTCTAAGGAAGGAGAATACGACATTTTGCGTTATCAATGATTCAATAAAGAAACCGGTTTGGAAGACGCTAACAAAGAACAGCTTGTTTTCTGTATCTAGCAAAGAGAAATTCGTATAGGAAATTCCGTTGTCTCTTATCATCATCGGAGCGATGAAGTAGAACATTATGGCGAATGTTGCCATATCAAGCAAGGAAGAAAGAGGACCAAATACAAACATGAAATTCCTTATTTGCGGCAAAGAAAAATTTAGAGGTTTTTCGATATCTTTTTCTTCAACCGTATCAAAAGGGATTAAAGAGCAAGAAATATCAGAGATTATATCTAGCAAAATGATATGGATGGATTTTAACGGAGAAAATGGCAGCCATATTGCGCCGATAGATTGCGAAATCATATTACCAAAATTCGATGAAGTCTGGCATTTAACGTATTTCATCATGTTTATATAGGATTTTCTTCCTTCCTTGATTCCGTCTTTTAAAACCGAAAGATCGTTTTCGAGCATGATGATATCCGCGGCATTCTTAGCGATATCTGTTGCATCTTTAAAAGAAATGCCAATATCCGCTTCCTTTAAGGCGCCGGCATCGTTAATTCCATCCCCCATAAAACCAACCACGTGTTTGTTATCTTTTAAGGCTTTGACAATCCTTTGCTTGTCATTCGGCGTCAGTTTTACAAATAAATTATGACTTTCAACCGTTTCTTGAAGAGTCTTATCATCCATTAAAGATATCTCATTTCCACTAATGCATTTGATGTTTTCAAGTTTTAAAGCTTTGCAAGTCGCCAAAGAGGAAGCAAGTGAGTCTCCGGTTAATATCTTTGTCGAAACGCCATATCTCTTTAAATCTTCAATGGCGATTTTTGCCGATTTCTTTGGCGTATCTTCAAAAGAGAGGAAACCGATAAAGGTCATCTCTGATTCATCTTTTAAAGAAATTTGGCTTGATTCAACATCTTTCGTTGCTAGAATGATCGTTCTTTTGCCCTTGCTTGCCTCTCTTGAAGCGATCTCTTTTATTTTCTTAACGTCTTCTTCTTCAATTTTCTTTTTTATTCCATTTATTTTCACGTAAGAGATGATTTCAAGCATTTGCTCAACCGACCCCTTAGTGATCATAAATTTCTTTTCTTCCTTGTCTTTGAGAAGGACGGAAAGTCTTTTTCTTTCAAAATCAAAAGGGATTTCATCAAGGGAGACGATTCCTTCTTCTAGGATTTCATTGATGGCTTTATTGCTTTTAGCATAGGATACAATTGAATTATCAATGACTGATTTTAATCCACTTTGAAAATATGAATTTAACAAAGCCAATCTTAAAATCTTTATCGAAGTATTCATCTCAATATCGAAATACATGCTCAAAGTAGATGAATTTTCAGTTAATGTTCCTGTTTTATCTGTACATAAGACATCCATGCAGCCGAAATTAAAAATGGTGTTTACATCTTTTACGATGACTTTCTTTTTTGACATTTTAACCGCTCCTTTTGCAAGGTTTGAAGCTATTTGCATCGGAAGCAAGGATGGAATAAGACTAGCTGCAACTGATATTGAAAAAACGAAGGCGTTAATCCAGGATGAGGGAGAATAATATTCGCCAATGCTAAATCCTCCGGCTTGTATATGAATATCCAATCCATCGAGCATGAATATTAGCGGGACTATGATAGCAATGAGGATTAGCAAGAGTTTTGTGATTGAGTCGATTCCTTTTTTGAATGTCGCATTCTCCTTCCTTTGAATAACTGAATCGTTTAATTGGCCTAAGACCGTTTTAGAAGAAACGGCGAAAACAACGGCCGTTCCTTTTCCAGAAACGACACTTGAGCCATTGAACAAGATATTTTCTAAATCAAAAGGGTTGATGTTGTTTGAATCTTTTTGTTCAAAGACGGCTTTCTTTTCGACAGGCACACTTTCACCAGTTAAGGATGATTGGGTTAAATAAAGGTCTTTTGCTTCAATAACTCTCATTTCCGCTCCGACCATATCGCCAGAAGAAAGCTTAACTATATCGCCGACAAGAAGGTCGTCGTTGTTTATTTCCTTTATCTCGCCGTTTCTTATTACGGTTGAGGTTGAGGCAGTTAGATTTTTTAATACTACCGCTGATTTTTCAGATTTGAGATTTTCTCTAAAGGAAATTAGGGAAGAAATGATAATTACGGCAAAAAGGATTAATGGAGTCACAAAGAACGTGTTTTTATCGTTTTCTGATTCAGGGAAAAAATAGGATATAACTCCATTAAGTATGGCGATTGCAAAGAGAATCAAATTGAATAAAGTTAAGAAAGATTTGAAGAATTTTACTATTTTTCGATCTTTTTTAGCTTCATTTAGCTTGTTTGAACCCCATCTATGTAATGATGAGTTTGCTCCTTCTTCGTTTAATCCTTTAAGGAAATCGACGTTGAAATCTTTTTTGATTTCCTCAAGGGATTTGCTCGAATATTCAAAAATCCTCTTGTTTAAAGAAGCAAAATTTTCCTTTTTTGTTGCTTTTTTCATAACGCACCTCCTATAGTTAGCTAACCAGGAGTAGGCTATAAGTGAAAAGTTTCCTATGGAACCTTTGACGCTTGAGCTTACACTTCTAGAGTATTTGAACAATGTTATCTTTTACCTTGGCATCGATAAGAGATGTTGACCGCTTTTAGGAAGTCTCCTTCTTAAAAGGGCAATTGTCCGTGTCTACTAGTTAGCATGGCCTTGCTTTAGGCTCACAAAGAGTAGTTCTTTAAATTTGATAAATCAATAGGAAAATGAAAAAAGGCTTGATAGCAATATATCAAACCTATGTTTTCAGAAAGGCTAGAATGATTTTCCATTCCGATACAAATGCACGTCAGTAGCCATTTTATCTTTGCTTTATATAGCATTCCTCGCAATTTATATTAGCTTAGAAATATCGAATTGAATCTTCTGACTCTCTTGAGGCTTTTTATTCGTTAAAAACATTGCCATATAAATAGACAAATAGATTGCCTTTCCTTTCTTTTCAATATTCTCATTGCAAAATACATACCCTAAATCATAGCCAAAGGCATCATTCGATAAAAGATTCGACAATGCAGAATGTCTTTTGTAGTCTTTTCCACTTTTTACTTCAATAGGTATAACTTTCTGATCCTTTTCCATCAAAAAATCAATTTCTCCTCTTTTTTTGTCATTGTTATAGAAAAGAGAAAAGCCATGGGAATTGAATTCTTCCGCGATAAAGGCCTCATAAATAGCACCATGATTCAAACTACCGTTTCCATTCAATATAGAAATTTGATTTCCGTTATAAAGCTTATAAGTCAATAGACCGACATCACAAAGAAAGAGTTTGAACAACGTTCTCTCCTTACTTGCTAATAACGGGTAAACAGGATTATCAACATTGTGAACAAACAATCCGATTCCGCTGTTTTTGACCCACGCGAACGATTCTTCATATTGGTAAAATCTCGCCTTTTCATTCATGTTTTTTAGAATGAACCTTTTATTCTGCGAGTTCAACTCGCTTGGCATCAGATCATAGATTTCCTGAATCTGAAGTTTTTCATCTTTATCATATTTTGTAATATCTTTTCGGTAACCTGAATCGATATCCGATAATGCCTCATTTGCATTTTTCCAACTTTAAAAAGCTACATTTTTGCATTTTTCCAACTTTATAAAGCCGGTTTTTTGCATTTTTCCACCCTAAATTTCTGCTATATTTGCATTTTTCCAACTTTATATGAGATAAAATTTTGCAGTGATAGGACGGTTGCAAGAAAAACTGTTCACTGCAACTGAACACTTCTGAAAGAATAAGCAAAACTGTTCATTACTACTGAACACTTTGGAAAATACAGGAAAAATTCACTGCGATTAATAAAAAAAGAATTACTTAGCAAACACAATAAAAGTTCGATTATAGTTGTCTCGTAATCTAGAGATAATCCCCCGCCACACTAAGTAAATAAATCTTTCTTATATCAGCGTAGAATTATCGACGGCTATGGTTTTTTAATTAAGATATAATGTAGTTCAAAGAAAAGCAAACAAATAATGAGACCAGTTCAATTGGTCAGACTGCATTTGTCTAATTTAACATTCGCCACATAACTTTGATGGAGAAAACCCCGTTATATTCGTTTATTTTTCTTGTTTCAACAAGCAAGAAAAAAGGTCTGACACAAACTGCATCAAACCTATTCTTCTATAAAATTAAATGGCAATGACTACCTATTTTGATACAAATGCATACCCTTGACGATTTCATCTCGGTTTTGCATACCCCCAGAATATTTGAAAAGTTTATTAACAAAAATTTTCAATTTCACAATCACGCGAATCCCTGTACCACCCTGAAGAAGGATGTCTTTAGACGATATATAATTGTCGATAGCGGTGAAACTTAGCGATGTGTTTTTTGGCACTTTAAGGTAGGCTGTATTCTTCGTATTCAACATTTGGATTAGTTTAAAAACGAACCGTCTTGAACTCTATGTCTTAAATGTTATGCAAAAGTTTTAACAATGATCAAAGTCTATGATTTTAATAACAATCAATTTATATAAAGACTATATCGTAATTATATGTGGGACTACATCAGCGTCATGATTTGCAACAGATTCAACGCAATGAGCATTTAAGCTTTGTTTTTTTATCCATTCTAAAGATTTCAAGCCTTTTTCCTTATTGTCGATGATTCCAGGTAAAATCATATCATTCCATGATTTTGTCGCATATCCACCATCAGAATACAATAATACATAGTTTCCATTTTCTTTGTTTGTTATTTTAAGCGCGCATAGGCCATTGCTATGTCCTTGAATATTGATTAAGAGGATGCTACCATCGCCAAATAAGTCGTAGCTTTTTTCGAACGGTCCTTCCGATCCATTAAAGTCAAAGCCAATCAGATTGATGCATTTCCACCACTTCTTTTGATATCTTATTTTCGTTATAAAATTCTTCTTGTTCGTGAATTTCAATTCATCATTAGAAACGATAATGTGTTTCGCCTCTTTGACAAGGGATAATCCATTTGCATGATCGCAGTCAAGATGAGAAAGGATCACATAATCTAAATCACTTGGCTTTATCCCTATCTTATCTAATTGTTCATCAATGCATTTTCCTTTTTCAACCCATCCTTGATTTGTTTTATATAGTAGACGATTTCCTAAGGACTTTATCTGTGCTTTCTTATCAAACGTTCCGTTTGGAGACATGCTTCGATTCCATCCAGTATCGAATAAAATGAGTCCTTTTGGATGTTCAATCAAATAACATGAAACAGGAAGGGTAAGCCATTTTCTTTTTGGAATGAAAATTCCTGACGCCTTTAAAATATTGCAGCCTTCTCCACCAAATGGCAAATAAGGAGATACTCTTACATATCCTGTATGAAATATATGTATTCTTATCTCATTCATAAATGATTCCGTTTTTATTGAATTTTCTACCAGAGCCCATTTCAAAATGGCACTTCACAATTCCTAAATCTATATTTGCATAGGGCCACTTGGATGCAGTGATTTTTACCGTTCCATCTTTATAATAGATCATGAATTTTTGCTGATTCATAGCGGTTGGCGCTAGTAAAGAAGCATTAACTCCGTCAATAAACCATTGAGGGGCTTCTCCTTTTACATTAGTAACCTGTTCATATGTTTTTATTTTATGTGTGGTGCCTTGATTTTGACCATACCCAATAGCGATGACAAGCTTCATTTTTTCATTTTTATTAAGCTTATAGGCGTCTTTTATTTTTTTGAAAGTCAAAGCCGCCCAGCAAGTATTAAGGCCTAGTGATTGAGAGAACAAAACCAATTGTTCTCCATAATATCCTGATTTTTCTGCTAAATTCGAATCTTTATTGCCTATTATAGCAATATAATTCTTTACGCCATCAAATTTTCCATAATGCGCCATAAAGGAATCAAACGCCTTCTGTTCATTTAATATAAGTTGCATATTAAGGCCGCTTTCTTTATTGAGTTCCTCTATTTTGTTTTGAAGCTTTTCTAAAACTTCGCCTTCGATTTTCTTGTCTAAATATCTTCTTACGGAATGCCTTTCTTTAATGATATTTAAAATATCCATTATGTTCTCCTCCACATTCATTCTTCATCCGTATCTTTTCGCAATTCTTTCAAGGCTATTAAGATATCTTCAACATGAGAAAGGGTATCAATCAATTTGCGTATTGTTTTCGCTTCGACA
>CAVIJE010000030.1:0-17207 GCA_963643355.1 Sodaliphilus sp. | reverse complement strand
AGAAGATGCAACCATTAATGAGTTTGAGGATGCTAAAGCCTTTATTAATGGATATTCTCCACGTTTTGATTTACTTTTCCTTGATATTCAAATGGCTAAAGAAAACGGAATTGATATTGCTAAAAAGATTCGTGAGACTGATTCAACTAGCATTATCGTCTTCGTGACAAATATGGCTAACTTAGCCGTTAAAGGCTATGAAGTAGACGCCTCGGATTTCATCGTGAAACCTTTGGAATATTTTTCTTTCAAAATCAAGATGAACCGCATAATGGAAAGAGTAAGGCAAAATTTCGAAATTGGCTCAATCCTCATTCAAACGGAAAACGGCAAAATCAAAGTCAAAGCCTCATCAATTAGATATATCGAAGTATTTAAGCATCGCCTTATTTATCATCTTACTGATGGAGATTATCAAGCTTACGGCTCTCTTTCCCAGATTGAAGAAAAATTAGGCGACGATTTCTCAAGATGCGCAAATTGTTATCTAATTAATCTCCGCTACGTGAAGAAAATTGATTCTTATGACCTCTATTTAGCAGGAGAAGAGACTCCTCTTAGGATATCCTTAGCAAAAAAGAAAACATTCATGGAAGACCTCACTAGATACATAGGAAAAGGAAAGATTTATGTATTATGATTCATCGAGTGCCCTTTTCTGGTATAAGGTTGTTTTCATGGCTGAACTTTTTCTGTCGGAGTTCATTTTTAGTTGGAAACTAAAGAAAAAGAAACTTTACCCATTACGCATGATCTTGGTTGGAATAGTCTGCTTTGCGGTAGCTTTTGCCATTCCAATTCTTCAATATAACGCGTTATATTCATCTCTTCTTTTCTTTGGCTTATATTTCCTTTCAACCGTTCTTTTGAAATTATTTTGCTACGATGAAAATTGGGTTAACGTTTTCTTTTGCACGATTGCCGCATATGCAACGCAACATATTGCCTTTGAAACATATAATTTCATAATCATTGCCACAGGCTTAAATAATGGTTTGCCAGTCGAAGCATATGGGGATAGGATGCAATCGACATATGACGCTTTGGTTAATTTCATTCACTATGAATCGTATTTGATCGTCTATTGGATTTGCTATTTGATTTATGGCCAAAGAATAAGAAAAGGCGAGAATATGCGTCTTATTAGCGTTCACCTTCTCTTACTATCCATTGCAATGATTCTTGTATCGGTGGTTATTAATGCCATTGTCACTTATTATTCTTATTCCCATCCGAATCAGTTTTATTCCTCAATTGTTTGTTTGCTTATTATCTTTTGCTGCGCTTTCGTTCTTACTGCTCAATTCAATCTTCTTGCTAAGAAGAAGGCAATTGAAGAATTATCAGTTGTCCAAAAGATGTGGTCCTCAGAAGAAAAACAATACAACATTCTTAAAGAGAATATCGATTACATCAACATTAAATGCCATGATTTGAAACACCAAATAAGACATTTCGGAGACAAATGCTCTTTGCCTGAAGAATCTGTTTCCGAGATGATGAAAAAGATTTCCGTATATGACACTTCGCTTAAAACTGGCAACGAAGCGCTTGATATCCTTTTAATGGAAAAAAGCCTGACTTGCCTAAATAAAGGAATCAAACTAACGACTATGGCTGATGGAAAAGCTATTTCTTTTATGGAAGAAACGGAAATATATTCTCTTTTAGGGAACGCTCTAGATAATGCGATCGAATCCCTAGAAAAAGTAAAAGAAGAAGAAAAGAAGGTAATGGGCCTTATCATTAAAAACGCTGGAGGATTTGTTTCTATCCACCTATATAACTATTGCGAAAAGAAACCGAAATTCAAAGACGGCCTTCCCCTAACAACGAAAGACAACCGCAAACTTGACCATGGCTATGGGGTCAAAAGCATGCGTTTAATCGTGGAAAAGTATGGTGGAAGCCTTAGCGCAAGTTATGAAAAAGAAACCTTCAATCTTGATATGCTAATTCCTTTAAAGAAATAATTTTTCAATGCACTTGTGTCGCAAAGATTGGCAGTTATGTTGTTTGAATTGCGTTAATGTAAGCGCATTCATATCATTTAGCCAACTTCCGAAAAATATTCGGGACAACATAAGCCATAAGGAGGATTTTAAATGGCAAAAAAGAAAAAAATGAGCAATAAAAAACTAATGCTCATCCTATTCCCCATCATGGGCGTTGCCGCTGGCGCTTTAGCGTTTGGCGACTATGAAGCCTACACTTGGAATACGATTATCTCACGTTATTTCAATCAAGACACTTATAAGATTGAAAAAGTCGGAGATGGAGAAACATCGTCGGAATATTTCTCTAAGGATTTCCAAACAGAAGAGGAACTTAATAAACACAACAGCGAAGTTTCTAAGCGTATCGAAGAAGAAGGAATGGTTCTTCTTAAAAACGAAAATAACGCCCTTCCTCTTGCTTCAGCAGCAAAAGTTAGCCTTTTCTCCGTTTCTAGCGTTGATATGGTCTATGGCGGAACAGGATCTGGCTCAATAGACACTTCAACTGCCCCAACCTTAAAGAGCGCTTTAGAAGAATCCGGTTTCTCCGTTAATGAAACATTATGGAATTTCTACAAAGGCAAAAATGAAGCTGGGTACAAACGTTCCTCACCAAACTGGAGAGGTGGCAAATTCTCAATTAACGAAGTGCCATGGGCTGATGTAGAAAGTGCAGCATCTTCCTCATTTGATTCTTATAATGACGCAGCTATCGTCGTTATTTCAAGAAGCGGTGGCGAAGGAAGCGACCTTACCGCTCAAAACTTTGGCGAGACAAAAGGCGTTAGTGGCAATAAAGGTTCTTATCTTGAATTAAGCACCGAAGAAAAAGATATGCTCGATGCCGTTAACACCAAATTTGAAAAGGTCATCGTTTTAATAAATGCGAATAACACTCTTGAACTTGGCTGGTTAAACGAATACGACCACGTTAAAGCGGCCCTTTGGGTTGGTGGAGTTGGCCAAACTGGCATGTATGCAATTGGCGAAGCTCTCGCTGGAAAAATAAATCCATCAGGAAGATTAGTTGATACCTATGCCTATGATGCGGATTCTGCCCCAGCTGCCGTAAATGCCGGATCGAATTTCTGGATTGAAAATAAACCGACTGATGCCGGATACGTCAATGAAGCGGATCAATATGCTCTCTATCAAGAAGGCATCTATGTTGGATACCGTTATTACGAGACGCGTTATGAAGATAAGGTTCTCAACCGCAACAACGTTGGAACGTATGATTATGCTTCAAGCGTAATGTATCCATTTGGCTACGGACTTTCCTATACAAGCTTTGAATATTCAAATTTCAAAGTTGCAAAGAACGGTGATGATTTCAAAGTAACTCTTACCGTTAAAAACACTGGTAACGTCGCTGGTAAAGAAGTAGTTCAAATTTATGGCCAATCACCATATACAGACTACGACGTCACAAATAAAGTTGAAAAATCATCTGTTGAATTAGTTGGTTTTGCCAAAACCGATAAAATCGACGCGGGAAAAGAAGTTAACGTTACAATCGACGTCAAGAAAGAAGATTTTGCTTCTTATGATTACACGAATGCTAAAACCTATATCCTTGATGCAGGCGATTACTACATTTCGGCAGGCAAAAATTCCCATGACGCGTTAAATAACATCTTAGCGGCAAAAGGAAAACTTAAGGCTGATGGAATGACATCTGACGGAGATTCGTCCTTCACCTATAAATGGACAAATTCTTCTTTGGATACCAAAACGTATTCAAAAGACGCAAAAACCGGCGTTAGCATTACAAATCAATTTGAAAAAGCTGATATCAAACATTATTCGGATGGTGCAAACATCAATTACCTCTCCCGTAATGATTGGACTGGAACATATCCTGTCGCATTCGCCGATCGCACTGATGAAAAAGGCGAAAGATACAAGACTTTCTCTTCTGAACTTATCGCTGATTTAGCCCCTCAATATGTTGAAGATAAGGCAAGCTACACCATGCCTAAGACTGCAACATCGTCTAAGTCTGGTCTTAATCTTGCAACCTTAATAGGCGAAGATTACGATTCAACCGCTTGGGAAGATTTCTTAGACAATCTTACTGCTGAAAATATGCTTAAGACCGTTCGTTTAGGCGGATACGGAAATCCAGCAAACCCTGAATTAAATGTCCCAGCAACCACAGCTAAAGATGGCCCTGCAGGAATTTCTGCAACCTTAATCGGTGGTTCTAAAGGAATGGCTTATCCAACCGAAGTCGTCATTGCTTCGACTTGGAACGTTGATCTTGCCGAAGAAATGGGCGTTGCAGTTGGAAACGATGCAATGTTTGCTAATGTTCAAGCTTGGTATGCCCCAGCTATGAATACGCATAGAACCGCATATGCTGGTCGTAACTTCGAATATTATTCCGAAGATAGCTTCCTTTCTGGAAAGATTGGTTCAGCAACCGTCAAGGGAGCCCAATCAAAAGGCTTAATCACCTATGTTAAGCACTTTGCCGTAAATGATGGCGAAGGCGTCATCGACGAATCTAATGGCATCAAAGGTTCAAAAGATGGCATCTCCACATTCGTTAACGAACAAGCAATCCGCGAAATCTACCTTCCTGCCTTTAAAGAAGCAGTTGAAGAGGGCGGAGCAAATGGTATCATGAACGCTTTCAACCGTATCGGAACAACTTGGTGCGGACATCATGCCAATCTCCAGCAAAATGTCTTACGTGGAGAATGGGGATTCAAAGGCTGCATCATCACAGATAACGCCGGTCTTCCTAACTACATGGGAATCAAAGAAGGCTTACAAGCCGGAACTGATTTATGGATGAATAACAATGAAACGAGATATCTCATCGATGGATATGAAAATGATCCACAAATCATGACATATCTTCGTGAAGCATCTCACCACGTCTTATACGCAATCGCTAATTCCGTCGCAATGAATGGACTTTCTAAAGATACGAAGATTGTTCCTGTCACACCAACCTGGGCAAAATGGCTTATCACGCTTAATGTCGCGGTCGGAGTCGCTTGCCTTGCTGGAATATCTTGGGTTTGTATCCGTGGCTACAAGATGAAAAAAGAGAAAGATTCTCAAGAAGAAAGCGAAACATCTGGAAAATAAAATCTAACATTTAGATTTAAGGCTATCGAGTAAAATCGGTAGTCTTTTTTTAATCAAGACTATAAAATCCGAAAAAATTGGAGTTGAACTCCAAATTTTACGAAATTATAATGTATCTAAGATGATTGAAAGAACTATATACAAAGAAATAGTGAAATCCGTTGAGAATAAACCTGTAACTGTTATTACGGGCGCAAGGCAGGTAGGAAAGACGACTCTTTGTTCTCTTTTGGAAAAAGAAAAAGGATTTGGATACGTTAGCTTAGCGAATCCTATTGAATGCAAGGCCGCGCTTAATGATCCAATGGAGTTTCTTTCTCTTCATCCTGCTCCATGTATAATCGATGAGATTCAGAAAGCCCCCGAGCTTTTTAATTATTTAGAAGGAGTTGTAGATTCCTCCATTAGGCAAGACAAAAAGAGGGGTCTATACGTTTTAACCGGGTCGCAGTCTTATCATTTGATGAAAGGAATTAGCGAATCGATGTCCGGTAGAGTTGGCTTAATATCCATGGAACCTTTGTCTTTAAGCGAAATAAACAAAAAAGAAGAAGTTCCTTTTACCGTTGATATGGATGTTATTAAATCTAGATGCGCTAACTACGATATTCCAACCTTAGATTTGTATGAATATATAGTTCGTGGCTTTTACCCTGAACTATACGATAATCCTTCTCTTGATGCAGGTATTTTTTATCAGGATTACATCGCAACATATTTAGAAAGAGATGTTTCAGATTTTATCGAACTAAAAGAAAAACATAAGTTTGTAGATTTTATGACGATTCTTGCTTCATTAACTGGACAAGAATTGATTTATGACAACATTTCAAAACTAGTAGGAGTTGACATAAAAACAGTGCAATCTTGGATAAGCGTTCTTGAGGCAGGCAACATTATTCATTTGCTTCGTCCTTATAACGAATTAAGCGTTTCTAAAAGAGTTACAAAAAGATCGAAAATTTATTTCTCTGATACGGGGCTAGCCTGTTATCTTGCTAGAGTTGGCTCAAAAGAAACCTTGCTCCATTCTTATTTAAAGGGATCGATGGTTGAAACGTTTATAGTTAACGAGATTATCAAAAGCTATAAAAATAACCGTAAAGATGCTAATGCTTCTTTCTATTATTTCCGTAGTTTTGATCAAAAAGAAATTGATTTGGTAATTTTAAATGATGGAAAAATAAATTTGATTGAATGCAAATCTGGAGAAGAATATTCTCAAAAAGACGTTTCAAGTTTCAAGCAGCTTTATAAGACGAAATATCAATTAGGGAATAGTGCAATAATATGTACGACCCATTCGATTTATCCGTTAGATGAGAATGTTTACGCTCTTCCAATAACGGCAATTTAAGTTTAATTAGAAAAAATTGGAGTTGAACTCCAAATTTTACGAAATTAATTACCTGATAGAGAAAAAGCAAGATGTGTATTATCTTTTCATCATGCAATTCTTCCTTAGTTTTTAAAATGTTAATCCTATAATTCTGTATATTATATATACAAGCTATATAAGACCTTCATTTCAATAATCGACCAGAATTTTTAATTTTCCCCCATAAATCGCCATTATTTTCGTAAATAAATACAAAAACAATTGAAATATTTTTGTTTTGGCTCAATATATACCTAAGAGGTACATTTTATGATTATTTTACACATCAAGGATTTCGGTGATATCAAGATTGAACTTGATAGAGACAATGCTCCAATATCCGCAAATAATTTTGCTTCGTTAGTCTCAAGCGGATTCTATAATGGGCTTACTTTCCACCGTGTTATCAAAGGTTTCATGATTCAAGGAGGAGACCCAAGTGGTAACGGAACAGGCGGACCTGGTTATTCCATCAAAGGAGAATTTAGAGCAAATGGAGTCAAGAACACTCTATCACACAAAAGAGGAGTTCTTTCTATGGCTCGTTCTCAAATGTTTAATTCCGCAGGATCGCAATTCTTCATTTGCGATGCAAACGATGAATTCCTCGACGGACAATATGCTGCTTTTGGAAAAGTAATTGAAGGAATGGACGTCGTTGATAAGATTGCTGCCGTAGACAAGAACCATGCAGACAAGCCATATAAGCCTGTCATCATCGAAAAAGCTGAAGCAATAGACGAAGAAATTCTCCCAGTTGAAAAGATGTAAGAAGTTAATATCCCTTAGCTAACAACTAGGGGATTTTTATTAATCGAACATGCATTTAATAAAAACGGTAAACTCACCGGAAAAATTAAAAGCTGTGTTTTTTGCATAATGCCTTCTAGGAACAATCGAGTTCTTCCCGATTTAATAAAAATGGTAAACCTACCAGAAAAATTAAATGTCGGACATTCTTGAAATTAAAAAGGTGATAGATAGAAAATTAAATATATGAGAAAAAAGATTATTAAGGTAATTATTGCGATTTTAAGATAAGGAAACCCTCTCCAACAGTTTCTTACTAAAACCTAACGGTCTTGAATTCTGAAGTAAGAGTTATTTTTGCGAACATTTGTTGATTTAAATCAAAATATAGAAGTAATGAATCGATAGGTTTTGTATAATATGAGCCGTTAATAAGGAAGTATTTATATGGCACGAATAATCTTAGTTGGCGGCGGTTCATCATCGGGAAAATCTTTTGTCACGCAAGAGGTTCTTAAAAATATCGGCGAAGAAAATATCACTAGAATGACGATGGATGATTATTATCTTGATCAAACTGATATGCCTCTAGCCGAAAGATATAAGGTTAACTATGACCATCCAAAAGCGTTTGATTGGCCTTTGATGAGAAAACAAATAAGAGCCTTAAAAGATAATCAGCCAATTGAAAAGCCAATTTATGATTTCGTGACTCTCACTAGATCTGGAAAAACAGAAATCATCGTCCCAAAGAAAGTCGTGCTCGTCGAAGGAATCATGGCTTTAGTCGATAAGCAAATAAGAAATCTTGGCGATTTACGTGTCTTTATTCAAGCTGGTGCTGAAAGAAGATTCCTCCGTCGTATCATTCGTGACTCTAACGAAAGAGGAAGAACATTCGAAAACATTGTCACCCAGTATTTCTCAACCGTTCAGCCAATGTATGATGAAATAGTCAAGCCATCAAGCGAATATGCCGACCTTATCATTAACAATGACGGAGTTAAAAACTTAGCGATTGACGTTCTTACTTGTGTAATCCAAGAGCAATTAGACATCGCCAATAACGTTAAGAGCGAGAAACATCGCATGGACGATGAATTCAGAGAAGAAGTCCTTCGTTCCATCTTCCAACAAGAAAAATAAGAGGTACATGTATGCAATATTTAGATAAAACAATCGAATTATTAAATAAATCTTATAGCCCTTTTCATGTCGTTAATAACATCAAAGAAGAATTAGACAGTAAAGGATATACCGAGCTTAAAGAAGATAAGCCTTTTTCCATCAAGGAAGGAGGAAACTATTATGTTATCCGTAATGGGACGGCCATTATTGCTTTTAATGTCCCAACAAATCCTAAGCAATCCGCGTTTAGAATATCCGCTTCGCATACGGATTCCCCAACTTTCAAAATAAAGCCAAATCCAGTTATTAATTATAAGAATATTGTCTCTCTTAACGTTGAGCCATACGGCGGAATGATCGATTCTCCATGGCTTGATAGGCCTCTTTCTTTTGCCGGAAGAGTCTTCTATCTAAACGAAAATGGCGAATTAGAAAATACATTGTTTAACATTGATGAAGATCTTCTTTGCATACCTAACGTTTGCATCCATTTTAATCGCAATATAAATAGTGGCTATACCTTTAACGCGGCAAAAGACATGATTCCGATGCTTGGAATAGAAAAAGATTTTAATTTCAGCAATTATCTTCTTTCTAAAATCCCAAACTCCAAAGAGATTCTCTCTTTCGACTTATTTCTTTATACCCGCGATAAGGCAAAACGCATCGGCTTAAATAAAGAGTTCCTTTCTTCACCAAAACTTGATGATTTATCTTCAACTTATAGCGTTCTTTTAGGATTCTTAGATGCCTCACCTAAATATTTCAACGTTTATTGCGCGTTTGATAATGAAGAAGTGGGTTCCCTCACCAAACAAGGCGCATATGGCACATTCCTTTCTGATATCTTAGAAAGAATTTCATTATCCTTAGGCCTTGAATATCGCGAAATCATTGCTAGATCCCTCTTAGTTTCCGTAGATAACGCTCACGCAAATCATCCAAATCATCCAGAATTAACCGATCAAACGACTTCGGTATTACTCAACGAGGGCATTGTTATTAAATATAACGCCAATCAAACGTATACAAGTGACGCTTTAAGTGTGGCAAATTTCAAAAATCTCGTGCAAAAAGCCAATATTTCATTCCAAGATTACACAAACCGCTCCGATCTTAGAGGAGGATCAACGCTTGGAAACCTATCTAATAATCAAATATCCATTAATTCACTTGATATCGGCATTCCTCAACTTGCTATGCATTCTTGCAACGAACTTTGCGGAATAAAAGACGTGGAAGACATGTCAATTCTAATGAAAGAATTCTTCTCCTCAGAAAAAGAAATCAAATCCTTATGAAGACTTTGTTTGATGAAAAAACCCTTGAAGAATGTTCGAAACAATTTCCTTCTTTCCTAGAAGAACTTGGAAACGATGTAAGAAAAGAGATTCTCTCAAAGATGATTTTTACCTCTTACGAAAAAGGGGAAATCATTTTCAAAGAAGGAGAAATCGCTAATTCCTTATATATCATTCGTAAAGGAAACATCAAACTTGCCACCTATGATCCGGATGGAAGAGAGCAAATAGTTTCCATCTTTTCAGCAGGTGATACATTATGGATTTCCGTCTTCTTGAAAGGAAAGAAAGCCATCACCTATCCATATTCAGGCGTTTGTCTTGATGATGTAATAGTTGGAAGGATGTATAGGGAAGACTTCGAATCCTTAATTCAGGATACCCATTCAGCAATAGAGATAATTGCTTTGCTATCAAAGAAACTTCATGACGCAAACGAAAGAAATCTTATCCTTTCCGTATCCGATCCTAAAGCGAAAATAGCGCGTCTTTTCCTTTATCGTTTAAATCATATAAATGGCGATATAGTAAAGCTCAAGTTAGAAGATATAGCAGCACACGTATCCCTTAGACCTGAAACAGTTTCACGAAAATTAGCAGAACTAATGAATGAAAGAGTGATTGAAAAAGTAGGCCAATCCTCATTCAAAATAATCAATTACCCAAGGTTAGTAGAAATTTCTCAGAGCTAATTGAATTAGCCAGTTGCTGTTGTTTTATAATTATAAGCGTCTAATGTATTGCTAATGTACGTACAACTACATATCATATTTATAGAGATTAACAAATCGTGAAAGGAATTTCATATGGCAACTAAATCAGCAAATTTATATGTAAGGATTGAGCCGGAAGTCAAAGAACAAGCGGAAAATATTTTATCGACTCTTGGAATTCCTGCTTCAAATGCGATTAATATGTTTTATAAACAAATTATTCTAAATAACGGCCTTCCTTTCGAAGTGAAAATCCCTTCCTCAAAACCTCTTGACGCAAGCAAATTATCGGAAACAAAGTTAGACGAGGAATTAGAGAAAGGATATGCGGATATGAAATCGGGGCAAATGACAAACGCTAACAAAGTCTTTGCCGATATTCGCAAGGATTATAATTTGTGACTTATGAAGTGAAATTTACAAATGAAGCTCAAGCGGATTTGAGGTCGATTTTTGAATACATCGCCTTTCAACTTCAAGAGCCTGAGAATGCCAAGAGGCAATTCCTTCGCATAGA
Source organism: Sodaliphilus sp. (assembly GCA_963643355.1). Lineage (GTDB taxonomy): Bacteria > Bacillota_I > Bacilli_A > RFN20 > CAG-826 > UBA4951. Next base: position 6,321 of record CAVIJE010000030.1, on the reverse strand, counting down.
AGAAATGATCTTAAGTTTAGACAATATGCCAGAGCGTATAGGCTTTACGAAAGAGAACCGTGGAAAAGCCGTGGGCTTCGCGTATTGCCAATAGATAATTACGTCATATTTTATATTTCGGATGCCGCTACGATGATTGTAACGATTATTAGAATTATGTATGGTGGGCGTGATGTAGAAAATCAGTTAAATCTCGCTAAATGCGATATATGATTTAATATCCTTATTTCTTTGATTTTTGCTACAATTCATAAATATGAATGAAATCAAACTCATATTTATCGATATTGATAACACCTTACTTGATTTTGATGAATACACGAAGAAATCACTAGAAGAAGGTTTCAAGAAATTCAACATTTCAAATTATAACGATCATGTGTTAGAAACTTTTCATCGTGAAAACGATATTCTTTGGCAAAGATTGGAAAGAAAAGAAATCTCCCTAAAGGAATTAAGAGAGACGCGTTTTGATATCATATTTCACAAACTTGGCATCGATTTTGACGGTAAAACTTTTGAGAAATTCTATAGCGACGCTCTATATGAATCAGCCATACCGATTGAAAACTCAATAGGCATGCTTGAATATTTGAGCAAGAAATATATTCTAGCAACCGCAAGCAATGGACCATATTTTCAACAACTTCACCGTTTAGAAATTGCTGATATGAAGAAATATTTCACGTTCTTTTTCATTTCGGAAAAGCTCGGTTATTCAAAACCGTCAAAGGAATTCTTTATTGAAGCTTTCAAAGAAATAAATCTTGGCAAAGCAAATGAGATTTCACCTAACGAAACTCTTATTGTTGGCGATTCATTAACTTCTGATATGGCAGGCGGGAGAAATTATGGAATTAAGACCTGCTTCTTTGATAAGCATAAAAAAGGCATAAAACCCGATGTTGATTTTGCGATAAACGACCTTGAGCATATAAGGAATGTCTTGTAATTGGGTGACATTCTCATTCAAAAGGAAAACCTATTTTTGCCACTACGCCTTCATGATAAAAGCCTTGTGTTTTCAACATTATATAAAATTGATTTAAATCAATGTCATGTGATATTTTTATTTTGATAATTTTCTTCCTGGGAGGAAAAGAAGATGAAAGGCATTATTCACTCAATAGAAACATTCGGCTCAGTTGATGGACCTGGCATTCGTTTCGTTATATTCGTTAAAGGCTGTGCGATGAGATGCCTTTTCTGTCATAACCCTGACACTTGGAAAGCAGATGGGGGAGAATTAAGAGAAACGGACGATCTTATCAAACAAGCTCTCCGTTACCGTCCTTACTGGGGAGATAAGGGAGGAATCACCGTATCTGGTGGAGAACCTCTTTTACAAATCGATTTCATGATCGAACTTTTCAAAAAAGCAAAAGAAGAAGGAATTTCAACCTGCATTGATACGGCTGGCCAACCTTTCACAAGAAAAGAGCCGTATTTCTCTAAGTTCCAAGAACTCATGAAATATACTGATCTTTTATTGGTTGACGTAAAACACATTGACCCAAAAGTTCATCTTGAATTAACTTCCGTTCCTAACGATAACATCATCGACTTATTTCATTATCTTGATGAAATCCATAAACCAATTTGGATAAGACACGTTCTTTTGCCAGGTTACACCGATAAAGATGAATATCTATATAAAACCAGAGAGTTCATCAAAACTCTTTCCAACGTTCAAAAAATAGACGTTCTGCCTTTCCATAAGATGGGTGAATTCAAATGGCAAAAGCTTGGCTATGAATACAAACTAAAAGAAATAGAACCGCCAAGCAAAGAACGCGTCCAAAACGCGATTGATATTCTTACTGGCAAAAAAGACGAAAACTTAAAATAATCGATAAACGTTTCACTCTATAGTGAGACGTTTTTCTTAATAAAACATATAGTTAACGTTACAAAATATGAAAAAATATCAAAAAATGTAACGTTAACTTGCATTTTAATGATGTAAACTTATAATTATCGTAATAAGAGACATCACTATGAAATTATTCAAAAGAGAAAAGTTTTTAAAGAAAATCAGGCCTTTCTATGATGCAGACGACATCATTAAGGCGATTACTGGAATTAGAAGATGTGGTAAATCTTCCTTATTGGAAATGATTAAAGACGAACTTTTATCTAAAGGAGTTAATGAATCAAATATCATTTACATAGATTTAGATAAGAAAGAATATAAATCTATCAAAGAATCTTCGAAATTAGAGGCAATCATTGATAGTTTTTCCTCCGGGATTGACGGTCTGAAATACTTGTTTATAGATGAAATTCAAAACGTTAAGGATTTTGAAACGATTATAAATGCTTATAGAACCGAAGGAAACTATTCTATTTTTATTACCGGATCTAATTCTTATCTGTTAAGCGGAGAATTGATGACTAAACTGACTGGAAGGTATTTAGAATTTGAGATCTATCCTTTAAGTTTCGACGAATACATTGAAATGAAAAGATTTTATGGGCTAAACGTTTCTTCTAATTTACTTATTGAGCTTAATGAATACATCGAAAACGGCGGCTTTCCAAGAAGCCTTTTGTTCACTAATTTGTCAGCAAAACAAACTTACACAAAAGGTTTAATCGAAGAAATATTTTCAAAAGACATCAAAAAAAGAACGAAAGTAAGAGATGTTGAAAGCTTTGAAATCGTAAGGAACTTCGTTATTAACAATTTTGGCTCGACGATGAATGTGAATAGCATTCAACATAGTTTGCTTAAAAATGGAGTAAGGGTATCTAGAGCAACAATCAAGCGATATTTAACGATTTTAGTAGATGCAAAAATCCTTTATCCATGCGATAGATTCGATATTAAAAGCAAAAGAGCCATGTCGGGCGAAAAGAAATATTATTTAGCGGATTTAAGTTTCTATTTCATGCTTAACACCAATAAAACGATCAATTATGGGCAATGCCTAGAAAATATCGTTTATTTATATGCCAAGAGCCTTGATTATGATGTTTCTGTAGGAAAAATCGGCAAATTGGAATGCGATTTCATCTTACATAATTTAGAAACGTCATATTCCTATGTACAAGTTTGCTATACCATCTTAGCGAGCAAAGAAACGGAAGAAAGGGAATATAGATCCCTAGAAAGCATCAAGGATAATTATCCAAAATACATTCTTACGACTGATTACCTTCTTCAACAAAGAAATGGCATCATTCATCGCAACATAATGGAATTCATGATTGCACAAAATAAGTTTTAATCTTAATAGTTAACATTACAAAATATGAAAAAATATCAAAAAATGTAACGTTAACTATAATTTTCAAATTCATTGGCGATTTAGAACTTTAAAGATTAAAACATCATTGATTACGAAATCGGGCGATTTAGAACTTTAAAGATTAAAACATCATTGATTACGAAATCGTTTTTTCATTTGTTTTAAAAATTTAAGTTCTCGTTCTTTAAACCTTTCTCATGTCCCCGGTATCTTTTTTCTTATGCGTTAGCAAAAACTAATTCTTTTGAAAAAGAAGTCATTAATGCTCAAAAAATAAAGTCTGATAAAAAAGTATAAAAGTTTGATTTAAATCAATGTTTAAAGCAACTCTATATATAAAATATATGTGCATTAAACGGAGGAAAAATTAATGTTTGAAAATGAATGGAAAGGATTCAAAGGCGGACACTGGACAAAAGAAGTCAACGTTCGTGACTTTATCCAAGAAAACTATCAACCATATGATGGCGATTCATCATTCTTAGTCGGACCAACCAAAGCTACAACAGATCTTTGGAACAAAGTCCAAGAATTACAACACGAAGAACGCGCTAAAGGCGGAGTTCTCGATATGGAAACCGAAATCGTTTCCGGAATCACTGCTTATGACGCGGCCTATATCGACGAAGCTTTAAAAGATACAGAAAAAGTTGTCGGTTTACAAACAGACAAACCTTTAAAGAGAGCTTTCATGCCTTATGGTGGTATCAAAATGGCCGAACAAGCTTGCACAACTTATGGCTATACCCCAAGCAAAGAACTTCATGAAATCTTCACAAAGTATCACAAAACCCATAACCAAGGCGTTTTTGATGCTTATACCCCAGAAATCATGAAATGCCGTCACGCTAAGATCTTAACTGGTCTTCCAGATACTTATGGACGTGGCCGTATCGTCGGTGATTATCGCCGTGTTGCCCTTTATGGCATCGACTTCCTTATCGAACAAAAGAAGATCGATCTTGCTAACTGTGGCGGACATTCTATGACTGATGATGTCATCCGTCTTAGAGAAGAATTATCTGAACAAATTCGTTCTTTAGAAGCAATGAAGGTCATGGCTCAATCCTATGGCTATGATATCTCCAAGCCAGCCACAAATGCCCATGAAGCATTCCAATGGCTCTACTTTGGATATTTAGCTGCCATCAAGACACAAAATGGCGCTGCTATGTCAGTTGGCAGAGTTTCTACCTTCTTAGATATCTATATCTCCCGTGATTTAGCCAATGGTACAATCACCGAAGAAGAAGCTCAAGAACTCGTTGACCACTTTGTTATGAAACTCAGAATGGTCAAGTTCGCTCGTATCCCATCTTATAACCAACTCTTCTCTGGCGACCCAGTCTGGGCAACCCTTGAAGTCGCAGGTATGGGACAAGATGGCCGTAGCATGGTTACAAAGAACGATTATCGTTTCCTCCATACATTAGAAAACATGGGACCAGCACCAGAGCCAAACCTCACTGTTTTATACACAAAGAGACTTCCAGAAAACTTCAAGAAATATGCTGCCAAGATCTCTGTTGACACATCTGCTATCCAATATGAAAACGATGATGTCATGCGTCCAGTTTGGGGTGATGACTATTCTATTTGCTGCTGCGTCTCCGCAACACAAACCGGAAAAGAAATGCAATTCTTCGGTGCACGTTGCAACCTCGCAAAATGCTTACTTTACGCGATAAACGGTGGTATTGATGAAAAGACCCTTACCCAAGTTGGTCCTGCTTATACTCCAATCACTTCCGAATATCTTAATTATGATGAAGTCGTTGCTAAATACGACAAGATGATGGATTGGCTCGTTGAAGTTTATGTCAATGCCCTTAACCTCATCCACTATATGCACGACAAATATTACTATGAAGCAGCCGAAATGGCTTTAATCGATACAGATGTCAGAAGAACATTTGCTACCGGTATTGCTGGCTTCTCCCACGTCGTTGATTCCCTTAGCGCTATCAAATACGCCAAAGTCAAAGCAATCCGTGGTGAAAATGGCATTGTCACTGACTTCGAAATCGAAGGTGACTTCCCACGTTATGGTAACGATGATGATCGTGCTGATGATATTGCCGTTAACCTCCTTAAGATCTTCATGGAGAAACTCAAGAAACATCACACCTATCGTAATTCTGAGCCAACAACATCAATTCTCACAATTACTTCCAACGTCGTTTATGGCAAAGCCACTGGTGCTCTTCCAGATGGACGTAAAGCAGGAGAACCTCTCTCCCCAGGTGCAAACCCAGCTTATGGAGCAGAAAAGAATGGCTTACTTGCCTCCCTTAACTCTGTTGCTAAGTTACCATATGAATATGCTCTTGATGGCATTTCCAACACCTGCACCATCTCTCCTAATACCTTAGGACATACAGAAGAAGAAAGAGTCAACACTCTTGCTAATGTCCTTGATGGATATTTCGAAAAAGGTGCCCACCACCTCAATGTCAACGTCTTCGGATTAGACAAATTAAGAGATGCAATGGAACATCCTGAGAAACCAGAATATGCCAACTTCACAATCCGTGTTTCTGGCTATGCTGTTAAGTTCATCGATTTAACCAAAGAACAACAATTAGACGTCATCGCTCGTAACGCACACGAGACAATGTAATCTAATTAAAAATCATTAAATCGACCGCAGAAAGTGCAGCTTTCATAAGAAATTATTAAAACTAAATTTTAGAATCGCGCTTTCAAACAATAATGAAATGACCTTACAAATTACTGATTTGCAAGGTCTTTTTTATTATGATTTATTCTTATCTTGCAGGGTTTTATGACGTTTGTTTATTACATACAAGACTATTCCTATTATTGCGACGATGCATTCAGACGCGGGATAGGCACACCATACGCCCGTCATCTTGAATAGAGCGGACAATAGAAAAGCCATAGGTATTAGCACGATAAATCCGCGGGAAAGCGATATGATTTGCGCAAATAAAGGTTTTTCCGTAGAAATGAAATAGGTTGCCATAACGATGTTGAAACCTATAAACGGACAAGCGATAAAGTATAGTTTCAATCCCGTTTCGGCAAGCGATTGTAACGTTTGGTTTTT
>CAVIJE010000029.1:0-17375 GCA_963643355.1 Sodaliphilus sp. | reverse complement strand
ATTAAATTCAGCCCTCTTAAAATTATTTTTAAAACCAGAATAAAATTAAATCTAGAAATATTTAATCCCTCTTCACGATGAAAATAGGCAAGACATATAGCAATTATCGCCATAAGCAAAGAGAAAATGCCAAACCCCAAACAAATATATAAATAAATGCTTGAAGGAGATTTACCATTTTCAATGATTAGTCCTATGCCAGCGACTAAAGAAAAAATGACGCCAAATAAGCAAAGGAAAACATAAGAAATCAGATAAATAGTTTTCGTTATTTTGTTCTTATAAAATAGCCTAGCTTCATTTTCTTCCATAATTATGCACCATCCTCATGATCTTTGTATTTTTCCGAAGCGTTTTTACCTGCTTCAGGATCCATTTCATTTTCGTGAAGCATATCATAATCTTCACCGGTTTTATCGCCTTTTCTTTTTCTTTTGTAAGGTATAAAACCTTTATTTTTTCTAGTTCCGAAATATGGCATATCTAAATATTAGCCCAAATCAATGAATAACCCAAAATAAGAGCGAATAAAAATTGCAAACCGATTATAGCGAACGTTCTTTTCAGATGCTTTTTATCTTTGAAAAGATATAGCAACCCTAAACCCGCTGAAGCGCTAAGCCCTGATAATAAAGCGCCAAAAGGAATCAAACCACTTAAATAAAGATTGGAGATTAAAACGGATGCCGCACAATTTGGAATTAAGCCAATAATTGAAGAAAATAGCGGGGACAGGTAGTAATTATTCGTTAAAAACGATGAAATATTATCTTCTCCGACGCCTAAAATAAGCAAACCAAATAAAAAGGAAATAACGTAGGAATAAAGGAATATCTTTAAGGAATGGAACAAAGGGTGCAATAAATGTTCATGCCAAGGATTTTCGTTTTCCCCTTCTTCTATATGGTGATGGCAACAACCAACATGAACTTCTTCTTCGCCTTCGCAATGTTCCATATGGGCATCTACTTCTTTGTTTTTGCTAATAAAGAGCAAATCTAGAAGCATTCCCACCACTATTGCGAAAACTATCTTTATTCCGACAACCACAAAACCGATATACCATTTATTATTCCAATTGCCAAATAATATAGGCAAGGCTTCATCGGAGCAAGCGATGAAAATCGCTATCAAAGTTCCGATCGTTAGATGACCTTTAGTGTATAAATCAGCGCCAACGACCGATATTCCGCATTGAGGGATAGTTCCAGCTAAAGAGCCGAAAATAGGTGCTAGCCTCTTTTTCCTCTCTAGCAAATGAGCAATTTTATTCTCAAAAAAGGAAAGAACGACGTATAAAACGAGGGCCACGACTAGGACTTTTAGTGAGTCTAATAATGTATCAAGTGCTAATTCGCCAACTGCTTCAGGATTCATAACTTTGATATTATATCAAAAAGCAGTAATTTCTAAAGTCATATGATTAGTATTTTATTTGTAAACGCTTATAATTGTAATAATGCATTATTAGCCCCTTATTTAATGGCTATAATCGCTTAATGAGGATATAAATATGGAAGAAAACGACGCAAAATACGACCCAAGGATTCGCCGAGCAAAATTAAGCCCGCATAAAGATTCATCTTTTAAGAAAATAATCGCTATCGTCTCTGGCAAGGGCGGGGTGGGAAAATCTCTAGTTACATCCCTTCTTGCCGTTTCTTTGTTAAATGAAGGACACACCGTTTCTATTATGGACGCTGATATAACCGGTCCATCAATATCAAAGACGTTCGGTCAGGACAATTACACATGTATGGGTGATAAAGAAGCAATATACCCCGCAACTACATCTAGAGGAATCACCTTAGTTTCTTCTAACAATTTTTTAGAAGATCCTAGCGCCCCTATAGTTTGGAGAGGTTCTTTGATTTCATCCCTTGTCTCGCAAATGTTCACTGATATGGTCTATGGAGAAAAGGAGTTCCTTCTTATCGATATGCCTCCAGGAACGGGTGACGTTCCTTTAACCGTTTTTCAACAATTGCCAATTGATGGAGCAATTATTGTTACCACCCCTCAAGACTTAGTCTCAGATGTCGTAACAAAATCAATCAAGATGGCTAAAATGCTTAACATTAGCATTCTTGGCGTCGTTGAAAACATGGCTTATGTCAAATGTCCACATTGTAACGAAAAGATTTCGATATTTGGTAAAGATAATGTCGAAGATATGTTAAGCGAAATGAAAGTTAATTTGCTTGATAAAATCGGAATCGACCCAAAAATCACGGCTTTAGTTGATGAAGGAAAAATCGAAGAATATAAAGACGATTATCTAAAAAACACCACTAAAACCCTCACGGATTTACTTAAATAACATCAACCAAAAAAGAAAAAAGCCAATCATTTAGCATTGGCTTTTTCTAAATCTTTCATTGAGATGTTTTCGTTATGAACGATTGGCGTCCAAGCGACATCTTTTTTAAATAAAGCGATAAAGGAGAGAGGAATAAACATCGCGACAAAGAATGGGAAGATGAAGACCGAGCAAATTTTCTTTGCCATTTTTGCGCGTATATATTTTCCATATTTAATCATAGAGATTATGGCATGTATCCAAGCGATTCCAAATAAGGATATCAATTCGATGACAGTGGATCCAATAGCTGCCGAATTGAAATCGTTGATATTCTCTAATCCGACCCCTAAGAAAATAGCGTGGAGACATATATTGAGAATGAACCATCCTGTGGCAATTATCGGGAATGGACAAACGTGCACAAACATTTCAAAGGAGGAAATCCTGTTTGAAAGGCTTCTTTTAGTAAAGCCAAACGTATTTCTCAATAATTCCTTCCCGTATATTGCAAAGCATTGATGACACCCTTTTGACCAACGGAATCTTTGTTTATCAGAAACCTTAAATTTATTCGGTTGTTCATCATAGAATACCGCTTCTTGATTATAACCAATCTTTATGTTTCTATAGGCACACCAACAAGAAAATTCGATATCTTCCGTAAGAGTATTAAAATTCCATCCGCCAAGTTCAGAAATGATTCTTCGAGAAATGAAATAGCCAGTTCCAGATATAAAAGTTGATAAATTAAGATTTTGTCTTGAGTGATGGACAAGCAAACATTCGCGGTAGAATATTAAGGAAGAGGACGCGGAAGCTAAGGAAGAATCAAAGTTCTTTGAATCTCTAAAAGACGTAGAAACTTCATATCCCGCATCAAAAACATCATTCATATGGCTCAAATAATCTTTGGAAAGAATGTTATCAGCATCAAAAACAAAGAAGGCTTCTATATCATCATATTTATGATTGCTTAAGATTTTCTTTATCATAAAATCCAAAGCATAGCTTTTCCCACGATGATTTGTGTCATTACGTTCAAAAACGATTGCCCCATGTTCTTTTGCTATTTTAGCTGTATTATCTGTCGAATTGTCCGCTACAACGAACACTTCAATCAAATCTCTAGGATAGTTTTGTTCAAAAATACTGTCAATTAAGTTGCCAATAACTATTTCTTCATTTCTAGCGGCGATCATTATTCCGTATTTATGTTGCGTCTTTGCTTTTTTAAATTTCTTGTGCTTAGTAAATGTACCGACAATCAAATGAATGTTTTGCATCAAATAAACGATAAAAAATACAATTCCTAAAACAACATTGACCCAAAATAATATTGTTGGGGCCAATGAATTTGTCGATGATACTTCAGTTGCAGTTGGCGTTAATAAATCTGATGGGACTAGGTTTCTCATAAATCTAATTAAAATCTCTTTAGCCTTTAACAAGGCTTTTGGAAGTATAAGCAAAAAAGGAAAAAACCGAAACATGTTAACGCTTTCATTATTTTTTCGCCTATCGTTCTATGAAAGTCAAAAGAACTAAAAACTTATTTATTTAGGTTTTCTCTAGCTAGAGACAGCATTAGCTTGATTCTATTTTCTTGATTAACTTTTGATGCGCTTGAATCGTAATCAATTGGAGTGATATTTGTTTCTGGGTACATGGATTTTAGTTTATTCATGACGCCTTTCCCACAAACGTGATTTGGCAAACACCCAAAAGGCTGAGCACAAACGATATTTGGATAACCTTCTTTGATAAGTTCCTTCATTTCAGCAGAAAGCAACCACCCCTCACCCATCTTTGCTCCGTGTTTAATTATTCCAAGAGATTCTTTTCTTGTTTCTTTAAAAGGCTTCATCGGTTTAAAAGATGAATATTTTTTGATGGATTTAATCATCAATGTTTCATAATGAGTAATAAATTTAAGCAAGAAAGTATTATAAATTTTCTTGGAAAGTTTCGTTCCGTAATAACGATGATCATATTCTCCGTTAGCAAAACAATATAATAAGAATCCGAAAACGCCAGGGACGCAGATTTCCGCGCCTTCGTTAACAAGGAACTTTTCAAGATTGTTATTCCCAATTGAAGCGTATTTGACGTAGATTTCTCCAACAATACCAACCTTTGGCTTATCGCTCATCTCAAGAGGCAATGAAGAAAAATCCTTTGCAATCATTTTAAGATTTTTCTTTATTTCATGAAGTGAGGAGCCCCTTCCGCTTCTAAGTTCATTTCTTAAATAATTGTTCCATTTAACGACTTTCTCGTCAGATGCGCCTTTTTCTTTCTCGTATGAACGGGTTTTATTATGCAAATACATGATGGTGTCGCCATAAGTTATGGCCGCTAATAAATTCATCAAAAAAGGCAAGGTAATATCAATTCCTTCGCTTTTTTTAAGATCTCCAAGGTTTAAAGTAATCACCGGAACAAAGCCAAAACCGGCATTCTCAAGGGCTTTCCTTAGAAGAGGAACGTAATTTGTGGCTCTGCATCCTCCACCAGTTTGGGTTAGGATCAAAGCAACATGATGGACGTCTTCTTCATGTTTAAGAGCATCGATAAATTGTCCAATAACGCATGTGGCGGGATAGCAAGTGTCGTTATGAACGTATTTAAGCCCTTCTCTAACGAGAATCGTATCCTTATTTTGAAGAATTTTCGCTTTGAAACCCATCTTTTCAATGGCCCCGGCCAAAATATCCATATGCGAATCAAGAAAAGAAGGAACGAGAATTGTATGGGTTTTCTTCATTTCCGGAGTGAATTTAGGGTAATCAAGTATGTATTCTTTATTTTCCATTTTCTTCTCTCTCCTTTCCTTCTAAGGCCGCAAGCAAAGAGCGTATTCTTATTTTTACGGCGCCTAAATTTGTGATTTCATCGATTTTTATTTGAGTGTATATTTTATCATTCGATTCAAGGAGCTTCTTTGTTTCATCGGTGGTAATTGCATCAAGCCCGCAGCCAAAAGAAACAAGTTGGATTAAATTCACGTCTTTATTGTCTGAAGCGAACTTTGCCGCCGAATAAAGCCTTGCGTGATACGTCCACTGATTAAGAACGTTTGTGGCAAATTTCTTATTGATATGCGAAACGCTATCTTCAGTAATAACCGCGCAATTAAAGCCTAAAATAAGTTTATCTATGCCATGATTTACTTCAGGATCAACATGATAAGGACGTCCAGCGAGAATAAAGATCCTTTTTCCTTCTTTTCTCGCTTTTTCGATGATAATTTGTCCTTGTTGACGGATATAGGAAAGATATTGAGCGTATTCTGCATAAGCTTTTTTCGAGGCTATTTCGATTTCTTTTTTAGAGAAACCACCTATACGATAATTTAGTATTTCAAGAATCTTTTTATTAAATTGTTTTTCATCGTATAAAGCTAAATAGTCACGAATAAATGTAGCATCTTTTAATCTTTCGACGTTGTTAATAATGGTTTCAGGATAATAAGCTACAATAGGGCAATTGTAATTATTTTGGGAAATTCCTTCATCGATGTTATAAGTCATGGCTGGATAAAAAATAGTCTTAAATCCATCGTCGAGCAATTTTTCAATATGGCCATGAACGAGTTTAGCAGGATAGCAAGCCGTATCAGAAGGAATTGTATGTTGGCCTTTGTGATAAAGGGATGGGCTAGAAAAGCCTGAATTATGGACTTCAAAACCTAGCGACGTAAAAAATGTGTGCCAAAAAGGGAATAATTCATAGTTATTCAAAACCAAAGGCAAGGCAATCTTCCCTCTTTTGCCTTCGATTGGTTTATAAGACATTAATTTATCTTGGATTATCTTATAAAGATTGAATTCGTCTGACTGAGTTTGTTTAGTAATTGGTTTTTCGCATTTGTTTCCCGAAATGAATTTATTGCCATTGCTAAATGTATTCATTGTCAATGCGCAATGGTTGTTACATCCATTGCAATTGAATGAGACGGTTTTAAAAGAGAATTTGTCTATTTCTTCCTTTGAGATTATCTTTGATTTCTCAAGTTTAAGTTCTTTTGCTTGCAAAGCTGCGCCATAAGCGCCTGCAAGTCCGGCGATATTTGGTCGAGTGACGTTTAATCCGAGTTCTTTTTCAAAAGCCCTTAAAACAGCCTCGTTATAGAATGTTCCACCTTGGACGACAATGTTTGTTCCAAGTTCGCTAGGATCGGCAACGCGAATTACCTTATAAATGGCGTTTTTGACGACAGACATCGATAAGCCAGCAGAAATATTTTCAATACTTGCGCCATCTTTTTGAGCCTGTTTTACCGAAGAATTCATAAAAACCGTGCATCTAGAGCCTAAATCAACGGGTTTTTCCGCAAGAAGACCAATTTTAGAGAAATCCTCAATTTTATAGCCTAAGGCATTAGAAAATGTTTGTAAGAAAGACCCGCACCCAGAGGAACACGCTTCATTAAGGAAAATATTGGAAATGACGCCATTTTCAATTTTGAAACATTTAATATCTTGCCCGCCTATATCGATAATGAAATCTACATCCTTGTTGAAATGCTTAGCTGCTTTAAAATGGGCCATCGTTTCAACGATTCCGTAATCAAGCGAAAAAGCATTCTTTATCAAATCCTCTCCATAGCCAGTCGAGCAAGCTCCACAAATATCGGTTTGAGGGTTAATTGAATATATTTCTTCTAGGATATCCTTGAAAACGTTTAATGGTTTTCCTTGGTTTGGCAAATATTTCGTATAGCGGATATTCTCTTTTTCATCAATTAAGACAACTTTAAGCGTCGTTGACCCAGAATCAACGCCTAAGAAAAGTTTTCCTTCGTAATCCTCCAATGGTAACGTATCAACTTTTGCTTTAGCGTGCCTTTCTCTAAATTCCTTAAGCTCTTCTTCATTATTGAATAAGGGTTCATTATAGGCATATTTCCCGCTAGACTTTAAATCTTCTAACGTTTGTAAAATATCATCAAGCTTATGTTTTTTCTTGGCGTTAAGTCCTGCGCCTAAAGATACATAAAAGAGAGAATTCTCCGGACAAACCCCTTTTAAAGAGAGAGATTCATCAAAAGATTTTCTTAATTCTTCAATAAAAGTTAAAGGACCGCCAAGATAAACGATATTACCTTTTATTTCCCTTCCTTGGGCAAGCCCGCCAATCGTTTGATTGACAACAGATTTAAAGATGGAACGGGCAACGTCTTCTTTTGAGGCGCCTTGGTTTAATAAAGCTTGAATATCGGTTTTAGCAAAAACTCCGCAACGTGATGCAATCATATATGTTTTCTTTGCTTTCGAAGAAAGAAGGTTCATTTCATCAATAGAAACATTCAATAGCATCGCCATTTGGTCGATAAAAGCACCAGTTCCGCCAGCGCATGTCCCATTCATTCGAACTTCTAATCCGCCTTTTAGAAAAAGAATTTTCGCATCTTCCCCGCCAAGTTCGATTATGCAATCAGCATCTTTGAGATATGTGTTTGCAGCTACTTTAGTCGCATACACCTCTTGAACAAAATCAATTCCTAATGAATTAGCAATTCCCATTCCTGCCGAACCCGATAAACCAATATAGGTTTCTTCATCGTTAACAATTCCTTTTTCTTTCAATTCGCTTAAAACCTTCAGCAAATTTTCCTTGATATGGGAAAAATGTCTTGTGTAAATCGAATGAATCAAATTCCCTTTTTCATCAAGAACGATGCATTTTATCGTTGTTGATCCTATGTCTAATCCTATACGTTTGATACTGCTCATACGTTAAATGATTATAAGTGTAAATCAGTCTAAAACAAGAAAAAACATTAAAGAAAAACGCTTGATATATTATAAATAATATAAATTCTTAGGAATTTTAATAGGCAATTGAAATTTTATCTTGCGTTAAAAACGGCCTTACATATGCAAGACCGTCTTTTATTTTTAGACATTCACCATTTTAGTCAAATCAAGAAATCTTTCATTGAGGCAATAGTGATGAGAAAGGCATCTGCTTAGTTGGATATTAAACCTACATTAAGCCTTATATGTCGTAATGCCATCTTTGATGGTTTCTGAAATGGTGACATTATGAATTTCATGAGGGTCGATTTCAAAGAGGTTTTCGCTAAATACGGTAAGATCCGCGTATTTGCCTACTTCTATTGAACCGAGGACATTTTCCTTACGCATCTGATAAGCGTTATTAATGGTATAGCCCTTAATTACGTCAGCAACGCTAATGCATTCTGCCTCATCATGCACAAACGCGCCTTTTTCTCCAACGTGGCTTCTCGTAACAAGAGTCTCCATATTAGGCATAAGCGGGAAAGTCGTAGGATCAGTAGGGAAATCTGAGCCAAATCCAACCTTAGTTCCCGAATTCATGATTGACTTAACGGCATAAGCTTTAGCTTCTGTAAGTTTAGCTACAAGTTCCTCTTGTTCTTCAGTCATAGCCGCAATCCAACATCCGGTTGTATTTGAGAATACATCGTATTTTCCAAAAAGTTCGATGTCTTGCGGATAAACATAGGAAGAATGTGAGCAAATAATTCGGATGTCTTTATAGCCTTTTTTACGGACTATTCCAGCAGCTTCTAAGAAATTATGGATTGCATCTGGACCAATGGCGTGAACATTGACATCTATTCCGGCCTTTGCAAACTCCTCAAACTTTTTCGCAAGGACCTCAGTTGTCATAATTGGGGCAATCACATTGCCATTAGGATATGCATTTGGAATGGCTGCAGACATTGTTTCCACCGTTCCATCGTTAAATAATTTTCCAAAAGTGCAGAAGAAACGATCGTTGTTATATCTCTTAGAGAAATCAACGGCGTCATTAAACGCAGTTTCATAGAGTCCAGCTACTCCAGCAAAGCCACAGAAATTGATACGAACAGGACATTCATCATTGTCTATCTTCACGCAAAGATCATCGTTTAAGGTGTATTTCATGAAGCTTATAGTGCCACAATCGACAAGGGATGTAATTCCGTTCCTTGCACATTGTTTCTTAAATTCTTCCATGGCTCTTGCCATTGCTTCATCATCGAAATATTTAACGGCGCCCATTACCTTGTCCATTGAAGCGATTTCCTTACAATAGCCTGTTGGTTCGCCATTTTCATCGCGAACATAGACGACTCCGCCAACTGGATCGATATCCGGCGTATCTCGGGTGATGCCTGCTGCTTCTAGTGCTTTAGAATTACACCAAACGGTATGCATACTTGCAGAAAGATATGCCATAGGTTTGTCAGGGCAAATAGCATCAAGATCGGCTTTGTTTGGACCACTTCCGCCAAAAGCTGTATCAAACCAGCCCATGCCGGTGTAAGCTTCACGATCAGGGTGTTCCTTGACATCGTTAGCAATAGCTTCAAACATTTGTTCAGGTGTCATTCCATCAAGCCTAAGCAATCCATCAAACATTGTTGCGGCAAAAACGTGCAAGTGTCCATCGATAATACCTGGTGTCACAAGTTTGCCACCCAAATCCTCCACAACGGCATTATCGTTATTAAACTTTAATGCCGCTTCATTAGTGCCAACATAGGCAATTTTGTTTCCGTTAAGAACGACCGCTTCAGCCCATGGCTCTTTTTCGTTTGCGGTAAAAATTTTACCATTTGTTAAAATTCTAGTTTTCATTTTGACTCCTCAACTATTTCAAATAAAAGGGCATTACTTAATTGATAATGACTT
Source organism: Sodaliphilus sp. (assembly GCA_963643355.1). Classification (GTDB taxonomy): domain Bacteria; phylum Bacillota_I; class Bacilli_A; order RFN20; family CAG-826; genus UBA4951. The sequence goes on along the minus strand of CAVIJE010000029.1, from coordinate 7,406 downwards.
TCTTCTTTCTTATTGTAGAATGCTGAGATTATAAATCAATATTTTTCTTTTCGTTTCATAAAAAGTTACAATTGTTAACGAAAAATTTAGAATCCATCGATAGTTTCTCTATTTAATCATTATTTCATTAGCATTAAAATTAATAGATGATGCGATCGGTTCTCGCTTAACATAAGCAAAGAGTCATCAAATCAAAAAAGCATACAATATCATCGCATAAAAAGTCTTATAAAATATGCTCTTTAATAATAAAATGCAACGTATGGTTGCGTGATAATATTTTATAGCAAGCATAGACTTATAGGCGTAAGGAGGAATTATGATCGATTCAATTAAAGTTGGAAATAGAATCAACGCCTTAAGAAAGGAAAATTCCTTAACCCAAGATGAATTAGCCGACAAGCTTATGGTTACGCGTCAGGTTATTTCAAAATGGGAACTTGGATATTCTTTACCTAGCATCGATTTAATAATTGAACTTTCTAAATTATTCAACATTTCCATAGATGATCTATTATGTCTAAATGATGATGAAGTCGAAATTGAAGAAAACAATATATTTAAGGGCCATAACCGCAAATATATTATCGATAAAATCATAAGCAACGAACTAAAAATTGATCTTATCAATACTTTCTATCAATTTTCCCCTTTAGAAAGAATCATGATTATCAAAGCGATAAAAGAAGGAAAACTTAAGGTGGATAAATTCGAATTTTCAAAACGATTAAGCGAAAGCGAAAAAAGATTGCTATATGAAAAAGGAGAAAAGCGTTAAAGACACCATTGAAGAAAGAAAAAACTATCTAGAAGAATATTTAAACAATAATAAACGTCTAGAACTTGAAATGGATTTTCAAGAAAAAGTAAGAAATATGAAATGCATACTAAGGTAAGCAAAGGAGAAATTTATGTTTTTAAAAAAAGTATTTAACGATGGCAAAGAGACTTTTGAAAAAATTTCTTTTGATGAGGCCACAAAAATAAAAAAAGATGAACTTATTTTCACAGATAGTGAAGACGAAGATAGATACGATGAATATTTCGAAAATTTAGAGGAAGAAAAGGAAGAAGAAATCGATGACATCGAAGAGGAGATAGAGGACATCGAAGAGGAAATTGACGATCTCAGCGACGATTTGGAAGATCTCGATGAAGAAGATAGTGACTGCGAGCACAAAAAAGAAGTTTTCAGCGAAAAGAAAGCGAGAATGTTAGAAAAACTTGAAGCTTTGAAAAAGAAAAAGGTAGCAATTAAAACTAAACATAACGACATCAATATAAAATTTGAGCTTCCAAATGGCGCTAACGACTTAAGCATTTCAGAACTCTTGCCTTTCTTAGATGAAGAAAAAATCAATGAAATTGCACAGGAAAAATTAAAAGGCGCTCAGAAATATAAAAACTTAAAATTGCTGGTTCTATTGCCGTTTGTGTCAAGTGAGACAGCGGACAAATTATTCATGGAATATTTAAAAGACGAAAATAAAAAGGATCAATTATTTCAATTCGCTCCATTTATTTCCGAAAGTGTACTTGATTACTTATGCGATGAATACTGTGAAGGGAAATTTGATTATGTAGATATAAATAAATTTTATCCTTTTATGTCTAAGAAATCGTTAAACAAGCTCTTCGAGCACTTTCTTTCTAAATAACAAGATTATATTTATTGGTTCAAAAAAACAACGAAAGCCCCCAAAAAAGTTTTCATGATTTCAGAAACTCTAGTTGCAATTCAACAATGATTAACGCACTAGAGTTTTTTCTTTTTTAGATTAAATAAAAACCCAATATGATTAACTATTGGGCATAATTTTAAATATTACTGGGGCGGAATACGAGATTCGAACTCGTGGATGGCCGGTTCACAGCCGGTTGTGTTAGGCCTCTTCACCAATTCCGCCAGCCGAAATAGTTTAATCAAATTTAATATGATTATCAAGCAAAAGCGTATCTTTTTCCTTTGATATAATTTTTTTAGCCTCATTCCATATCGGAATTTCACGTCTTTTTAGTAAAAGAGGTATTCCGTTATTTGGCGTTTTCTCATATAAAGTTATGATTTCATTCAATGGCAAATAGTAAGTATCTTCTATTAAAGAATCTCCGAGAGAAACGAAATGTTTTGATGTTTTGCTTACCGCCTTAGCCAAAAAATAGTAATTAATGTTTTTTCTTCCTAAAAGAGCATATTCATCCTTGATTATTCCGATTTCCTTGATGATTTCAACCTTATATCCCAATTCTTCTTCACATTCACGAACGAGAGCTGTTTCTGGCGTTTCTCCTTCATCTACCCCTCCTCCTGGAGTTTCATAATAGGCAAAATTCCCAAACATGTCGTTTCGCGAAATCTTATGGATAGCAAAGAGCCCCTCTTCATTGATCACAATGGCTCTTGCTATTTTTCTCTCTTTCCAATCGCCAATCTTTTGATATTGGTCATCAGATAATTCCTTTATAATATTCATTGAAGTATTATATCTAGGTATTAATTGATATGGTAATTAGAAATCGCATTCTTGCATTAATATATCGTCTTATTGGAACAATAATTGGTATTGTCTCATTAGTTTTTGTTTTTGCGTCTGATTCTCCGCACGCTTTTTCCTTAAACCCAATGCGATTCATCGGAACCGAAATCACAATGTTTTCAACGATCGTTTTGATTATTGAAGCGATAATTACCGGCATTTCCTTCCGTGCTACTCAAAAAAAGTACTTTGGGATATACGGTCAAGTTCTTTATCTTGCCGTTGGTTTAGAGATGGCTTTGGCCCTTTCTCGTCCTCTCTCCTATCTTTTCATCAATGGTGGGAATATTAATGTTCCGTATTTCTTGGCCGATCGTCTACTTACGCAAATTTTCATATACATCGTATTTCCTATCTTCGTTTTCTTCGATTGGATCCTTTTCTCGGAAAAAGGAAACTGGAAATATCGTTGGATAATTTATCTTATATCCATTCCTCTTTTTTACACGGTTTTTGCCATCTTAAATCACTATATTAGGACATCTACAACATTCGCCACTACGATATTCGATGCTAATACATTCCTTAATTATCATATTCTCGGAGAATGTAATGGGTGGGTTGGAGTTATACTCTCCTCTTTGACGATTTTCGGCGTATATGTTCTTAGTGGCTTAACGATTGTTTTCCTTTCCTATCTTTTCAGTGGCAAATATCATCGTTCGACAAACTCTTAATGCAATAAGATCCACTGGCCTTTTTCGCCAATGATTTCTTCAGATTTTTTGCTACTCAAAGTAAACAATGCTGTCATATGAGCTTGTTTATTTAAATCTATTTCTACTGCAACCTTAATGAATGTTGGCCCCCTTATGTATTCTTTTAATAAAAACAAACTGTTTTTTCTTTTATCGAAATAGCCATACATCGGTTTAGAAACAATCCTTTTAGCCTCAGCTATCTTAACCAAATAATCATTAGGATATTGGTTTGCTAGTTGATCCAAAGTCTTCGTTAACACATACACGGGTAGCTTATCTCCTTTAATTTTCAAAGTCTTTAAAGTAGTTTTGGATATATATCCTAATTTTGCAATCTCTTCTTCCACGATCTTTTACCTCCCTCACCTATATAAAGACGAGGAAAGAAGGAAATTGCCAAAATTTCTTTAAAAATGTATATAATTCTTACATATGGTTAAGTACGACAAGAAAAGTGATATATCCTATACATTAGGAACAACGTTGACCTTTGAGTTGCTTCTAAGAAAGCCCGAGGTCGCAAAAAAGATTTATATCCATGAAAAGCAAAAGAGAGATGATACATATTGGAAGTTGGTAACCTTAGCCAAGGAACATAAAATCCCTATCATCGAAAATAACCAGAAGATTTTCTCTCTTTCTGAAAAAGAAAATACTTTTGTTATCGGAGAATTCCAAAAATTTGCAAGCGATGAAATTCCCGCTGGAAACCATGTGATTCTTGTAAATCCGTCTAATATGGGGAATTTAGGAACGATTTTTAGATCATGTGCTGCTTTCGATATCGATTTCTTAGGAATTATAAAGCCAGCTGCCGATGCTTTTGATCCTAAATGTATACGTTCGACTATGGGTGCTATCTTCTCTTTGCCGTTTAAATACTTCTCTTCTTTCGAAGAATATCAAAAAGAGGCTGGAAATAGATCGTATTATCCATTTATGCTACAAACCGACAAAATGCTTAAAACTGTCAAAAAAGAAAAGCCTTATTCCCTTATTTTTGGAAATGAGGCGACAGGACTTGATAACTCATTTTTAAACGTTGGAACACCAGTTAAAATCGAGCAATCTTCCAAAGTTGATTCTTTGAATCTCGATAACGCGGTCTCTATTGGAATATATTCTTTTCTCGAATAAAAAATCCTCGCTTAGATAAGTGAGGATTTTTAGGTTTTCTAAACTGAATAAATCAAGTTATTTTAATAACTGTTTTTTGAATATTAATACATGTCTCAAGCGAATTCGAGAAATGTCTTAATTTCCTTTTTCTGCTAAATCGTGCATCAAAACAGCTAATGACGAAGAGAAATTGAAGTTTTCAATAACGATATTTGAAGGGGCATTAAGGTGAGTTGGGGCAAAATTCCATAAACCCTTTGCGCCAGCGGCAATTGCTTCATCAGCAACGCCTTGGGCATAATTAACTGGGACGGTTATAATGGCAATTTTTGCACCAGACTCAGCGAATTTCTCTTTTAAATCCCTTAAATCAAATATCTCTTTTCCATCTGTGTTCTTGCCAATAAGGCTTTGATCAACATCGAAACCGCAGACGATTGATAAGCCCATTTGATCAAAGTTTGGATAGTGCAACAACGCTTGGCCAAGATGACCGCAACCAATAATAACGGCTTTAACATCACCTTTATACCCTAAGAATGTCTCTAATGTATCAATTAATTTAGCAATATTGCGGCCTTTTTTAGGACGTCCTGGAACATTGGAAACAGCTTGAAGGTCTTTTCTTATTTGTTCTTCAGAATAACCTAAAACCTTTGCGATCTTTGGCGAAGATACCGTTTCTTCTCCTTGCGCCTCTAATTCCTTGAAATATTTAAGGTATATTGGATACCTCTTTAATTGATTCTTTGAATAGTTTCTCATTTTCGGTCCCTCCTTATCGAAATACCGACTTATTTTAACCTATAAAAATATAAATGCAAATTAAATCAGTATGAAATTACTTAAATAAATAAAAATTTAGCGTTTTTGACCAATGATGAGGAAAGAATTGTCATCTTCTTTAGCGGTAATAATCTTAAATTCTTTTTCAAAAGACCTAGATTCAGTTAAAGGATCATTTAAATGTCTTGTTAAGGATGTGTTAACAGTCGAATGGACATCTTGGAGAGTTGCTCTTCCTAGGGAATGAACAATAGCGAATTTTCCGTGTTCATTTAGATTGTTTTTCATTGCCAAAGATAACTTACCAATATCAAGGAAATGAGGAAAAGCGTTATATATAACGATTAAATCGAATTTATTTTCAAAATGATAAGTCATGAAATCATCAGAAATAAAGGTTGCATAGGATTCATTCTTGTATTTCTCTTTAGCAAGTTCAATCATCTTCGAAGAGATATCAATTCCAACTACATCAGTTTGGCTAAAAGCGTGCAAAAGGTATGTGACACGTCCTGTACCACATCCAACATCAAGAATTTTGTCGCCTTTATTGATACCTATTTCCTTAAATAGGTCAATAATATGCTCATCTTTTATTATTTCTAAGCTATCCCATTTCGGCGCTAAATTATCGAAGAACTGCTTAATATCTTTTTGACTCATAAAAACCAACTTTGATATTCTAACAAAAAAGAAACAAGTTGCCATATTCTAACTTGTTATATTCAATATTTATTTCCTGAAATAAGATTTTTTCGATTATTATACTTATTGTAACATTATATATTTATTTGTTACTTTTGATGTTGACATAAGTTTCTATTCTATATATTATGTTTCTAGATGGTTTGAAAAATTAACGAATGCAACGCATTCAAAGGAGATATAACTAATGTTAGAAAAAAGCAAAATTGGTAAAATAAAAAAGGCATTCTTGCCTCTCTTATTTCTAGGTATGATGACTTCATGTAGCAAAAATAACAATCCGATTCTAAAAGATGCAGCAATTCATGAAGACCCAAAATTTGGCTCAGCTACGGTTGAAATTAGCATTGATTCATTTAACAACCTCGGTTTTAAACTCGGCGATTCCTGCAATATATCTTTTTCTAACGGTTATAAAATCGATGATGTCCCATATTTTAATGGATATTACGTCAAAAATAATATGCCAGTTATCGTCTCTTATCCATCCAGTGAAAATGTTGTAATCACATATAACAACGCTGGAATCTGGAATACCGCTTCATTAAAAGATACCGATACTGTCACAATCACATTAAATGAATCGGGCAAATATTTAGCAACTCAAGAAGCTTTAGGGCAGTCATATTCATTAGACGTTAACGATTATCCATCAGTCGAGGCTTTTTCTAACTTCCGTTCCCTTAAAGGCGGTAACTTAAAAGAAAATTTCCTCTATCGTGGAGCTTCACCTGTTGATAATTCAAGAAATAGAGCAAAATCAACCGATAATTTGCTTAAAGAAAAATCAATTAATTCAATTATGGATTTAGCTGATTCGGATGATGATATTAAAGGATATATAGCAAAAGACGATTTCTCTTCAGATTACACTAAGAAATTATACGAAGATGGAAAGATCTCTTTGTTGGCTATGGGATCATCTTATACATCCACCGCCTATAAGCAAAGCGTCGTAAAAGGTTTTAGACACATGTTGAATACCGAAGGTCCTTATTATATTCATTGTATGGAGGGAAAAGATAGAACAGGCTTTGTTTGCGCCCTTATTGAAGCTTTAGCTTCATCAACCTACGATGAGATGTGTCTAGACTATATGACAACATATAAAAATTATTACAAGATCACCTTAGAAGACATGCCAGAGAAATACAATGCCGTTGTAAGCTTATATTTTGATTCTTTCATGGAATGTCTCCATGGCACAAGTGATGTCGAGACTCTCAAGAAAGCGAATTATACCTCCGATGCAAAATCCTACCTTAAAGATGGTGGGATGAGTGACGAAGAAATTGAAAGTTTTATTAAACTTATTTCTAAATAAAAAATAAAATCCGCTTGAGACATATAGTTATTTTCATTAATTTCAATAGAAATAAGCATGGTTATAAATGACCATGCTTATTTTAATTATTTTCTTAGAAATGGCTATTAATACCATTATGCATTTTTTCACTCATCTCTCTAGATTCTTGGAAAATGACGTGCCCTTAATCTTCTTATAAATATTAATTCAACACATTCTTGTGCATAAGATAATATTTAAACCTTACTAACA
>CAVIJE010000028.1:1041-17598 GCA_963643355.1 Sodaliphilus sp. | reverse complement strand
GGAGCGGTAATTAATTTATCTAATGGAGTCATGAAGTCTTTAATTTTTGTATCCAATGGCGTTTTAGAAATACGATAATCTCTAGAAGTTACTATTCCTAACAATTTGCCATTAGGCGTTCTATCATCAGTGATCGCAATTGTTCTATGCCCTGTTTTATTAGTTAAAGAAATGACATCTTCTAAAGTGTCTTCTGGAGATAAATTAGAATCGGAAGTAATAAAGCCTTTCTTATAGCTTTTTACTTTTCTAACCATTGCCGCCTCTTGCTCAATTCCTTGCGAACCATATATAAAAGATATTCCGCCTTCTTTTGCTAGTGCAATTGCTAAAGTGTCATTAGAAACCGATTGCATAATAGCCGAAACCATTGGAATATTTAGCGTTAATGAAGGTTCTTCCCCTTTTTTAAACTTAACCAAAGGCGTCTTTAAAGAGACATTTGAAGGCACGTTTTCTTCCCCTGTATAGCCAGGAACTAGTAAGTACTCTGCAAATGTCCTTGATGTTTCTTCAAAATAATATGCCATATTTTATTTCCCACCTAAAAATTATTTTATAAGTTTTATTGCAAATAAATTAATAAGTCAACAAATCTTTGAAGAGACACGAGAGGGCTTTTCTAGCCCCTTTTTGAAAACTTGGTGCGATTTTGAAAAATAACCGTCAAAGTTTCCTGACCAGATGCTGGAATATTCAAGGAAAGTCCTCCTGTTCGTGTTGTAACTAACGTTGTAGAACTTCCCTTTTTTATTTGTTACCTATAAAAAACTAATGGTATCGAATGGCGATTTGCGCTTGTTTTTTTTTGAGTAGACTATCTCTATATAGAGAAAAAAGTCTTTCAGCGTATCTTTGAATGAGCGTAATGAATGTTCTATCTAAAGCACGAATGATAAATAATACGTGCAAGTCTCTTATTCGATTCAAAAGGAGGAAAGCGAAAATGAAATATGTTTTTAAAGGCTACGTGAAGAATGTTGAATGCTGTTCTGGCGCAAAATACAGCGTTGTTAGTTTTCAATATACCACTTTAATCGTCGTTAATGATGATGAGTGTGTGGCTTATGAATCTAACGTTCCGGATGAAGGGAAATACATAAAGCTGCAAGAAAACCAAGCCTTTAATGCTGATAATAATTGTTTAAATGTTTTCAATGTTCTTTTGAGTTCCTTTAATTTCCATAGAGAAGTCAGAGTAACCTTCGAAATTGACGATGACGGCAAATACAATATTAAAGAAGTCGAGATGAAAAATGAGTGAAGCAATCGACAATTTCAACGATTATCTCGAATCGATAAAGGCATTTGAAAGAAAGTTGAGGGATGATGAAATTCTTTGTTTTAGGGGGTCGTCTAATGCCGCAAACGGAAACAGGCCCGGCATCGATTGGCAAACCAACGTGGAAGAGTCCTCCGCATACCATGGCCTGATGATCGAATTCCCGGAGGAGTTCGACTGCAAGAGGGACCATTTGGGAACACTAGCGAAAATGCAGCATTACGGGCTTCCGACAAGGATGTTCGATGTGTCGGGAAATATCTTGGTGAGCCTTTATTTCGCTGTTAGCGGGGATAAGGGCAAGGACGGATGCGTAGAGATATACAAAGTGAGGAAAAGCGAGATTTTGAAGCACAATAGCGACAGGGCCTTGATGTTGTCGTGCCTGCCGCGCTTCGACAAGAAGACGCAGGATTCCATCCGTTCATTCTGCAACAGGAACAAAGGGAAAATAGACGAATGCATGATCAAAGGCAACGACGCCATGACGCGTTTTCTACATGAGGTCAGGGGCGAATACCCCGCTTTCGAATGCGCGATCATCGGGGAAGACCTATTGGAGTCGTATTTCGTCAGAGCCAACAAAAACAGCCAAAGGATGAAGGTGCAAGACGGGTATTTCATCATCCGCGGCCTGGATGGGTCCAGATTCGATTCGCTCATTTCCTCGCATCGCGTCGGAAAGCTGACAATCAAAAGCGTCGGAAAGGGCGGACTCCTATCCGACTTGAACATGATGGGGGTCCGCGATGACATCATATATCCGGACCTGGAAAGGACGGCCCTATACCTGCGCTCCAAGAAGCTTTGCAGGAAGGATCTGGGCGACTGACGTTCATGCACGAAACATCACGAAGATAGCAACATGTTTCAAGCGAACATAATAAAAAACGACTTTAAAAAGAATTTGAAGGAGAAAAGATGAAGACTAGGAAGTGTTTATTGAATTTGGCGCTTATGGAGATTTTCGCTCTCGCTTCTTGTGACGGCTCCAAAGCGCCAAGCACGCGTCTAATGCTTACAACTCAAAAATAAAAGCTGTGGTAAGAGTCTCCTTGAAACAGTCAAAGTTGTATAGGCATAGAAACAAATCCGCAGCAAATTCGTTATAAAATAGGAGATTAAAAAAACAAATTACATTCTCAAGAAAGGAAATATTCAAATTCCAATTCCTAAGACGGAATTTAGAATACGGTGTATAAACAATGAAAAAATTAATGAAATCATTACTTCTTGGATTTATCTCATTAGGCGCAATGTTTAGTGCCGCCAGTTGTGTGAGCGATAATCCAGACAATCCATCTTCCAGTGCAAACAGTACAACTAGTAGCACAGATACAACATCTAATATCGTTAAGATTAAAAGTCTCACGGCATCAGAGACAACTGGAAATATCTTAGAATCAAGAAACTGTTCACCAAAAGCACTCTCATATTTTGATGTAGCTGGCGGTTCTAATACGTCAGACGCCAGCTCTGAGAGTCATGAAAGCGCAGAAAATAACAACCAGTATATTGTTATATACAAATCAATTAGCCAAATCAAGTTTACTATTAAATTAGATAATCCTGAGGCATATGGAATTGATGCAATCCGCTTATCCTGTGATGATGCTAATGCTTTAATTAAAATCGAAGGTAGTTGGAAAGAAATATCAGTCGAAAGTGATGGAACTCGTATTGTTAACTGGAGCAGTGAGGATGCTTATGAGAAAACATATGATATAAAACTTACAAGTACAGAATATTTAAGCACTCTATCCGTTAAAGATATTCGTCTAGCTGGACATCAAAACTTCCAAAGTAAGGAATCTAATGTTTATGATCTTGGAAAAAACGAATTAAAGATATATAAAATGAATGATACTGATATAACATTCAAAACTATATATAATAAGCCAACAAGTGAGACAACTGGAGAGTATTGCTGGAAATTTGAGACGGCTGATAATATCAGTGATATTGAAGTTGATGGTCTTACGCCAAATGAGCATGGCGAATATGTAATAACTGAAGATCAAACTGTAAAGTATACATTCTATATTGAATTTGATGGTGTAAAACTGAAATGGAACTACGAGAAGGAAATTAGAGTATACAAGATAAGTTCAAGTCAGACAGCATATTATAATTTTGAAACTAGGATTCTCTACATGGTTATTGGCTCATATTCAACAGATTATACTCAATCTAATATGTACTGTAAGTTTGATAATGTTAAAGTAAATACAGATATTACAGTAACACCAAATCAGGAATTTGCAAATAGTATTACAATAAGAATCGAATATGATAAAATAACGGAGTCTAAATATTGCCCAAAGCTTATAGAAATATTTGATTATGATATATGTGTCGTTAAAATAACACGCATACAATATTTGTAAAATAAGAGAAATCTACAGATTAAAAATGTTAGGCTCTTTAACATTTAATGGGGATGAATGGGGATAGAGCGTAAATAACCCATGAAAGCTATAACGTTAATTGGGATGAAGATGACCCGGCAAAACGGGCATCTTTTTATGCCATTCGTTATTCTATCTCACTAGCATGGACCCTTTCCTTAGCTTTTTGAAATTGCGATAGCCATATGCCACATCCAAGCGTTATTCTAATTCGATTACTTCCTTAATTCCGCTCGAAACCATCCAAGTTCACCTCGAACGTGACGATGATGGGCTCGCCGTCGTTTCTTAAATCGTTCTTTTCAAAATGTAGATTAAAACAGAACTTTTTCCCAAATGAAAACCCGCAAAAAACTATAATAATCACTGGGGATAGGAAAAAATGTCATACCCATTAAATGTTAAAAAGCCCTTTTTTCTGATTTGAATGAAATGTTCATCAAAAATAACTCCCGTCATCGCGGATTACAAAAAGAGTTAATGGGATTGTTTTGCTATTTTATGAATGAAAGTTAGCTTTCAATCGTTTGTAAGATAATACCAAAAAAGCATCAAAAGACTCGTATTTAAAAGTATTTTGATATAGAAACGGTAATATAATGGGAATATTTTGCCTAAAATAATAGCAAAAGGAAAAGTAATAGGACAATTCAAAGATGAGAAACAGTATTCAAGCTGGATTTCGAATAAGGTAAACTACCTCATGAAAGACGAATTCAAGAAGGTGAGCCTCGATAAAGACTGGAATCTACTGGTTCCCCACGATATTCAATCATGTGTCAACGGAGAATTTTGATGAATTACGTAAGACAATATTTAGCGGAGTTGGCTTTAAAAAAACAAATTTCATCAAGGACAACTTGGAAAAGGCATTAAGACTTTCCAGAATGTTGAGATTCTTGAATGACGATTCTTACGCAACAGCGACTGGAAGAAAACTGATAAACTCGAATAACAAGTACGTCTGAGATAGATTTGAACGTTGTCCTCCGCAATGAAATATGGATCATGACGGGCTCATGTCCTTGTGATATAAGGGCTCATGAAGCATAATAAACCCAACAAAGGGATCGATGAAATGCTTGATAAAAAAGAGTTCAAAGGCTCCCTGTGCTATACGTTTACGGAAACTATGAATTTTATAAGAAGGAATAGCAGGACGGGCTTCATAAAATGAAAGACGGTTCCAGGCTTGATACCTTATCATATCCGGAGCAATCGTTAAGAGAAGCGATAGTCAACGCGATTGCGCATAGAGACTATTCAATCGAAGGAATTCAAATAGATGTTGATGCCTTTAAAAATAGATTAGAAATTAGTTCACCTGGCGCTTGGATCTTATCTAAAGAACCAAACGAATATGAAATGACGAATATCCCATCAATAAGAAGGAATAAAATTATTTGTAATTGCTTTGAATGCGTAGGATTGATGGAGAAGATCGGCAGCGGATTTAAGAAGATATACAAAGAGTATGAGAAATTTGAAGGTAAAAAGCCAGTTCTTGAAGACCATCAGGATTTCTTCGCTATTACATTGTTCGATTTGCTATATGAGGATGGCGAAAATGAGGTACTATTCGGAAAATATGATGAAGCAATATTGGAGTATTGCAAAGACCAAGCTCGCACAAGAGAAGAAATTCGAAACCATATCGGGTACTCGAGCCGCAGCCATTTCAGAGCCGATATATTAAACCCATTAATAGAAAAAGGTTTGATTATTCAAACCTGCCCCCCAAAATCCAAGAATCAAAAATATATAAGCAAAAGAAATTGATTTCTAACATAATAAAATGATATTTCTAATTGCAATTCAAGTTTTTATCATTGAATGCTTGTGATGAAATGCAGGAGATAACGGATGACATTAAAAGAAAAATTCGAGGAATGCAATAAGATTGCACCGATGCATGAAACGACCATTTCAGGCCACCCGTTCTCATATCGCTATTACAAAAACCCAAATCCTAACAAGGACGTAACTTTGGTGATGCTTGTTGGTGGAAGTGGTTTATCTGATGGTTTCTTTTATCTATACGACTACTTCATGCCCGAATACAATCTGCTTTCCTTTAGTTATCCAATGGATTTCAAAGACAATGATTCTTTGGGCGATGCCATCGCTGAACTAATAAAAGCCATTGGAGCAACAAACGTTTATCTTCTTGGACAGTCCTGTGGAGGCCTGATTGCTCAATCACAGTCAAAAAGCATCCAGAAGTCATTAAGGGAATGATATTATCTGGAACCTGGGGCTAGGAAAAGGGATGGATGAAGAAGGAATCGCCCTTCTAAACAAGATGCTCGATCCGAAAAAAATCAAGAAGAACATCAAAATGGACAAGCATCTCCCTATTTGGCTTTTGGTGCCAATTTTCAAACTCATGGCAGGCAAAGTGATAAAAGACAAGAAGATGAGAAAGGACTTCAAAGACATCATAGATATCTGTAGGCCATCAATGTCGGGAGAGTATTTCGCTCTCATGGATACCTTACTTGGGAATGTTCTACTATACCTAAACACGGAGACGAAAAATGATTTTCTTCCGTTTAATAACGAAGTACTTATTTTCTTTTCAAAAGAGGATACCATCTTTTGCGATAGCCTAAAGCAAAATCTAGTCGATTTGATGAGCAATCCAACAGTCGTATGGGATTTGAAAGGTGGCCATCTTGCCATGATGACAAGCATTGATGAATACGTTGAAACATTGAACAAATTCATCAGGGAAAGAAATAAGTCATACCAATAAATTCCTACCCACCAACGGGTTCAACGCTTAGCTGAGTGTTTCTCTAACCGTGTTTAAAATCGAATGACCATATAAATGGGATTAACTGGCGGTAGAAAATGATTCTTCACTACACGTCCCAAGCTTAATCTTGCTGAGTTTTTGTACTAATCGAAACGTCAACCTCTTAGCTTCGAAACTAAGAGGTCTTTTTGTTTTCAAAAATTTATTTGATTTCAGGTTTTGGAGTCCCGCATTCGTAACAGAACTTGCCTTTGTTCTCTGCTTTGCAATTAGGACAAATCCAAGACGAGTTCTCTTTGGTTGATGCTTCCTTGGAGGTTTCTTTTGTTTCAGGATTGCTTGCTGAGACGCTAAGCTTTTGACTTGAATCGGCTTCAACTATGGGAGTCGCTTCAAAATGCGTATGGGAGGCGACCCATTTCTTCATCTTGATGCCAAGCCAAAACCCGTAAATTCCAAAGGTGACGACGGTCAAGATAAACCAAACGATATATTTGCCAAAGAGTTGGATTCCTTTGCCATCAAATTTCAAGCGATTCCCATCGATGATTGTGTGCTTGACTTCCCAGTTCTCCTTAAGACACCTTGCCCAAGGGTAGGCGATGCCAAGAGTGAAGGCGGTCATCAAGAAACTTAGCAAGTTATATCCGATGAGCTGGGTAAGGCGTCCATCGAATGTAGATTTGCTTTCCGTAAGATTTTCGTTCCCTTCGATATGGGAATGAGAAGCGACCCATTTCTTCATCTTGATGGCGAACCAGAAGGAGAAGATCCCAAAGGTAATGACACTAAGAAGGGTCCATAGGATGAATTTTCCAAATAACTGCACCCCTTTGCCATCAAAAGAAAGCCTTTTGCCATCCACGATGAGATGTTTGACGGACCATCTTTCCACGAAACATTTTGCCCAAGGGTAGGCAATACCAAAGGTGACGCCCGTGAGAAGAGCTCCTAACAAATGATAACCAATGAGTTGGATTAGTCGCCCATCGAAAGTCGAGGCACCTTTCTGATTGTTTTTTATCTTCTCCGTAAGTTCAAGAATTTGCTCATTTAAGGCAGTAACCTTCTCCGCGTTTCCTTCTTTCGTCGCGGTTTTGAGATCTTTTTGCAAAGCTTTGAGTTTTTCTTCATCCGTTATGGCATGCGGTTTCTTACCAATTTCTGGCAAGACTTTGGAAGATGCGTAACCCTCCGCAAGCCTCTTGCTGAAGAAAATAAGAGGGAAAACTAAACCCGCTAAAACAAGAAGAATCACAATGCCAACGATCATGTCCTGAACGGAATAATTTTCTATTGGATAATTTGGGTGAATAAACATGAACGCGTAACCGGGGAAGATGTTCATTGCTCCTTCAAAGATGATAAGGAGGCCAATCGAGCCGATGCTGATGTAATTCTTGATTTTCTCGTTCTTTTTATACACCAGCAGCAAGACGATTGAAGCAACAAGCAAAGCGAGAATGAGGGCAATGAGGATGAGATGAGGCAAAGTTTTTCCAAGCTCATTAACTGGATGCAAGTTTATTGCAGATCCAAGCAACTGAGCGCAAAGCGAAGAGAAAACTAAGACCCTTAAAGACAAAGTCATCTTTTTATGATGAAACAATCCGATGATGATGAAAATGAGGTTAAGGACGAGATAAACAAACGCTATTAGAAGTGGAATCACCCCAAGGTCGCCCATCCCGATAGACCACGATTCCTCATTAACCCCACTAAAACCAAACCACTCTTGCCTATATTCCACAAAAGCAGGGATGCAGAGAATCTGAAGAAGCAAAACTGGAAGGGAAACGATAAGGAAGGCAAAAAGCGAGGATTTTAGGGCGTCTTTTCGTTTCTGGTATTCCAACATTTCCTTTGCTAAGTCGCCTACTTGAGCGGAAGTTTCGGAAGGTTCAAGGGAAACAATATCTGTTTGTTTCGCTGCCACCATCGCCGCCGTCTTTTTCTCTGCGGCTTCTCGCGCCTTGGCTTCCTTTTCCGCCTTCTTTTGCTCTTCTTGAGCTTGGCGTTCAGCCTTTTTCTGCTCTTCTTGAACTTTGCGTTCAGTCTCTTTGGTGGCACGTTCCTCTTCCAAACGCTTTCTTTCTTCTTCTCGCTTCGTTTTCAAAGCAAGGCGTTCATTTTCTTTCTTTTCTAAGGCTATTTTCCTCTCTTCCGCTTTTTTCGCGTCGAGGGCTGCGCGTTTTTCGATTTTCCTCTCTTTCGTCGCCACTTTAGGCGCTTTGATATCCGCGCGCACCTCTTTGGCCGCTTTCACCATAAGAATGTGCATCAAAACGTAGATGGCCAAAAAGAGTATCGGACTCAATAGAGCGGTCCATACAAACCAATCGTTATATCCAGTGAACAGCGCCAAAAAGCCCTGCCCGCGAAGATGAGTACTGCTTCCCGTCCCGTTTATGATATCTTGCTCGTTTTGTAGCATCAGCGGAAGAAGGCCGACTAGACACAGCACATAAACTACAAGGAAGGGAATCAAAAGGAGAAACATGGAAATTTTGTTGATGCGATATACGTGGCTCGCTTTTTTAACCCAGCATGTGCTAAGCCTAAAGATCAAAAACAAAATTATCGAAATGCCAAAGCCAAGAAAAGGGATTGCCAAAAATGAGGCGTTAGTGGCGTAAGCGTCTGCTTTGCTGCTTTCCCCATAATCAAAAGCCCCAAGCGAAGCCATATAGAAAATAATAAAGCCAAAAGCTAAGGCGAAGGCTAAACACGTAAACCAAGTGAATTTTGTTCCCCGGTTTTGTTTCTTTGTTCTCTCTTCCATAGATAAAACTCCTTTTTAGATATGATACAAAATGGAGTGCCAATAAAGCGCCAACTCTATGAAAGCAAGGAAAAAAAGGTTTTAAGTGGTTTTCCTCGATTTTTTCGTTTGCTCTTATTGGGCATCCGCATTTCTTCTTTAGGGCGTTATTCCTGCCGATTGAAGCTGGAATGGAAGTAATCAAGACCCTACCCACCAACGGGATTGCTGCCCTCTAAAGCTTCAAAGGCTTTTTGTTTGCTAAAGACCCTTAAGACAAAGGAGGGAATGTATTATGGGAACAAAATCATTACAAGAACTGCAAGGAATGATTCGTAAATCTGATTTTGAACAAAATCTCTCAGTTTTCTATATAACATAGTATATAATAAAAACAAGAGAAATGTTATATGGAGGTCTGCATGCAAGAATTGTTGAAGAAAATTAGAGAAAGTGCAAATTTCAGCCAGGTTGAAATGGCGGATGAACTGGGCGTGTCTTTCGCAACGATAAATCGTTGGGAAAATGGACATGCGATTCCTAATAAACTTGCACAAGAGAAAATATACGATTTTTGCGTCAAACATTCCGTTCCTCTGCATGATTTTATTATTCAAAAAGTGCATGATTCGGCAAAAGCGATAAAAATCGAAGATGACAGAATTGTTTTATACCACGGTTCAAAATCAGGACTTGAAGGAAGAATCGAACCAAAAAGCAGAGACAAGTGCGACTTTGGGAAAGGCTTTTATATGGGAACAGAACCAGAACAGCCGTTGACGCTTGTTTGCGATTTTCCAAAATCCGAGTTTTATATCGTTTCGGTAGACATTAAAGACCTTAACCTTATTGAAATTCCTGCCAATATAGAATGGGCAATGCTCGTCGCATGTCATCGTGGGCGTATGGATAAAGTCAAAGGGACTAAATTATATAGAAAATATGAGAATTATCTTTCCGATAAAGATTTAGCTATCGGAAGTATTGCAAACGATAGAATGTTCTATGTGATAGACAACTTTTTCCAAGAATTGATTACCGATCAGGCTCTTGTGGGAAGTTTGTCGGCATTACAATTAGGAAAACAATACGTTATGCTCACACAGAGAGGGTGCGACAAAGTTAGAATTGAAACGAAAGTGGAATTATCATGGCTTGAACGCAAGTGTTTACAGATTGTAGGTGAAGAAAATCGAATCAAAGGAGTCAACATGGCAAACGAAATCTGCAAGAATTACCGCCGTGAAGGTAGATTCTTTGATGAAATATTAGACTCCGCACGAAAAGGAGAAGATTGATATGAACCCGATTGAAAGCAAACTTTGCGATATTCAGGGAAGACTATTTGAATTGTCCGTGGAGAAAGGCTTTGATGGCGAATCCTTCGTAAAACACTTTATGGAGTCAAATGTGGCAAAAGCTCTTGATTCTTCTTACAATCGAATGCAATGGTCTGGCGAAGAATACCTCTTAGAAGAACTCGTCGACGAATGCCAAGATGCCTTGAAAAAAGGTGGAAAGGTTGCCGCAAAAGACGAGATCTATTGGATTGGCTATATCTATCGGTATTGGCATTACTACAAGAACGAGACCAGTAAAAAAATATACAAACAAGCGCCATACGAAAGGATGAAAATCAACTATCTGATGTTCCATACAATGGCACCGGAAATGGCGATTGACGATTTAATCGAAATATATAAGCAAAATAAAAAGTAAGAGTAAGATATCATGGCAAGAGAGCATCTATCAGAAGCGGTAGGTGCTTTTCTTTACTATGAGTGGTACGAAAATAGCTAAAGGCTACGAACTATTATGAAAGGGTATGAAGTTATATCAAACGTTGTGTTTCTAAACACATATCAATATAGCCTCGTTACTTCGATTAAATGCGGGCTTTTGCTGAACCTAGCAAGGTTGGAATTGCGCCAAAGAAAAATGTTACAATCAATGCGTTTTTTGAATATTTAAACAGTTTTTTTGGCCTTCATCTTCGATGATTCGAAGAAATTCATCAACCTTAATGATCTTGACGCCTTCAAATTCTTTAATGTCTAAAAGATCGCTGTCGCCGCTTACAATGTATAGGGCTTTGCAATTCAAAGCACAATTGATGAATTTGTCGTCGTCGATATCACGAGAAATTTGGATTGTGTTAGTGTCCTCGATAATCAAGAGCAAGTCGATAAAATGAGCCAATGGGTCGCCTTTGGGCTTGCTTTTTCTTTTTTTGTCAATCATTCTGCGGAATATTTCAATATATTCGTCTATTATGCTTGGGGATGCATAGCATTCGATTCCCCTTGAATTAGTTACGGTCATATTTAAAAGTTCAAACGGCTTGCCCTTGAAAAATATCGCTGAAATCACCACATTTGTGTCAATGACAATTCTCAATTGCCCCTCTTTTCGGCACGGTATGTTTTGATGGCATCTCCAATATCCTTCTCTTTGATTCCGTTTTCCTTCGCGTATAAGACTATTTTGTCGACTTCCTTTTCGAAATCGTTCTCCGGTGGCAACTCAAGTTTCTTCAAAACAACGGAACCATTTGACCAATAAGCCACAAGTTTATCCCTGGCTCTAAAAACATGGTTCTCCTCAATTCATTTGGTAAGACCAATTGGCCTTTCGTTGATAGTGTCAATACGTCCACTGGCATATATAAGAAGGAGTTCATCATAAAAATATGCAATAGGCAATACCCTATGCTAATTCCCGTTACAACAAGGATGAGATTGAGACAATCAATATCAAACAACGGTTCAAAGATCAACACTTAGTACGTAAAAATGTGCGTTCGCACAGAAAAACGTACTAACACAAAAGAAAAACGATATTTTAACGGTTAATAATAGTAATAAGGTGATAAAGCAAACTATGAAACAAGAAAAAGCGTAACCATGTTTTGTTAGCTGCGCCTTTTTTGCTTGTTACTTTGATGAGCCCCTTTTTGCATATCACCAAAGACAAAACGCATTTCAGAATAGTCATCCCCATCGATGGTGATGACATAAATGGCATTGCTATCCTTTGATACGAAGACTCGTTCCATCCAAAGAATTTTTATTTCAAGTGCATGCGTGGATACTTTGTTTGAATATTTCAAAGGCAATATCGATGGAAGTATTGAAGAAGTGGAAGAAACAATTTACTGCATCGTGCTTGGAGTGAAGATATCCAAGTGTGATGAACAAAACTCAAGAGAAAAAAGCCAAGAAGGACCTGATAGGCGCAATCATTGGCTTTGTCATAATCTTTGTGTTGATTTTGTCGCTCAAGATTCTTGTTCCGATTCTTGAGGAATGGGTAAAGACTCAGATGTAATTATCGATCGTTGTTTGAGAATTGGATTTAATAGCATTAACAATTTGAATTATTATTTGGGCAATTTTGTGAGTTCCACTTTGTGGACGTGGTCTTATATCAAGTGGTAAAAGGTAGCTCTGCCACTCCCTTCCTTCTTGATTATGCCTTTGTCACAAAGAACCTTAAGTGATTGCTCGACGGAGCCCCTTCCTATTTCAGGGCATAGCTCCATGATGTCGCTTTTGGTGAATTTGCCAAGCTTTGATTTTACAGCTTTCTCGACCATCTCTAGGGCTGACATTTTATGGCCGAAGACATCGACTCTTTCTTCAAAATCCCTATAGGCAGCTAGTATTGTGCCCAATAGGTATTTTATGAAAGGAGTGTCATCATGCGTCGATTCGATCCAACCTTTTGAACTTTCTTGCAAAGCGTCGTAATAGTCAGGCTTTGTTAGTTGTATTTTCTTTTCAAGAGAAATGTATTTACCGATGACGTATCCGCTTCGATATAGAAGTAGGGTAGTAAGCAATCTAGACATCCTGCCGTTTCCATCATTGAATGGATGGATACAAAGAAAGTCGTGGATGAATACGGGGATGGCAATTAAGGGATCGATATTGTATTTGTTTATTGCTTTATCGTATTCCTCGCATATTGCCTCAATGGCTTCAGGGGTCTCGTATGGTTCTAAAGGCTTGAAGAGGACGACCTTCTTACCATCAGGGTAGACAGCGTCTATTTCATTGGGTGTATCCTTAAATCTTCCGCCGAATTGAACGTCTAGGAATTGGTACATCTCTTTATGTAGCTGAAGAATGGTGTTCGCTCTGATAGGGATGTATTCAAAACTTTCGTGAACCATATTTAGAGCATAACGGTACCCTTGAATTTCTTTCTCGCTTCTATTTCTAGGGGTTGTCTTATTGGCCATCAATTCCTTAAGTCTTTGATTGGTTGTTATGATTCCCTCGATTTCGTTTGAGGCCTCGGTGCTTTGAATTTTGGATATCTCGATTAGCTTATCTAAATCATCTTTCTTTTGCGTAAGAAACAGAGTTTGTCTTCCTTTAAATTCATGGATTAGACCGATGTAATTGATGATTTCCTTGTCGAAATTCCTTTCGACAAGCTTTGAATAATCGAAATCTTTTCTCATAAAATGCACCTCATTTCTCATTTATCACCAAAAATATAGCACATATTTGGCGATAAATGAAATTTATTGGTGATAAAACATAAAATATAGGCAATCATTTCTTCTTGCAAATGCACGTTAACTTGCGTGAAATAAAGTGCATATGAAAGAACAAACGAATTACGAAACCATCAAAAAGATCCTCGAGAAGAACTACAGTTCATAACTCGCAAGGAAATAGATGAGGAAAAAAATACCCTCCTGGTTTCTCACCGATTTTGTAAAAAAGAACGGGCTGAATAAAATCGCGCCTGGATTCTATGCTTCGGATGATTATGCCGCGGATGAATATTTCATCCTGCAAAGAGGTTTCCTAAATACATATTTTCCGGGATGAGTGCGTTATATCCAATATAGAAGGTACAAAAAGTGTACTAAAACACATTTTTCGCCACTTTGTAGAGTTTGATATAACCGATAATGTTTCCGCGGGGTTCAACATGAAAACCATCAAAAGCCTCCTTTTTTGCGTAGGAAAAGCCTCCCCTTTTATTTTTACCCACAAAAAAACTAATGGTATCGATAATCTTTTGACTGTTGATGGTTGTCCTTTTGTTTCGTATCATTTCTATGGAAATCATGAATCTTATAGAAAGCAAGGGCGCTGTTGCTAAAACGCCTTTAAACAAACAGAAAACTGCTATCATTTATACAATATATCTTTTCCTTATTTCCATTCTTTTCATTTGCGCCTTGTCAACTAGAACGTATATTCATCAGGGTGGGGCATATAGCGATAAAAACCATGTCTCCCTTTATCTATACACATATAAAGAACTACCGTCTAACTACATTAGAAAACAAGATGCTGAGGATAGTGGGCTTCAGCCAGACAACGGCAAGTACATAGGCGGCAACACATTCTATTACACCGGGGCCATAAAACAATACACATCAAACACCAGTTTAAGGGAGGCTGATGTTGAATATCCAACCGACAAAACGGAAAAAAGAGGGAAGAAAAGACTTGTTTATACGGTTGATTGCTCAGAGGTTTTCTATACTGACGATCATTATGAGACGTTCTCTAAAGTAACTAGATGGTCAATTAACGGAACATCAAACGTTTTTTGGATATTCTTCGGCACGACAATCGCTGTAGGCATAGCCTATTCATGTTTTTGTGTAGCAAAAGGCAAAGAGACGCGTGAAAGCTATAAGAACGATGTTTTGATTGCGTCAAAGAACTATCTTAAAATCATTGCATACATAATTATCACGCCATTTGCGTTGATATACATGCTTGGCGATTGGTTAGTTAAAAAAATCAAAAAAACGGATAGCATATAAACATTTTATTTATAAATGAGGATATAAATATGTTCATTTTTTACCCATTTTATTTATATCGGTTCATTTTGTACGTTTTTGAAAGAAAATCATCAAAAAGCCTCATAAAAAATATGACGAGGCTAATTAAATGTATCTTATCTACAAAATCAAATAATAAATATAAGAAGATACATTGCAAGTGAGGAGGCTATAAGAACGCCAGTTGACGCATAAGCAAGCTATTTTTACTAGCAAAGTGAAATTTAAGCATTTGATAAAATAATTAGAGCGAAAAGACATAAAAATATATGATTACTCCAGGAACATTCCTAAGTTGAAAAACGCATGAATTTGGTTTTTGAAAAGTTTCTTGCGGAAATATATGAACTCTAAGAGCAATTCGTATGCGTCTTAGTCTTAGCTAGCTTTAGGCTATCATTGCAACTACAGTAGAAGCTACAACATCAACTAATTGCCTTTTCTCACTGGATGGATTTCTAATTTTCACAATTAAGGGGGCGAAAAATGATAAAAAACAAAAAGTTACCCCCTTAAAATTAGATTTAACTTAGTCTAATCTATCCAATAAATCTATAAATAAATCTTTTGAGAAATAAGACAAATCTTCATTGTCGATCACGAATCTTTCCGCATCTTGTCTTGCTTGATTAAAATCGACGGATTCAAATCTATCTTTAAGCATGGCTTTTAGTGTTTCCGTATCAAAATGCTCGTTTTCTTTGATCGTTCCAGATTCAATCAATTTATTTCTTAAATACGTCAAATTCGGGCTAACACGTTTTTTTAGATAAAACAGAAAGTCGTAATAATCCCTACCCTTCACGTTGTTTTTGTAATTTCTGCACAGTATTGCGTGTATTTTGCCAGCAAAGAGGCTTTCGATATCTAGAACCTTTATGTTTGCAAATTCGGGAACATCAAGCCATTTAGAATCACATGAAAATCCCAACGCTGGATTGCAATCGACTTCAAACTTAACTTTGATTGTTTCGTCTTTATGCAATAGCTTAGTCAAATTATCGTCTAATTTTAATGCGATAAACGTTTGATAAGTGTTGAGTTTGGCAAAGGCGCTCTCAATTGGCGTTAAGACCTTTTTTGATTTTGTCTCTATATCCAATTGAATGCCATATCCTCTCGCGACCTCTTTTATTTTTTTGATGAAGGGTTCAAGAGAAAAAGCGTCATCTTTCTGATTCAACGTGAAATCTAAATCTTCGGAATACCTATTTAGAGAATAAAATATTCTAAGGGCAGTTCCGCCATAGAAACTGGCGTATTTAAAGAAATTGGCCTTACTAAGACCGATTAAAACTATTTGCTGTAACAATTCTCTTAATCTCATTTTCGTCTCGTCTAAAGTTTTAGGATCATAAGAGTTGAGTAATTCTTCAATTGTGTTCATTTTTTCTTCCCTCTATAAACTTAACTAATGTCTTTATTGTGTTGGAATGGTATTTATCGCATATTTGTTTTATGAATTCAAAATCCAATTTCCAAAATTCATTTTCATCAATTCTTAAATCCTCGAATAATAAAATCTTTAAA
>CAVIJE010000028.1:0-1031 GCA_963643355.1 Sodaliphilus sp. | reverse complement strand
CAATCGCATAAGGCCTTTTCTTTTGATGCCATTTTGTATTTTATGTTATTTTCCGCTGTATAGAATTTTATGCCATAAGGGTAAGCGTCATTGGGAATGCTTCTATATTCGAATGATATGTTTTTTGCCGTAAACTTTTTGTAGTTTTTCTTATTAAAACAAGCAGAAGTTATTACGGATACGTATTCAGGTATCAATCCATAATATGACAAAGCATATTCAAATGATATGTATGAAGGATCTACGGCAACATTGGCAATTACGTATTTGTCTAAGTCCAAAGAATCAGTATAAAGTTCTTTCTTTATTCTAATTAGGTTTCCCTTCTTTGCTTCCAGACTAATTTTTTGATTGATGTTGGAATAATTTTTGAATTTAAGACTTAATGTTTCGTGATTGTATATCATAGTCAATTTCCCACATGTAATATTAATATACAAGATTTACTGTGGCAAAACAACTAGTTTGAATGAAAAAAACAGAGTTAAATGGCAAAGCAAATGCCAATATTTAGGGAAAACAATAATTTTTTTACTTTGCGATTGATTCAATTAAAACGCAAAGAAAGACGGATTATAATGTCATTGAATTATGCAAAATGAATGCTATTGCTTGCTATATGCTTCAAAATATGTATATTTGAGCTAAAAGAGAGGAGGAAATCAAAATGAAAACAATTAGCATTAGATTGGACGATGCTATTTATAATGAACTTGATTCAATATTAGAAGCTATGGGTCAAACCAAACAAACATTCTTTGAAACATATGCAAGAACCGTTATTAACGAAGGCTGCATTCCATTCATAACCAAAGCACCGGCTTCACTAAAGAAAGAAAGTGGCAACAAAATGGAAGCTTATGAAAAGCTTGAATCTCTAAAAAAGGCCTCTCCTGTTGACTTTGATGAAGAGAATATTTAAAGACCATATGCGAGATATTTACTGTCGCAAGTGCTTCTCAAGAAGAAATCCTTGATGCGATTGAAAATAATAAATTCGCTGATTTTGAGGACTCTTTACAGGACAAATG
>CAVIJE010000027.1:0-18254 GCA_963643355.1 Sodaliphilus sp. | reverse complement strand
ATCCGGAGAAACCGTCACACGTACTAAGGTTTTTGAGCTTCTTGAGCAAATAACTCAAGCATTCACTTATCCAACTGGCGTATATATTGCCGACTTTGATAATGCAGTTCTAGATACAAAAACATTAGCAATTACTTTAGGAACAAAATATTCAGGTGAAGCAAAGATAACTAGAACCAATAATAACGCGGACGTAACAGTCACCTCTGATGCGAATACTAATACAGGCGTCTCATATTATGATCTTGATTTCACTGTTACTAATAAGGGATCAGCAATAAAAGATACGGATATTTTAAGTTCAGAAAAAACAGTAACTCAAACAAAGAGAATGACGTATTACGATTACGATACGGATGATTCGACATTAAGGATGTTTAGATTCTCCCAAACAAAAGAAGGAGATGGAGAATATTCTTCTGTCACAGCAGAAACACAATATCTTGCAAAATATTCTGATTCAGCCCTTTCTTCTTGGAATGAAACTAGCGGTGAAACCGTTTATAACGATGACGGAACTTCAACTTCTGAAACCAATGGCATTCCAGCACCTATTGCAACAGAAGGAATAGCTATTCCTGATGATTTCTCCACGAGTACAAACGTATTTAATTTAGCTTTGAAACAAAACAAGAAAGATGATTTCTCAAATACATATCTTTCCTCCATTACTTTTGATGATGATACTCATAAGACAGCAATTGATGGATATCTATTCACAATAATTAACGAAAGTAAAACAATTTCATCAACTGATTATAAGCTTGATAGAAATACTAAATACTCATTGCAAATCAACAACGATAAATATGCTAAAGCGTAAAAATAAGCCATGCGTATGTTTAAATTTGATTAGAAATGTCACGTTTTCGATTCGATTAGAAATCCGAATTTGTCTTTTCTAGACGATTTTAAACGGCAAAAGTAGGCTCAATACTCTTTTTTCCTTATCAATAAATAATTGATAAAGAACGGCAAGATTAGTAAAATACTTACCGAAAAGAGCAAACCCGAAGCAATTCGGCGACGCAAAACTATAGGATCCAATCTATGGATAGCCAGTTGCCGCTTAGAGTAAAGGAGAAAGGTATGGCAGATTTCCGTTCTAAAAGATTGAAATCCATAAAGATGAAAGCATGCTTAGTCTGTTTCCTTTCTTTAAGCACTCTTTTTGCGGCTGGAACAGCAACATTTGCTTGGTTTACGACAAATAAAACTGCTAGAGGAACATATTCTAATATCGTTGCTAATGACACTAGCATCATTGAATCCGTTAAATACTACGCAATAAAAACATGTGATCTTACCGCCAACACATATACCTTTTCTACAGAATCTACAAACAACTATGAGATGCCTAAATACGACCGTGAATTCTCTGACGGTAAGAATAAATTGTTAATAGAAGTAAATTTCAAAGATTCAGCAACAAAATTCTCTTTAAAAGGAATTGCAAAAAATAGTCTTTTTAAAGATAAAACTTGGACTGGCGATAATTGTGGCGTTGATTGGTCGACAAACGATAGTGACCACAAATTCCCTCTTTCGGCAATAATTCAGTTTAATTATTTTACGAGTGGAACGGTTAGTAAAAAGGATAAGACGGTTACCGTCACAAAAACTGCAGATACGGCAGACCATACTTTCGTAACTCTTGAAAATAGCAACCCAAAATATGAACAAACAATCACATTAGCCGACAATCAAACTGGATTGTCTAAAGTTTATATCATGCTTGATTACTTCCAAGAAGCCATCACAGAGATATATTCAGCAAATATTGGTAATGAAATATTCAATGGTGATTATAGCACCGATAGTTCATCATCTTCCTCCTCTACATCAATCATCTGGGGAGTTGATTTCTCTTTAGTGTTTAACGCGTTATAAACAAAGATAAACGTATTATCCCCTTATTCTTTTCTTTGTTTGAATTCCAACATCTTGCAGTTTTCTCCCAAACTCATCGTCCTTAGCGATTAGTAATAAATCCCTGTCCATGCCATAGAGCGCATGCAAAACACATGCATAAGCGCCAATTGATACTGTTGGACAGCCTTTTTCTATTTGCCATAATGTAGCTCTGCTAATACCAGCGCGTTCACAAACTAATTTAACTGGTAAATTCCTTCTTAAACGAGCCATTTTTATTTGTTCACCCATTATTGAAAGATTGTTACTTGTTTTTGACATAACTACACATGTGGATTTCATACGATGATTCTCCTTTATGTTCATTATATTAATCGCTATCTCACTTAGTGCCTAATGTATTAAACATTAACAAAAAACGAATGAGCAGAGTTACCGGAGAATAATTGAAATTATGAAGAAGACGCTTGAGTTTAAAATCTAACCATATATCTTCGTAAATTGCATTATTCGCAAAAAACGAAGTTCGTAAATTGCATTATTTGCAAAAAACGAAGATTTTTCATGAATTTACAGAACACGATGCAAAACGTATTTTAGTCGATTTAATCCAATCATAGTTTGCAAGTTGAAAGAGATAATCTAACACAAGGTTTGTTTGCAAAAGATATATCTATTTAAGATCAAAAAAGAATATACGCATCAAGTATTTTCATATTATTGAACTTAAAAACGCCTACGAGCTGTAGGCGTTATTTAAGTTATTTCTTGTAGTTGAGATAAGTGATGAATTCTTGTTCAGTAAGGTCATTTCCTTTTTCGCCATCAACGTAATACGGCATTGCAAGGTCAAGACAGAATTGGGCTTGATCTTGATCTGTTACACGGTTGACGATTGGGACAAGTTTCTTTTCATCAAGCTCAGCAGCCATACGAATGAAGGAGGTATTAGCTGATTGAGATGCCATGGCATTTTGCAATGTTTGATGAGAGATTCTTACATATGTGAAGCCAATTTCATGTAATTTTTCAGCGCTTACTGAGGAGTTAACATCATAAGAATGGGCCGAGAAGAGGATTCCGAAGGCGCTGGCGGCTTTTATGACTCTAGCCAAATTATCTTCAAGCCCGACTATCGAACGCGTTTCTATGGCTATTATAAGCGTCTTCTTAGGCATATCTACATCTTCGGCAAACTTTTGAATGTTTTCTAAGAAGGAAGAAGAAAGAACAGAACTTAGAGACATCGTTAAGCAAAGATGTTTAATGCCTTTAGCCTTTAGAATCGTATCCGCATAATTCTTATAGAATTCTTTTACATTATTCAATGCTTGGAAATCTAACTTATCAAGAATGTAGTTATTTGCTGCGATTGGTAAGAATTCACGTTTAGATATGTTTTCAGAGAAATATCCCTTCAAACCTAAAGTAAATTCAATTCCAGCAGTTTTCTTACTTGGCGTATCGATTAATGAAGATAGACGCATCTCGACTTGGTTGTGAGCAAGAGATTCTTGCAAGAGTTGAAGAATGTATTGCTTACGGTTAGCTTTTCTTGCTTTGTTACGTCCAACTTCAAGGAGATAGCCTTCACCCATCTCTTTTGAACGAGTAAGTTCTGAGCCAAGGAGCGAGACCATTTCGAAGTTTGTTTGCGCTTCATTTGGATATGCAACGGAAGAATACGCAAGTTTAAGCGTTAATGAAGATCCGCCAGCTTGAATTGGTCTTTCAAATAACTGGGCAATTTCTTCAGCAAAGGCAAACATGCCATTCTTGTTCATTGATTTAAGCATGAAGGCAAGCGTTGTATCATCAAAACGGTAAAGGATGTTTCCATAACCTTCATCTTGAATAAGCGAAACGACACTTTGGAGAAGGGTTTCCTTGCTATCAAGCCTATAACGCGCAACCAAATCTTCAAGATTGGTGATACGCATAGTGAGAACGATGCCGTTTCCTCTTGTTCTGATTTCTCTATTGATTTCATTAGAGAAGGTCTTGGCATTATAAATACCGAGAGCCTTATCAAAGAGATTGGCAGAAGAAGATGTAACGCGTGCTTCACCTTCAATGATAATCGTTGAGATATTCGAACCTTTTCCCTTGTTTGCCATAAGAACGCTCATAGATTGTTCTGTTGGTCCAAGTTGAGGGATGGATTTCTTTAAGGTTCCCTTTCTTAATGGGCAATCATCGCAAGGCTCATCTAAGCCCATGATGGCCTTATAGCAATATTCTCCGTTTTTGATATTATCAAACTTCTTTGCCATATTATCGGAGAATTGCATAAGACGATAAGTCGAATTATCGATTGAATAAAGAAGCTTGTCGTCTCTTTCAATAAGAGAATTAAGCGTTGATTGATGACGTTTAATTTGTTTTTGGGAATCTAATCCGATAATCATGACAGCAATCATTGAGAAGAAGGAGTCCGCACATTCTCTTTCTAAGAGGTCTTGAGAACTCTTCTTAGTCGTTGAAAGGAAATAGGCAAGCCCTTTCTTTCCATCCGCACAAGACATCGGGAAGAAGAAACCTGATTTTGCATCAATAGATTGCATCATCTCTGACACTTCAAATGGCAATAGGTTAACATCATCAACAAAGAAGAAACTATCAACGCCAATGCGATCAAAAATTGGATTGAGGAATCTTCCAGGAATGTTTTTGCTATTGTCAAAAAGAGTAATGCCCGTTTCATCTGGATTACCAGTGTTTGAATGTTCGATAACAACGGAATAAGTATCGCTCATTTCGTTATATAGAAGAACACCAGCGTTGCTAAATTGCATAGCAGAGCAATAATAAGCTAACGCTTTAGAAACAGTTTCAATCATTTCTTGTTCATTTTTTGCAAGTAAGAAATGTTTGTAGAAGAATTCATTTGCTGAAAGGAGGATGGCCCTACGTGGTTTTTCACCAATTCCAGCATATGGTAAGACTAATTCTTCTCCTCCATCGATGATTTCAAGAGGGTTGGCTTTCTTTAAGGCTGCTTCAGCAGTATCAATGAGCTTACTTTCGGAAATCGAAGGGAAGATGGCCGCACCAACCTTAGAAGAATAGAAAATAACTAAACCTGATTCGCTCTTAATATCGGTTATTGCAAAGGAACGAATGAATTGTTCGCAACGCGTTCTAAACAAAGCAACGGTGCTAATCTTTTCAACAAATAAGAGATATGATCCGTTCTTTTTCTTACAAACGATCGTTGGTGAGAAAATTAATTTGATGGAACGCATCAAGGTATCATCGACGCCATCAGGGATTTTATTTGAACCAACCGTATCAATAGCCACTAAAGCGCTAGTAAACGATGAAGAGTTCTTTATCGTGTTACGTAATGCAGCAGGGAATTCTTCCTCAGTGAATGTTTTTTCGATGATAACAGGTTCGTCTATATCATCGTTTCTTTCATTGAGTCTTGCCGCTAAAGTGTTGATCTTATGTTGCAAGGAAAGAAGACTTTTGCTCTTGTAGTCTTTATTGAGTAATTTAATACGTCCTGCATCAAGAGAATCGATTTGATCAAGGAAGTTTTCAGTCGCATCCTCTAATTCATTATTTCCACGTTTATAACCGTAAATTAAGAGTCCAACAAAGACTAATAAGAAACAGATGCAAATAGAAGAAAGAATGAGAAAAACGATATACGTGTCATTGTTTTGATAAGCAAAGACGATGCCTAAGATAGCAAAAACAATGAAGGCGCATAGCCAAAATGACGGGAAAGCAATCAAGAAAGGAAGACTTTTTCTATAAGCGAGAATCTTCTTTGAGGTTTCTTTGAAATCAAATTTCTTATTTTCCATTTAAAACCTCCTCCGACGTGCTGAAATCTGAACGATTGTTCAAGAGAATTTTCGTTAATACACGTCCAATAATTGGGGTTGCTTCAAGACTCTTACGACGATAATTGAGCAATTGGTCTGGGGCATCTAATTCTAAGGCGATAACGCGGATAGTTAAAAGAGAGACTTCTCTTTGATAGCAAACCATAGCGATTCCGCCAGATGAAGTATCATAGGCTCTAAGCATGTTTTTAACGTATGCGTAGTGGTTTTCTTTTAATTCTTCGATCTCTTTGCCTGAAGTGTAAACTCTTTCTCCGCTTAAAAGATATCCTCTTTCAGCAAAGCTTCCCTTGCCAACTTCAAATGAAGCGGCTTCAGCTTGTCCGCTCATGGAATTTTGGAAGATATAGAATTCAGGTTGGCCAGGAATTTGACCATATGGCGTATAGATTAAAGGATTGTATCTAACCCCATCAAAATAGTAACGATCAGCAATAAATAAGTCGCCTTGGTGGAGATGCTTATCTAAGGAGATGCAAGATCCCGTGTTAACAACAAGATATGGATCATATTTCTCAATGATCATATTTGTCACTAAGGCTGACATCGTATTTCCGTAACCTGTTGCGGCAATAACGATTTCATCAATGCCGAAATTGCCACGATGTGCCTTAACGCCAAAAGGAAGTTCATCGATCTTCTGACCGGAAGTAAAACGTGACGTATAGTAGAGGATATCGTCTTCTGTTTGTCCTAAAATGGCAATCATTCTTCATCTCCTCCTTCCTCATCATCAACTTTAGCTTTCGCTTTTTGAGCATCTTCCTCAAATTTGTTATGTTCAAGAAGAGCTTCAAATTCGTTAACTTCTAAAGGCTTGGCAAAATAATAACCCTGAACGGCATCAAGGTGATGCTTAGTAAGAATAGCAACCTGCGTAGGGTTTTCAACACCTTCGGCAATAACAAACATCTTTAAGCCGTGAACAAGTGAAATAATTGAAGAAACAAGGGATTCACTTGTCTTATCGAGTTCAACGTCATCAATAAATGATTTATCAAGTTTCAAGACATCGAAATCAATGTTCTTGATAGCGGATAAAGAAGAATATCCAACACCGAAGTCATCGATTGAAGTAGAGAAGCCTAACGCTTTGATCTTACGGATGATGAAACTAATAAATGACGTATCTTGAGCAGCTAAAGATTCAGTTAACTCAATTTCAATTGATTTAGGATCAACGTTGTATTTCTTAATGGTTTCTGAAAAGAAAGTAATGAGGTTTGGATCATAAATCGTTCTTCTAGAAAGGTTAACGGAAATAACGAGTTTTCTTTTTCTTTCTTTTTTCCATCTTGAAAGATCTTGGCAAACCGTTTCAAAAACATAGTGGTCGATATCGACGATCTTACCAGATGCTTCAGCATAAGGAATGAAAGAAGATGGTGGCAAATAGCCACGGCGTGGATGTCTCCAACGAATAAGAGCCTCAGCCCCATAATATCTTCCTTCGGCGATATTCCATTTAGCCTGATAATAGATAAGGAATTGTTTCTTTTCCAAAGCTTGATCAAGTTCGATTGATCTTTCTTTTTCAAAGTCTCTTGTATCAACCATTTGTGGATCAAACAATTTAATATCGCCAGAAAGACGCATGCCTGCGTCAAATCTTGAAGCAGTATTGGCATTATCGATTGCTTCGTAAATTGATTGATTGCCTTCAATGATATTCGCGCCAATCATGATGAAGGCCATTGGCAAGGATGGAAGACGCCCAAGTTCAAGGTTAATGTCATCAACTAAATGTTGTAATGTTTCAAAGAATTCTTGTTTGTCGGTAACGTGAGCGTAGAAGTAGTACTTATTTTCACGGTTGATACCATAAATCCAATTATCTTTGCCATTAAGTTCTTTTTCGATAGCGGCTAAGAAGATTTCATTAAGCGAGAAAATATCAACTTGTCTAAAGGTAGATATTGGTTGGTTGTTAAATCCGTGGATATAAATAACGCCAGTCATTTGTATCTTGCCTTTTTCAAGCTTGTTCATGCGAGAAGATGCTTCTCTTTCAAATGTTTCATCATCCCAAATCAAAACATCCTTATCAAAGATTGTTTTGATCCAAATTTGACGGCGGAATAATGCTTCACGTCTAGAGAATAAGCTTGATATAGCAACCAAATCGGCAATCGTTAACGAATAACTAACGAGAATGATTATCGAAGCGCTGAGTTCATTGATGAAATCATATTTAGCAATTAAAGCGATACTAGGAAGAAGTACGCCAGTAACGAAGATAGCTAAAAGAACGAAACAAGCAATGATGATGTTACGTAACATGTCAATTTTCTTATCCATCTTTGTTTCCTCCTTTTTTCTCTTTCTTCATTTCTTTTTGCAATTCTTTACGAAGTTTCTTTTTTTCTTTTTCCTTTTCAAGCCTCATTTGCTCACGAAGTTCTCTTTTGAGATTGAACTTTTCTTCGAATAGCATCATGGCTTTTTCATCATTCCTATCTACTCCAGCCTTATCCATCGCTTCAAATAACTCAGTTTCATATGCCTTTTTCTCTTTTTTGTAATTAAGAATGGTTTGAACAATAGTTATTGTAGCAATAAGAGCGATCGGAACGATAATTAATACAGGAACTAACCACGGGGTTTTCCCTGCTGCAGCTGCAGCTTGAGGGGAAACATAGGTGAGGAACGAGCCGAAGGCGTCAGAATGGCTAACAACCGTTCCTATGTAATATGTTTCAGGAACAGTTTCCCAGGCTGTTTCTGGGCAACCACCGCTAAGATCTTTACAAGACCATGCGTTGAGGTTATCGCCACGGGTGTGGAACACTAAGCCTTTATCGTCGCTCGTAATTTCTAATACTCTATGTGTATCAGGAGCGCCAAGCTTAGGGTAGTAGAAGGTGATAACATCACCAACTTTAACATTTTTAGGGTCGTCTTTCTTAATGATTATGCCAGTGCCCGTATTCAATGAGTCAGGATTGTCTCCTTCCATTGAATCGGTTGCAACATAGAGGAAGGAAGTTCCAAATACTGAAGGGACTCCGTAATTCTCCGCTTTGTTCTGACTGATTAGCATTGAAGCTTGCACATAAACCATGAAGATGAGAATTATGCCAAGAACAATATCAACTATTCTTGAAATAATCTTTTTCATTATTTAAGTTTTCCTTTCAAGACGACTTTCTTTGCCTTAGGACTCTTTCTTGTTTTGATGAAGACGTAATCCTTTTCGGCACGGAAGGAAGGAACATCACGAACGTATTTCTTCTTTGAAGGCTCTCCTTCCTCGTTTGAAGGGGTCTCAACGTTTTCAGAAGGATCTTCAACTGGCGTTTCTTCTACGTTAGAAGATTCAATTTCAGCAGGGGTTTCTTCAATTGGTTGGACTTCTACAGGGGTTTCTTCGATATTTTGAGGTTCAGTAAGAGGTTCTTCAACTTGAGGACTCTCTTCAGGAGTTTCTTCAACGATAGGCTCGCTAACTGGCTCAGTTTCTAGTGAATTCTCAACTTCAGGAACGGTTTCTTCAATTTGATTCTCCTCTATAGGCTCAGTTTGTTCTGGTTCTATAGGCGTTTCAACGTTTTCAGAAGGTTCTTCAATTGATTCTTCTTCGTTATTAGAAGGTTCAGTTTCAATAGGAGTTTCCTCAATTGGTTGGACTTCTACAGGGGATTCTTCGATTTTTTCAGGTTCAATAGGAGATTCTTCAACATTAGAAGGAACATCTTCTTGAGGTTGTTCTTCTAAAGGAGATTTATCTTCATTTTCTATTGGAGTATCCTTAACTGGTTCGTCTTTTTCGTATATAACGACACGTCTGCCTTTAGCATTGATGAACTCTGCTTTGATCTTACGCTTATCGCCACTAACGAATTCTTCGACTTGTGGCTCATCGGTATTTTCATCTTCACTAAGTTCGATTTCTTCAACAGGCAATGGTTCACTAGGAACATCTTCGACTTCTTCAGCAAGAGGAATATCTTCAATTACTGGTTCAGCAGGAGTTTCTGGAACTATAGGCTCGCTAGTCTCTTCTTGGGTAGGTTCTACGATTGGAGAATCGTCGATTAGGGATTCTTCATCTATTGGTTCTCTTGGAAGAGGTTCATCTTTTTCGTATATAACAATACGTCTGCCTTTAGCATTGATGAATTCCGCTTTGATTCTCTTTCCTGGAACGATTGGAGAATCATCAACGAGATTCTCTTCTTCCTTATTTTCGTTATCAAAGGAGATTTCTTCAACAGGCTGAGCGATATAGATATCTTCGATTTCTTCCTCAACGGGTTTAGGTTCTTTGTATCCTTTGTCTGCTTCAGCTTGAAGACGGATTTGCTCACGAGTTCTTTCGAGCTCGTCCATTTCTTCCTTACGGGCTTTTTCTTGTTCTTCCTTAAGACGTCTTTCTTCTTCCCTCTTTTGCTTTTCGAGGGCTTTTTGAATGGCTCTTTGCTCTTTAAGACGAGCTTTTTGAAGTTGTTCGAGAAGTTTTTGACGTTCAACGGCTTCTTTGGCGATATCGATGGATTTTTGTTTTTCGATTTCTTCGTCAACGAGTGTTTTCTTATACACTTCGTCACGATAATTCTCTTCCATTCTTAAACGTTCTTCTCTTGCTTCTTCAGGCGTTAAAGCCATAGGAGAGGTGCGTTCTTTCTTATGTTCAGGGAATTGATCATAGAGGAATTTACCATCATGGAACGTTTCGTCTTCAAGGGTGAATAAGACCTTTGGATTGATGGTTTTATCTTTTACTTTCTTGTTTTCTATTTGCCTATCCTTTACGCGGTTAGAATGTAAAGTAAGCATATCAGCTAAAACAAGGGCGAATATCTCTTCAAAATACTCTTGGGTGAAATCTTGTTCAGTTTCAGAAACGGAATAGGAAACACCTAAATCTGTATATGAATCAATGAATTTCCATAATTCGTATGCGGCATGATAGTAAGGGTTCTTAACAATCATGTTAGTCATATGGATTGGGTTAGCAACGTCTTTTGCTCCAGCCATATCGTTAACCATGAATGGCGAACGCATAAGGTATGAGCAACGTTCACGAAGAACGACTAATCTCTTAAGGATGTCTTCGTTTTTCTCTTTGTTTCCGTTATCTTTTGAAGGAGACGAAACTTTGATACGGGAATCAATCTCATATTTCGCTCCATCGATATTAGACGTGGATTTAAGAAGAATAAGATCGGAATCGAGTGTCTCACCATGATCTTTGATGTAGTTAAAACGTTTCTCAATGAAAAGAGAACATTTCTTGATTAAGGTCATGACAAATCTATTTTCATAAATTTGAGTATCGATTTCCGCGTGAATTGTAAGAATCTTTTCTGGGGTGACATTACCTTTCTTATCAACGGAGTGAACGAATTGGGTATGTGAGGCTAAGTGCGTGATAGACTGAGCGTTAATCTTTTTTGCTAAGCCCGCTTCGACGAGTTCTGGCTCATCTTTAATAAAGGTACGAGGATTGGTGATGATCGTATCAATGGCGTCAAAGCCTTTTTCTAATTCATCAACGAACTTCGAATCAAATTGCTTAGATTCAAGACGTTCTGTTTGACGAATGTAGTTTTTGCCTTGTTGTCTAACCTCTAAAAGCAAAGACTGAAAAGCGCTAGAAGAAGAAATTAGGTTCTTCATTCTAGAGAGATACGCTTTTTGGGCGCTAGAAAGTTTTTGCTTGTTTGAGGTATCTTTTGCCATAGGTTAAATTAGGAATTTTGTTTGATTAAAAGTTTGATTTTGGCTTTAGAAAGCTTGAATTCGTTCTTGCCAAAGAGTTTTGTTAATTGAGCGTCAAGCTTAATTAATTCATCGCGAAGGAAGGCGACATTGAGTACTTCGAATTTCTTTAAGATCTTGGATTGGAAGACGTAGTCGACCGCGTCAAGCTCGGTTCCACCACAAGCGACATAGCAAGGAACGAATAAGCCAAGTTGCTTCATGATACGGTTACCGAAGGCAAGGCGGAAATGTTCAATGACATATGTGTCAAGTTCTTGGAATTTCTCCAATGTCTTATTTGATAATGGATAATCTTGCATAGCATTATCATAAAGGTTCTTAAGATATGTGTATGGAAGAGGAAGTGCTTCGGTGAATGGTGCTTTGAATTCAACGCCCTTATTATCGAAGAATAAGGACATGGCACGGTCATAAACCTTATCAGAGATGGTGAAGGTGGAGTCATCGTTATTAGCAGTTCCAACAAACCAAATATTTTGAGGAATAAGCATTCTGCCATCGGTAACGTGCTTAGGATCGTCAGAGCGTGGGGCTGCGACAAGGGAAATATTCCATTCAGCAACGTTAGGCATTTCCATGATGGAGAGGAATTCAGCGAAGTAATATTCGATACGGGCCAAGTTCATTTCATCGAGGACGACGATATTGACGTCATCTCTGTATGTTGCTTCATAAATTGCACGTAAGAATTCAGTTTCGGTGAATTTATGAGTGAAGTCGTTATAGTAACCTAATAATTCAGAACGATCTCTCCAGGATGGTTGGACGGAGCAAATCGCGGCATTGTGTTTGAAGAATCTTCCTAAGGCATATGGTAAGGAAGTTTTACCTGTACCAGAGATACCTTCAAGGATGATGATTTTTCCTGTGCCCATGGCGGCAAAGAAAACGCGGATTGTATCAATGGTGTAATAAAGTCCCATTTGGGAGCAGGCGAAGTTTCTAAATCTTTCGCAAATCTCTGCTAAAGTGATATTTTGTGCGTCTTCAGGTAAGATGGTCTTTGTTTCTTTGCCATCATATTTTTGGTCAACAAGGGTAAGACGTGGGAAACGAATATCATTTTCGTTTTGTTCTTCTTTTGTCTCTTCTGATTCATCTTCGTTATCGTTAGCGATTATGGCATTGCCTTCTCCAGTAGATGAACCAACACCTAGTGAGCGAACTTGTAAGCCAAGGACTCTGTCTTTTTCTTTGATGGTTTGGTAAAGTTCGAGATTGAGACGTTCAACTTCCGCTTGAAGCTTTTCTTCGGAAGCAGTTGATTTTCTGAAACGAACATATTTTCTAATAAGCCAGAAAATCAAGAAACAGATTCCGCCAATCAATGCAATAAGGAGAATGGCAAATATCACAAAGAAAAGCCATCCGCCAAAGCCGAAATTTGGGGAATATGTGGCAAAAAGAGAGTTGTAATATTCAAATTGCGATGGAACGGGGGCCCAAGGACATGCAAAACGCATGTTGAACCATGTTCCTAAGTTTTGGAAGAAGGCAATAATCATTTCCTTCAAATATTCAAAGTAAGCAGCCATATGTTTACTCTCCTTTAATCACTGAATTGGGTTCCTAAGCCAGTAAAGCCTAGGGCGAGGGAGAAGGCACCATTTCCTATTGCTTCGGTGACATCTAAATCCCATCCCTCTAAATAAATAGTAACCACGACTCTCGTGGCTTCGTTTTCTTTTAACTTAGCAAGAGGATAAGTAGTGGTAGGGTCGTAGTTCCCTTGATCATCCTTAAGCGATAACTCTTCAAGGGTGTAAGTCTTCTCTTTTTTAAAAGAAAGACCATTTTCTACACTTTTATTATAGTTGAAACGATACACGCCTGCCTTATGTTTAGCATTGAAACAGGTTGCTCTTGCACCTGGAATAGCTAAATCTGAGTCTTCTTCTAAAGGAGAATCATAGACAAGTTTGTTTTCGTCTTCATATTCGCCATAGACAATTTCCTTATTCGTGTAGCTATTGAAATCGTAATAGGAATCTTTTGCTGTTGCATCAAGCACTCCACCGAATACGGTATTGCTTGAATGTAATTGGTTTGGCTCATAAATATAGAAGCCATCTTTCGAAAAGAAGGATACCCTTGTCGCGTTAACGACGTTATCGAGATCGCTAGCAGTTACGTCTTTAGCATGTTCAGCAGTTTTCACGTTCTCATCATGAAGGGCTTTGATAGTCGTATCCTCATAATCAAGAAACAAATACATGTCTGAATCAGCTAAGAAATAGAATTCAAACTGGAAGAAACCAGAAGTGGCCACCTCCGATTTGTGGTAATCGCCATTTTGCGAATATGCGGCTCTAAGCACAGGAAGAGCCGTTTCGTAATTAGTAGATTCATTTAGCCATAAATCTTGATACATGCTTGAGGTATCAGCAAGAGCTGAACCAGCCTGATATGAAGGATAATATTCATGAAGAATAGAATCATTCAAAGAATCATAGTAATGAATCTCATTTGATGAATCCTTAAGGCCAATCTTTAACGCATGGTTTTCCGTGATGTTGAATTTCATGAATTTGACTTTTCCTGAATCCGATACGGCAAACCATGCAAATGTTGAAGTTACAGAGGCCGCTAGAGTAAGCGAAAATGATAAAAGACCAACCAATAAGAGTTTATGGTTGGACATTACCCCTTTTCCCTTGTAGTGTGTCTTGTATTTCTTCATCGTGATTGAATTAATGAGCACTAAAGGCCATCGAGAATGTAAAAGATGCGCCTTCTGGTGCGGAACCCATGCAATCAGGATCGTTACCTTCTAACCAACAAACGGCTGTGAATCTCATTCTTTCTAATGGTTTCAAAGTTATGGCTTGGCGATTGAAGATCGTATATGGATCTTCAAAAGATTCGCAATAACCATGATTGCCATCATAAGTGTAATATGGAGAACGTTTGCCTTCGCTATTAGTCTTATATGTTGAAAGACATTCACGATTATCCCCTGCGACGTTAGCATTAACGCTTTCGAGGGCATATACAGTGAAATCATGGCTACCTGTGCCATCTTCTTTCCAAAGATTCTCATATAGAGCAACGCGTAAATAAGTATACGGTTGAACGGCGCTGTTAGTTGGAGAAACATAATCATCGATTGTCATCTTATAATCAAAGATTGCATCTTCGTTACTTGAAATGTTTTCCGCGTAAAAGGTGAATACTAAAGCAAGATCAATTGTACTTTCTTCTCCAGAGTCTGATTTTTTAGTCTTTGAAAAGTTATGTGAACCATAAAGTTCATTATCACTTTTAAGTCCATCGACATAATCAAAAACAGTATCAGCAGTTGTTAATTGAGCGTTAGCTAGTCCATCGGCAGTCAAAAGCTCGCTTGCTGAACCATCTACCTTATCAAATAACTTTAAAGTTGTAGGAGCCACGCGTGGATCCATCTTGATCGTAAACTGTCCTGAGACTTTGCCTAAAAAGGAGATGATACCTAATATCAAAACTCCGGTGGCTGCCACTCCAGTAACAATGCAAGCTATATTCCTCTGCTTACGTCTACGCGCGTATTTTGCTGAAGTAGGATATAAAGAGGAATCCGGTTTGCCTTTTTTGTTATTAGGGAGTTGCAAATCTGGTTGTTTATTTTCTGAATTAGCCAAGGTGTTTGCCTCCAAAATGAAAAACTCTGAAAGCGTATCAAAAGATTCGCTTAAAATAATGATTTCATCATTTCCTATTATCAGCCTTGCCTACGGAACCCATGTAACCAATAATAGTTATAGATGTTTGCCCAATAGAACGAGAAATGCCCCAGCCAGTTGCCCACAAAGCGGAAACATTTTATTCGCTCTTCTCTGCGGTAGCTGGCTGCCATCATTTCTAAAGGCCCTTTAGCTTTGCGCCGCCAGATTTCCCTGACTTTGCGTTTCTCGTGAAAAATTATCACTAAAATAGACAATCTTGTCAAATCTTTTTAGTAGAAATTTAAGAGAAAAAATCGCGGTAATATTTTACCTAATTAATCAAAAAATAAGATTATTAAATCATTTTATCGATAATTGGATAAAAATAATAAAAAATACGTCTTTTTTAATAGACGCATCCCTTATTTATTGATAATTAGTCTTTCTTATCGTTCTTCATTTCTTCTTGAAGTTCTTTAAGAAGTTCTGCTCTTGCTTCTTTCTTTGCTTGTTCAGCGATAGCGGCTTGTTCAGCATCAGATATATCAACGTGTTTCTTTGTTGCAACAACAACGAGATAGATGATATCAAGTGCAAGTATTATAAAGATAGGAATAAGGACGATAAATAAGAAGGCCGTTGGGTTATTTTGTAACCAACCAATGAACGGGCCATTATCAGCTAGGTTATGAGCCATATAGTTGGCATCAACATCTGGATCATGGAAGGTAACTGTAACAAGAATTGAAGTGACAATTACAAAAACGACGACTGCTAATTCAACAACGCCTGCAATAATTAAGCCTATCTTCTTTTTCTTATCCATATACGTTTACCTATGTTTGCGTCTCATATTTTACCATGTTAATTAATAAATAAAAGCCCTATTTTTATACGCATGGAATGATTTTTGATCAATTTTACTTGCAAAGACGTTTTTCTTTGTTCATACTTATAGTGTTTCAGAAGGTAGCTTGCCCAAGCGTCGTAATGATTAAAACTTTCTGAAGCATTGCCCAAAGTATTGCCTCCCGCCCATCGAGCGGGCTTTTGCCGTAACAGGCGGAGGATGGGGCCAGATATCTAAAAAAGGAAAAAGACACTATGAACACAAAGACAAAGATGATGCTCGGGCTATCAGTCCTCACAGCAGGCACATTGGCAGCCGGGGCCACGGGGACCTTCGCATGGTTCACCACGAACAAGACGGCAAAGGCGACGTACACAAATATCGTTGCTGCTGCAACACAAGGTGATTTAAAAGCAAAAATCGTTGGAGTAACCGATACAGGCGCTACATCTGATAAAACCGATTTCGATAAGGAAGTTACCGCGACAGGCTCGAAATCGTATATTTCCGATGTTTCTTCAAAAAATGGTTATGAATTCGTTCAACCTGACTGGGTTGCAGAATCCGGCAATGAAAAAGGATATAATTCAATCAAGGATGTTTCCGATAAAAAAGGTTATTTCACGCAATATCTTGTTACGTTGAAAAATGACAAAACTGCAGCCGCTGATGGAACTGAAGATACAAAAATCGCTGTCAATTTAACTGGATTGGCAATCACCGTTACCGCTAAAGATGGAACGTCAACAGCAGGAGACGCAAACTGGATTCGCGTAGCATTCTTTGTTGCTGAAGGCGACGTTTCTGCTGCAAATGGTTTTATTGCTAGCCCAAGCACGAGTTTCAAAGGAACATACACAAACACACTCGTAGCAGATGGATCGAATAATAAGTACGTTGCCAAGGATGATAATTCAGGAACCTCCTTAACGTTAGTAGATGCAGGTGTATCAGCATCTGCTGACATAAATTTATCAATCGGTACATTGGCAGGCCAAGGAACAAAAACCATCGGTGTTTCCGTTTGGCTTGAAGGAACTGCCCAAGACAACCAAGACAACATGTTAAATTCAACGGTGTCAGTTGCACTCACCTTCACATCGTCTCAAGCATAATAAGGTTCTTATATTGAATCAAAACAACACGGACTTAACAAATACATTAATTTGGAAGTCCAACGGCCACGATTGTGGCCTTTTTATATCCATTAAAATTAACGGAGCCAATAGATTTGAATCTGCCTCTGTCATTTATGCCCATATGCGATTTCAACTGCGGCATTTCGTTTTAATTAAACTTTAAATTTAGAACGCTGAATATTTAGTATAAATACGTTTTACGGTTAATACTTAATAACATTTCTATCATGCGGGATTCTCGAAAATTAACAAGAAACAAAAAATGGCCACCAAGTCGGTGGTCATTTTTCGTCCCTATTAAAATTGTAGGATCTTTTTAATATCTCGACATGTGTCGAAGTTATTGGTTTTTTTAATTAGTCAACATCAGCTGCGCTGAATGTTAGTTTGACAGAAACTGCTTGTCCAATTGCGGTATCTTGCACATCAGCTAAGGTTCCTTCAAGCCAAACGGAAACGCCGACAGTGCAGTTTGAATCAGCGGTCAATGAATCTTTAACTGTGATAGCGTCAGTTAATGTTGAAGCCGCTGTTATAATATTCGCATCAGATTTTAATGCATCCCCCATCGTACCTGCACCAGTTTGAGAAACAACATAAGTTTTTTGCGTGTTATTGCTAAACACACCTAAGGTTGTACCAGAAGTAATATAACCACTTGTGGCGGTATAGCCTTCTGCTATAACCGCAACGCGAACGTTCGATTTGATAAAATCATCGCCAGTGATTTCAACGCCAGTTAATTGGACTTTAATTTTTCCTGCAGTTGAATCTCCGTTTTCGTTTGCGACGTTATAAAGGCTGACTGAATATTGGGTATAATAATTTGCTTTAGATGTAACATCTTTAATTGAATTAAATTCAATAGCAACGCCATTGCCAGAAGCATCAACCCAATCTGGTTGGGCAAAATTTATGCCATCTTTCGAAGAAA
The DNA here is from genome assembly GCA_963643355.1 of Sodaliphilus sp. Classification (GTDB taxonomy): domain Bacteria; phylum Bacillota_I; class Bacilli_A; order RFN20; family CAG-826; genus UBA4951. The sequence continues at coordinate 234 of CAVIJE010000027.1, read as the reverse complement.
CGTCAGAGGTTTTTGATTTTGTGGCAGTGCAAACTGAATCTTTAGCTTTGGCGCCTGTTGCGCCAGTATCAGTGATGCCTGAAATTGAGGCTTGTAAGTTTCCTTGGGTTCCGGCAGCTAAAATATTGGAATAAGTTGCTGTTGCCGTCTTGTTCGTGGTGAACCATGCGAAGGTCCCCGTGGCCCCGGCTGCCAATGTGCCTGCTGTGAGGACTGATAGCCCGAGCATCATCT
>CAVIJE010000026.1:18026-18768 GCA_963643355.1 Sodaliphilus sp. | reverse complement strand
CCGCCTTCGAATTGAGTATTTAAAAATAAATCAACACGCGGAAGAACTTCTTCAACATTCATAAATCTTCCAGCAAAGGCAATAACGTTTGCATCGTTATGCTGCCTTAATAATTTTGAAACTTCATCGTTGTAGCCAATTCCGCAACGAACGCCTTTTATCTTATTTGCAGCAATAGAAATGCCCTCGGCAGATCCACAACAAACGATCCCAAAATCAGCTTCTTTTGAAACTACTGCCCTTCCTACCTTTGCGCCAAAATCTGGGTAATCCACTCTTTCAGAGGAAAAAGGCCCTTCATCGAGCACATCGTAGCCTTCTTTTATTAAATGTTCCTTGATGGCTTCTTTTAATTCAAAGCCAGCGTGATCAGACCCTAAAGCAACTTTCATTTTGTTTCCTCCCAAACTTGCATTATTTTTTCAAAAGGTATTGGTCCTTTTCTAATTAAAGTAATTTTATCATCTTTAGACAAATCAATGATTGTGCTAGCAACTTGAGAAATACATTCTCCTGAAACAATGCCGCCGATTTTATGATCAAAATACCCTAAAACTTCATCATAATTCCTAGAAGTAGGTTCGCCAGAAATATTAGCGGAAGTCAATAAGACCGGTTTCCCGAATTCATCAAGTAAATCAGTGATGAATTTATAGGCAGGGATACGAATTCCAATAACATTTGTTCCTAAGGTAACATGCCAAGGCAAATCTTTTTTAGCATTGACTAAAACGGTAAGTTC
>CAVIJE010000026.1:0-18016 GCA_963643355.1 Sodaliphilus sp. | reverse complement strand
CACCAGGGAGGAATTTTCTCATCAAGGCCTCAACATGTTTATTAACGTTAATATAATTAAGAGCTTGGTCTACAGAAGCACATGCTAAAGCAAATGGTTTATCGGGTGATCTTCTCTTAACATTAACCATTTTATCAAAGGCTTCTTTGGAATCGTAAGTAACGCAAATTCCATAAACAGTTTCGGTTGGTAAAGCAAGTACTTCATTATTTTGAAGGACTTTCACCGCTGATTTTACGTTTTTTTGATTTAAATATTCCATTTTTATTCCTTCTTTATTCTTCGTAGATAAACAAGAAACGAGTAAATCCATTTAAATCCTTTTCAAAAGAATATTCAGGATTATCCATATATTTATCAATAAGTCCTTTTAGATAATCTTCTAAGTCTGGCGATATTTCGAAAACGATGAGAATATCACCTTTTTTGACTTTCTTATAATCTCTTAATATTGACTCATAAACAGAATGATTTTTATCAAGCCATAATGCACTTGAAGGTTCGTACTTTCTTACAGATTCTTGAGCATCTTCTTTATTTAAGATATATGGCGGGTTGCTAATTATAATATCAAGATTAACTTTATTATCTATGTAAGGAGTTAAGGCATCGCCAAGCATCGTTTGAACGTTTATTCCATGATCATGAAAATTTCTTTTCGCCACTTCTAATGCTTTAGGGGAAATATCTGATGCAGCTAAAAGCCAGTTTGGAAAATACGCTTTTAAAGCTAAAGGAATACATCCACTCCCCGTTCCAACATCGCCACAGACTAAATACATTCTTGGATCGTAATAGTTAGAAATCTTTTCAGAGAGTTTTGCAATCATCTCCTCTGTCTCACCACGAGGGATAAGGACATTCTTATCAACGTATAATTTTTGTCCAAGGAAATTGGCTTCTCCTATGATGTACTCAACTGGCATATCTTCGTCAATCAAAAGATGATACTGCTTCTTGAAAAGCTCATAGTTTTTCATCTCTTTGTCTTTGTTGATGATAACGTCAATTTGTTCAGGGAATCCTTCGTCTTTCATCACTAAAAGACGCAAGTCGACTGTTTCGACTCCTTTTTCTTTTCCCCAATCGTAGGCTTCTTTAAGAGCTTCACTAATGCTTGGCATCTTTGATTCCACTTTCTAAGAGTTTTTGTTCTTGATCGAAATGTATTAACGCATCGATTATTGGTTCGAGATCACCTTCCATGACTCTGTCTAAGTTATTAGTAGTAAAACCTATACGGTGATCAGTAACACGATTTTGAGGGTAGTTGTAAGTTCTAATCTTTTCGCTTCTTTCACCAGTTCCAACTTTGAGTTTTCTTTCAGAATCACGGGCATTATCTTCTAACGATTGATAATAGTCTTTAACTTTGGCTCTAATCATTCGCATACAGATTTCTTTATTTTGAAGTTGGGCTTTTTCAGTTTGGCAAGAAACAACAATCCCTGTTGGCAAGTGCGTGACACGAACAGCGGATTCGGTTTTATTAACGTTTTGGCCACCCGCTCCTTGTGAACGATATGTATCTATCTTTAAATCGGCTGGATTGATTTTAACATCTACTTCTTCAGCTTCAGGCATGACTAAAACGGTTGCAGTTGAAGTGTGTATACGACCTGAGGCTTCGGTCTTAGGAACACGTTGGACACGGTGTGCGCCACTTTCGAATTTAAGTTTCGAATAAACGTTTTCGCCTTTTACCATGAAAGATACGTAAGAATATCCGCCTGAGGAACCTTCTTCACCATCGATGTATTGAAGTTTCCAACCTTGTTCTTCGCAATAACGGGTATACATACGGAAAAGGTCGCCAGCAAAAATGTTAGCTTCATCTCCTCCAACAGCCCCACGAAGTTCGACAATAATATTTTTAGAATCATTAGGATCGGCTGGAATAAGTTGAATTCTAAGATCTTCTTCCATTCTCTCCATCTCATTGAGCATTTCTTTTCTATCTTCTTTGAGAACTTCAACAAGTTCAGGATCTTCTCCGCTTGAAATGAGTTCTAAAGCGTCTTTTGCATCGCTTTCTAACTTTGAATATTTCAAATAGGCTTGATAGGCATTTTCTAAAGATGCTCTCTCTTTAGAAAGATCAGTTAATTTTTTAACATCTTCTCCAATCGAAGGATCTGATAACTCAGCTTCGATTTCTTCATATCTTTTCTTAACGACTTCGAGTCGTTTACGCATGCTCTCTTCCATAGGTAATCTCCAATCGAGTTTATTCTACCATAAAAGGAAGACACTTGTTAGGCTATAAAAACTATCTTCTAACTAGTTAGAACGCAAAGAAAATTGTATAATGATAAAGGTATTAAATTATGTCATACAAAGCTCTCTATTTAAAATATCGTCCACAGACCTTCGAAGAGGTTGCAGGACAAAGCGTTATTGTGCGAACTCTTAAGAACGCTCTTGCTAATGATAAATTAGCTCATGCCTATCTTTTTGCTGGGCCTCGTGGAACAGGAAAAACTTCAATGGCCCGTCTTTTAGCAAAGGCTTTAAATTGCGAAGAAGGCGTTGGTCATCAATGTAATCATTGTTCAAACTGCACCTCAATATCCGATGGATCGCATCCTGATGTCGTAGAAATCGACGCCGCATCAAACAATGGTGTTGATCAAGTTCGTGATTTGATTGAAAAAGTAACATACGCTCCATTAAAAGGGAGATATAAAGTCTACATCATTGACGAAGTTCATATGATGACAGATGCTGCATTTAACGCTCTTTTAAAAACAATCGAAGAACCACCTGAGGATGTTATTTTCATCCTTTGCACGACTGAGCCTTATAAAGTCTTGCCAACGATTCTTTCCCGTTGCCAAAGATTTGACTTTGGGAAAATCCCAGAAGACGATATGGAAAAGAAACTCATTGAGATTCTTCAAAATGAGAATGCCACATATGATACAAAAGCACTTCGCTTAGTAATGAAGTTAGCTGATGGCGGTATGCGTGACGCCCTATCAATCCTTGATCAGGTACTTGCCTTCTCTTCTTCATCTTTAAACGAAAACGACGTCTTAACCATATATGGATTGGCATCTGATGATGAGAAAGTTGATTTGCTACTTTCTTTAAGAAATGGCGATGTCGCTAGAGTCGTAGGAAAATCGGAATCCTATTTAGCTGGCGGAATTGATATTCGCCGTTTAGTCGCAGAGCTTATTACATTCCTAAAAGATTTGCTTATATATGAAAAAACCGTTGATTCTTCTTTGATGGACGAACTAAGCGTTGAACATGCAAAAGAACTTTCTAAAAAGATTGGTCCAAAAGATTGCAATTCAATGCTAAATGAACTCATTTCAGCTCAAAATGATTTTAAAAACGTTTCTGACATTCGTTCATTATTTGAACTTACCTTATTGAGGATTGCTTCAAAACAAGATAAACAAGTAGATAACATTCCTACTCCAACACCTTCAAAGCCTGTTGAAAAAGTCGAACCTAAAGTTGAGAAAAAAGTTGAGCCTAAACCAACTCCAAAACCAGCTCCAGTTCAAAAAGAGCCAGTGCGTGTAGCGGAAAATGAAGCGCCAGACTGGTTATTTGAAGAAGACAAACCAATAGTTAAAGAAAAGGTAGAGGTAAAACCTCAACCAGCCCCTCAGCCAGTTCAAAAGCCAATCGAACCTATAGATACATCTAAGATAACTAGACCTAATATAGCCTCAGATGGTCCAGCACTCACCTTAAGTGATGAACAGCTCATCAATATCATGGTGTTGGCTGATAAAAACGAAAAAATGGCTTTGATCAATAATTGGAAAAGATTAGAATCCCTTCGCCTTGATCCAGTTATCGGCCCTTTAGCGAATCTCTTGTATGAGGGAAAACCTTATGCTTTATGTAGGGAAGCCTTAATAATTTCCTATCGTTATCAAGCGAAGGCTAAAAAAGCCAATATTGTTAGCAACCAATTGCCAATGCAAGAATTGGTATCAACAATACTAGGAAGAAAAGTCTTTATTTACGCTCTTGATCCAGAAGTTCAATCTAGAGTCCAAAAAGACTTCTTCGCAAAACAACAAATTTCATCTCTTCCAAGAAAGGATGAAGTCGAACTCAAATTGCCAATGTAATTAAAGGAGAAATATATTATGAATCAAATGCAACAAATGCTAATGCAAGCTCAAAAAATGCAACGCCAACTCCAAAAAGCTCGCGCAGAACTTGAAGCAAAAGAATTTAAAATTGAAAAAGCAGGGTTAGTTACCGTTGTTTTGACTGGCGATAAAAAGGTCAAATCAATTGAAATTGAAAAAGACGCTTTAAATCCTGATGACGCAGAAATGATTCAAGACACAATCATTGCTGCTATCAATGAAGCCTTAGATCAAATTAGCGAAGAATCTGCAAAAATTGAAGAAGATATAACTGGCCGCGCTGGCGGATTATTCTAATGAAAGAATTAACTTCGATTCAAAATTTAATCGATTCATTCTCTAAATTGCCAGGCGTAGGCGTTAAATCCGCAGAAAGAATGGCCTATGCTGTTTTGAATTTTGAAGAAGATGATAGAAGAGCATTTGCTGATGCGATTGCAACCTTATCTTCAAAGATTCATAAATGCCCTGAATGTGGGTTATACACAGAGAATGACGAGCTTTGCGATATTTGCCTTGATGAAGAAAGAGATCACAAAATTATTTGTGTCGTTTCCGAGGTCAAAGATGCATATGCCATCGAAAAAATGAATACGTTCAAAGGCGTTTACCATATCCTAGGCGGTTCAATCAATCTTGCTAAAGGAATATTGGCGGAAAATCTAAGCATTGCCTCACTAATAAGACGTATTGAAGAAAACGAAGTCCAAGAAGTTATTCTTGCCACTTCCTCCACAATCGAGGGGGAAACCACATCTTTATACATAGCGAAATTACTTGAAGGAAAAGCAAACGTCACAAGAATTGGCTATGGCCTACCAATGGGATCGTCTCTTGATTATGCCGATCCATTAACATTAAGCAAAGCCTTTGAAGGCAGAAAGAAAATTTAATTATGTTCATTACATTTGAAGGCGGAGAAGGCTCTGGAAAGACAACGTGCATTAATCGCGTTGTTGAAACGTTACAAAAAGAAGGTAAAGAAATTGTCCTTACTAGAGAACCAGGCGGAACGCCAATATCCGAAGAAATAAGAAACGTGATTCTTGATAAGAAGAATACCGACATGGATCCACGCACTGAAGCGTTGCTTTACGCTGCCTCAAGAAGACAACACATAGTTCAAAAGATCCTTCCATCGCTTAAAGAAGGGAAGATTGTAATTTCTGACCGTTTCCTTGATTCATCTTTAGCATATCAAGGGGTAGCAAGAGGTTTAGGCATCGATGAAATCTTCAAAGTTAATCAATACGCCACAGAAGGATTAGAACCTGACGTCACCTTCTTCTTTGATATCGAGCCTGAAGAAGGCTTAAGAAGAATTTCCGCAAACTCCGAAAGAGAAGTAAATCGTCTTGACGTTGAAAAACTATCTTTCCACCACAACGTCAGAAACGCCTTCCTTGAATTAGCCAAACGCTATCCAAATAGAATAGTAGTAATTGACGCTAGCCAAGATAAGGATGGAGTTTATAATTCCGTAATGAAAGAAATCAATCTTAGAATAGGAAAATAATGAATTTTAAAGACTATCTTCAAACATATCAGCCATTGTTATATCAGACATTCGCTAACGCTATTGCTAATGAAAAACTAGCACACGCATACCTTCTTTCTGGAGAAAGTGGCATTCCTTTAATGGAGACGGCAACCTTTATTGCTAAGTCTTTAGTGTGCGATAATCCAAATCCTTTAGCATGCGATAATTGCCCATCATGCAAACGTATAGACCATAAAACATATGCTGACTTCGCTGTGCTTGATGGAAGAGATGGTCAAATAAAGAAAGGCGATGTTCAAGATATCGTTGGTGATTTTTCAAAAACAGCCATGGAATCTAAAGGCGTTATGATTTATATCATCAACCTCGTTGAAAACATGAATGTTCAGGCGATTAACTCCTTGCTTAAATTCCTTGAAGAACCACCAGCAAAAACATACGCCATATTAACAACGGAAAATGAAGCAAAAGTCTTACCGACGATAATTTCACGTTGCGAAAAACTTCGAATGGTATTAATTCCAAAAGACATCGTTAAGGAAGAAGCCATTGCTAATAACGTTAAGGAAGAAGACGCGGAATTATTAGTCTCCTTCTTTAACAACTCTCAAATACTAAAAGAAAAAAACCTTGATGAATCTTACATCAGAGGCAAAACTGTATTCCTAGATTTATTAGACACTTTCTCTAGAGAATCAGAAGACATTCTCTTTCAATTCGAAAACGTTGTATTGCCATTCATTCTAGACGCTAAGAAAAATGGGGATTTCTTAACGCCTCAAATGTTTTTAGATATGTTAGCTCTTGCTTTTAAGGACGCAATAACCTTTAAAGAAGGTCAAAACATTTCCTTAAATTGCTACAAAGAGCAAATATCTAATATGGCAAATTCTTTAAAACATCTTAATGAATCCTTAACGGAAATTCTTAAGGTAAGAAACATTTTAAATACAAACATCAATTCCTCTTTGGCTTTGATGCATTTATTCCTATTCATCACGGAGGTTAAAATATGATTACTAACTTTACCCATTTCGCCCCTGTTAGATTTCCTAATGGCGATAAATCTTATTATTTTGGAACAAACGATACCGAACTAGATGAAGGCGTATACGTTATAGTCGATACCGTAGCTGGTTTTGAGATGGGAATCGTTACAAGCAAACCATTAAGCATGGAGATGTACCATTCAAAACTCGACTTAAAAGCAATCGTGCGTCGTGCTTCCCCAGATGATCTCGAAGCATATGAAATGGCTAATATCCAAGCTGCTTCATCATTAAAAATCGCTGATCGTGAGGCTAAGAAATTAAATCTTGGCATGACTTTTATCGATGCAAAATATTCCTTAGATGGAACAAAGATAACTATCACTTATACAGCTGAAGGAAGAGTTGATTTCCGTGAATTATTAAGAGTTCTCGCATCTTTATTAAAATGCCGCATAGAGCTTCATCAAATCGCACCTAGAGATAAGGCTAAATCCGTTGGAGGAATGGGTATATGCGGGTTGCCTCTATGCTGTTCAACATTCCTTAAATCTTTTGATGGAATTTCCATTTCCCGTGCTAAAAATCAAATGCTTACTCTCAACATACCTAAGCTTTCTGGACAATGCGGAAGACTTAAATGCTGTCTTTTATTTGAAGATGACATGTATACCGAAGAGAAAAAAGCCTTCCCACATATTGGCGATAAGATAAAACTTGAGCTTGGCGAATACACCGTTTCTTCTTTCAACATCATGTCACGCACGATCAAACTTACAAGCGTTGATGACGTTCAATTCATGAGCCTTGATGACTACAATAGAATTTTGCATCCGTCCTCATATAAGAAACAAGAAAACAATAAAAACAACTATAATTCGCAAAAGTCGCAAAACAACAATCAGCAGAAGAATAATAACCAACAAAAACCTCAAAACCCTAGCAATCAACAAAAAGGCAAATTCTTCAAAAAACAAAACAATAATTCTGCAAATAATCAAAACCCCACCAGAAACCATTCTCAAAATAACAAGAAGAAATTAAATAACAAAAATGATTAATCGAGAATTAAATTTCACCGGTAAAACCCCCTTGCTTTACCTTATAGCCACGCCAATTGGCAATCTTGATGAATTTACTCCAAGGGCACTAAATGTTCTAAAAGAGATTGATTTTGTCGCATGTGAAGATACGAGGAATTCAGGGCTCTTATTAAAAAGATTTGGCTTTGATATTCCGCTTATTTCCTGTCATGAACATAATGAGGAAAAAGCAACGGAAAAGATTCTCTCCTTAATGCAAGAAGGAAAAAGAATTGCTTATATGTCTGATGCAGGTTATCCATTAATATCCGACCCTGGAGAAAGATTGGCGAAAAAAGTCATCGAAGCGGGTTATAAGGTATCAGTCATTAATGGCCCTAACGCAGGATTATGCGCGCTTGTTGGTTCAGGAATTCCTAGCAAACATTTCTATTTTTATGGATTCTTGGATAGCAAACCCTCAGCGAGAAGAAAACAATTAGAAGGTCTTAAAAATTTCCAAGACACGATAATATTCTATGAATCTCCTCATCGTATCGATGACACGTTAAAAGATATGGCCACGATTTTAGGAGAAAATAGACAAGCCTCACTTGCTAGAGAATTAACCAAAACCCATGAAGAATTTCTAAGGGGAACTCTTCAAGAATTAGCTAACGTACCCCCTGAAACTTTAATTGGCGAGATGGTAATCGTTGTTGAAGGGGCAAAAGAAATTGCTAAAGAAATTAACGATGAAGATATCATTTCATCTTTAAACGAATCTCTTAAATCTCTTAAAAGCAAAGACGCGATTAAGGAAGTAGCAAATAAACTTAGCGTTCCTAAAAACCGCGTCTATGATCTTTATTTAAAGAATTGGAAGAATTAAGCCAATTCTTTTTTTCTTTTTCTAATTTGATAAATGAATCTTCCAATTGTGTAGCAAGAAAGAATGACAACCGCACTAGAAGCAAGAATGGCTCCCTCTTTTAAATAAGGCGTTTGATATTTCATAACATATGTTACCTTGCCTTCAGGAGCAACAAATCCAACAAAGCCTCCATCTAATTTATAAACAGGGCATTCTTTAGAATTTCCGTTTTCTAAGGTCGCATAAACCTTCCATCCAGCATCATAGCCTAGGGTTGTTACAACAAGCTTCTTTGAAGGGAATTCCGAAGAGAAAGTTACTTTATTGGTTGAATATTTAGCATCCTTAAGAACGTATTCAGCAGATTTGTATTTGTTATAGAAAGTTTCAACATCTTTGCGGTTTGCGATATAAACTCCGAATGTGGAGGGAATATAGGCTGCATCGTTATCGACTCCGCTACCAGAATAATCAGAAGGCTTAGCATTAAGACAAATATATTTAACCTTTCCTTTTGGATAGAAACCAAACACATCGGCATTTGATGCGCCCGATATCTTTGAAGACATATAGGTCGAAAGAGTGTTGTAATCATAGCAAAGCAATTGATTTTCGTGCAACACACCATTTTCATCAGTATAGTCACCAATCATAAAGACTCTAGTTTTCGATGTTTTGCTCATATTGAACATCAAAGAAATATAGGCACCTGAATTGTCGTCGTTAAAATACTTATTTCCGTTAGCTGGCGTATACACGACAGTTTCGTAATCAGGAACATAGGTATTTCCAGTTGAAGTTCTTATCGAATCGTAATGAGATAGGAAATATGTTGGACCATACGTTTTCTTTTCCGCGGCTGAATACCCAAGGAAATTCAAATTGGTATGGCGATATACTACCTTTTTAAGACCAACGCTCTTTAATAAAGTTGAAGACTCAGGAGTGCTAGCAAAAGCAAACCCTTCTTCTTTCAAAGAATCAACATCGCTATCTTGAATTATGGCGCCTGAGGTATACACTTCTTCATTTCTATTTATTTCATTAAAGGTTGAAGTAGTGCCAGTAGCTTTATAGAAATCGTCGGTATATGTCGATGATTCATTTTTGTTTTGCTTATAAAGATTATCGATAGCGTGACCAAAACTATTTGAATCAACTAAGGATGAACGGTAGATTCTCATCTTTGTTTTATTTGATCCATATACTAATTCAGAATCCCATGGAACGTTATCAGAATTAAGATATTTGTCATATTGTTCGCTTGTGAGATTATTTTCTAAATCGCCGTATCCTTCACGTTTAACGCCATAATATTTGATATTTAGAGCCATATCTGCCCCTAAACGTTTATTGCCATAGAACGCTGACCAGGATTTACGGTAATAGGTTTGTCCATAAGCAGTTCCTTCATATTCGTGTCTATTCATATGAGAATACAAAGAAAGTTGATTAACGTCATAATTGAAAAGAGAATGGAAATTGCTTGTCCCGTTGAAGTTGAATACTTCTTGAGCGTTCTTCTCAGGCATTCCTTCTAGCGTCGCACGGAAATATGAGGTGGAATCTTCCTTATTTATTTGTTCGAAAGCACTTGTGACATCATCTCGATATTCAGTCCCGCCATTCCAGCCCATATAGTTCCAAGTACCCATATAAGCAAAAGAGATATTGCCATAAATTATGGTTTCAACCATAACTATTCCGCCAAGAATTCTTAAAAGAATCTCTTTCTTTTTAATAAGGATGATGAGTAATCCAACAACTGCATCCATTCCTAATTGGAAATAAACAATCCAAATTGTCGAGTGTCCAGAAACGACTGAAGGAACACTGTATTTAGTGACCCAATATGTCGTGAGGCTTGTTTCAAAAGTTTTATCTTTAAGAACAACAATACAAAGAATCCAAGTTAAAACCGCTAAGAATAAAGAAAGGCTAGCACCCGATATAGGAACCCACTTAGGTTCATCTTTTAAACGATCAAATTCTTGAGCGGCATAATAGATGATTATCGGAATAAGAACGATATACCATCTTCCATATCCATCGCCCGTAAAAGCATAAAAGAAATAATATGCAAAATCCGTAAAGACCAAATATCCAATCAAAATAAAGGCAATAATATGAGAAATTTTCTTTCTTCTTATCGATGAAACAAAAGCAATCCAGAAAAGAATTACCATAGGCGTGTAACAGAATAAGGATGCAACCCAAGCATCATATTGAATGCCACCAGAAGAATTTGCCCCACTAGCAATAGGCAAGGCAAGATAGCCATATGTTGGATAGAAGAATCCTATCATGCCTTGAAGTTCTCTTCCAGGGTGCTGTCCGACAAGCTCAAAAAGCCTTGCAAACAATGTTGGGAAATCCAAAGTTTTGATAGATGTCTTAAGCGAATTCCAATAGGCCATGCCAATAGAAATCGTTCTTCCAGATAAAGAAGATTCTCTTAAAGAAGGGAATAAAGACCAGGAACATAGCATTATCCCACAAGCAAAAGCCATCACTCCAAGCAAAGGAACATAAATATTATCTTTCCAATTTCTTGTTTTGATTGTCCAAAGGTATCTCCATATGGCATATAAAACGCCAAAGATGCAAACTACGACTAAGAAAAAGAAAGAAATCAAACCAAGGAAAGCTAAAGAAATCGATAAAGTTAAAACTTTTTTCTCTTTAATAACCTTTTCAATTCCAAGCAAAATGAATGGGACCATTGCCGTTGAAGATACAACGGAAGGGAATCCGACCATGAAATTAATATAACCATTAAATGCAAAGGCGACTCCCCCAAGCCTGCTTGCTCCCTCAGAGCAACCAAGATATTTAAGATAAGCTCTGCAGCCAAGTGCTCCGACAACCCCTTTAAAGAAAGTCGCAATTACATACGTTTGAGGGATGATTGAACGTGGGAAAATATAGCAAACGATCAAAAATGGATCGAACAAGCCATAATAACTATTAGATCCAATATTGTCAGATCCTAAATATGTATCCGTCGAATATAATTCAAAAACGCCAGTGCGAAGAAATTTATGCCACGTATCATAAAAAGAATAAGTGAACGTAACATATTGACCAGTGTAATCAGTCCAAGGATAGAATTGAGTGAAATAATTTGTAACTAAAGAATAGCCACACCAAAGCATTCCTAAGATAAATATGATCAAGCCGTAGTAAAAAAGAGAATATTTATCAAAAAGGAATGGAAGATGAGCTCTCATCCAAGAGGAAAATGGCTTATCTTTCTTTCTTAGCTCTGCAAGAGAGATATTTTTATTTTGCTCTACTTCTGCCGCCATTTTTCTTCTTAGCCTTCTTTTTGTTTCTGATTTGATTCTTGCCTAAGGCCTTGCCTTTTGCTTGCTTCTTGTCTAATTTAAATTCTACATCTCCATTAGACGCCATAAGTTTCTTAAAGACAGGCGGAATAGGACAATTGAGTTTATATTCTTTGTTGTTTAAAGGATTTTTGAAATCTAATTCATAGGCATGCAAGCCGAGTCTTTTGATAGGATTTGAAGGCTCGCCATAACGGTCGTCGCCAATAATGTTATAACCAATGTGTCCGAGTTGAACACGAATCTGGTTTTTCCTACCAGTAGAAATATTTACATCCAATAAGGCATATTTTTTATTTGAGGTGATCTTTTTGTAATCGGTAATACAAAGTTTTCCCTTTCTTTTGTCTTTAGTGACATAGACATTGAAAGTAACTTCATCATTAACGAGATAATTTTCCAAATGACCTTTTTCAGGAATATCAGCAGGTTCAACAATAGCGTAATATCCACGTTTTTTGACAATATCAGACCAATTATTTTGAAGTGCTTCTTTGATTTCAAAGGATTTTGCAAAGATAAGGACGCCAGAGGTGTCTTCATCAAGACGGTGAACGACAAAAATTCTTGCGTTACGATCTTTTTGAGTCACATAATCGCTAATTAAACGATATGCGGTACGTCCTTTTTCTCTATCTGAAGCAATCGAAAGAAGACCACTAGGCTTATTTATGGCAATAATATCATCATCTTCATAAATGATAGGGAGATCTTTTCTTTGATGTTTTGCAATGCGATTATATGAAACGATAACTTCATCATCTGGATAAAGTTTATATTTAAAAAGAGAGACAGGAGCCCCGCCAACTGCAACTTGGTGATTGGCGATTATTCGGCAAATGTTACGTTGAGATTGGGAAGGTATTTTTTCTTTTAGGAAATCTAGCAAAACAGTCTCATGATTTACCGTGAAAACCTTTGTTTTGTTAAGATCTATTAAACCTTTTTTGGAATCTCTTTTTGACTTATGTGTTTTTCTATCGTTCTTATTCATACTTTTTTATTTTATCAAAGTTTTACTTTGAAAGATATTCTAAAGTACGTTTATGTCTACTCTTCGTCAGAGTCTTTTAAAAGAGGTGAGTATAAATCAGTTCTTCTATCGCGATACACTCCCCAAGAATAACGTTCTTTTGCAATAGCCTCTAAGTCAAATTCCGCTACACGCATCCCCTCTTCTTCACGATTCATCTCTTCAATGAAGTCTCCGTGTTGATCGGCGATGAAAGAAGAGCCAAAAAACTTCATTGATGAATTTTTAACTTCTTCGATTCCAACCCTATTTGAAGCAAGCACTGGCATTATGTTAGCTGCAGCATGACCTTTCATGACATTTTGCCAATGAGTTTTCGAATCTTTATCAAGTACTGGTTCAGAGCCAATGGCCGTTGGGAAAAGTAAAATTTCCGCACCTTTTAAAGCTAAGATTCTTGCTGTTTCTGGGAACCATTGATCCCAGCAAATGCCAACGCCTATTTTTCCGATGCTTGTTTTGAAGACTTTAAAACCAGTGTCGCCCGGCTTGAAGTAGAATTTCTCCTCATAGCATTCGCCTGTTGGAATGTGTGATTTGCGGTAAAGATCAACGATTTTCCCATCAGAATCAATCATCGCTAAAGAGTTATAGAAACAATTTCCTTTTCTTTCAAAGAATGAAATGGGAAGAACCATATGCGTTTCTTTAGCGATTTCTTGGAAATGTTTAAGAGTTTTAGATGAGGAAAATTCCTCTGCTAAAAGAAAGTTGTCATAATCTTCAACTTGGCAGAAATAATGTCCTTCAAATAGTTCTGGAAGTAAAACTAATTGGACGCCTTCTTCTTTCGCCTTACGAATAAAAGAATCCGCTTTTTTGATGTTCTCTTCATAGTTATTTGACATTGAGAACTGCGTTATTGCGACTTTGACCATGTTTGTTATTTCTCCTTTGGAAGTTGCATTGTTATGCAATGGATATTTCCTCCGCCTAACAATATTTCATATGTGTTTATTTGATGAATTTCTTTATTTGGATAAAGTTCTTTCATTATTTGATAGGCTCTAGCATCTTCTTTTACACCAAAAGCTGGCATAATAATGAAATCTTTGCCTTGATAATAGTTGACGTATGAAGCAGCAAGTCTTCTTCCGCCTTCTCTTTTATCTAGGGTCGTTTCATTAGTTTGTAATTCATTTGCCTCTTCATTAGACAAATACATTGGTTTTGGCAATGGAAGCTTATGGATGATGAATTTTCTCCCCTTTGCATCGCTCGCTTCGTTTAAGGCCTTATATGTTTGCTGGCAGAACTTATATTGAGGATCTTTCTTATCATCCGTCCAAGCCATTACGACTTCTCCTGGAGCGACAAAGGAAATCATATTATCAACATGCTCATTCGTTTCATCTTGATAAATTCCATGCGGCACCCAAATGATTTTTTCTACTCCAAGATAGTCTCTTAAAATCTCTTCGATTTCCTCTTTTTGATAATATGGGTTCCTTCCTTTTGAAAGAAGACATGCTTCAGTTGTTATCAAAGTTCCTTCGCCATCAAGGGCTATAGATCCTCCTTCTAAGACGAAAGAAGGAAGGTAATATGACAAAAGTTTAAGTTTCTTGGAAACTAATGAGCCAAGATTATCATCATCTTGATAATCGGAATATAGCCCATCAACCTTTCCTCCCCAGGCATTAAAACGGAAATCAACTGTTCTAAGCGTTTTTCCATCCGTCACAAACAAAGGCATATTATCTCTTGCCCAAGCATCGTTATAACGGAGTTTCATGCTTGAAACGTTCTCAATTGAATTGATGCGTTCAACCAATGTTTTAGAAATGCTTTGATTAACCCCAACAATAACTGGTTCATGCTTAGCGATAGCTTTGATGATTTCAAGGAAATTTTCTTGTGCTGGTTTAGCCTTTTTTCTCCAAGTATCCAAACGTGAAGGCATAAGAATAAAGGTGGCCTTATGTTCATCTCCTTCAAAAGGAAAATGGAAACCATCACTAGAGGTCGTGGTTATTTTGTTTTCGTAATAATCTTCGAGATTCTTTTGATAGAAACTAAAACGTCTCCATTTATCTGTGTCAATAACTTCATATAAGCCATGGTAGGAAGATAATAATTTCGTGCTGGTTTCCTTTGAATTTTGGAAACTTTTAACTTCTTCGACAAGTTCTTTCGACCATACTTCACCTGGAGCAATGAGAGGAATTCCTGGCGGATACATCATTATTTGTTCCTTTGAAACTTCGCCCTCGCAATCTTCGATTTTTACTAATTTGCCTGGTGCATTAAAAGAAACGCGTGGCCTAACGAGTTGGAAAGGCGTCGAAGAATCATAATGTGCTTTCTTTCTTATATGCGTCACATCATAATGACTTTTAGAAATATCTTTTAAGGCGGAAAGCAATTGATCGACATGTTTCTTTTTTGTTCCGATTGAGAAAATAGCCAATACTTCATTTGGCTCAGCCAATTCCATTTGAACATCATATTTCTCTTTAAGAAGATGGTAAAGTCCAAAACCATCTAAATCCAAATGGTCTAAGCCAATTACTAATTTAGTTTCATCGTAATCATAAGCGCCATGAGCAAGGAAATGGTTCTTGTCTTCATTTTTGAAACCAGGAATCTTAGCAATTTTCTTTCTTGCATATTCAGCGAGTTCATAGACGCCATCCATAGCTTTTTTGCCTTCAGGAGAAGCCATAAAGGAACGCGCCCCGTCAATTGAAGCGATTAATAGTCCGGATGGCGAAGTTGAATTGATGATGTTGAGAGAGCGTTGAACTTCTTCTCTTGTAAATCTATTGCCTTTAAGAAGCAAAACGGATGATTGGGTTAGGGAACCGTTTGTTTTATGGAAAGAAGCTGCAGACATATCCGCTCCGGCATCCATCGCAGTCATCAAAGATTTATCAGCGTGAAAATAATAATGTGCTCCATGCGCTTCATCCACTAAAACAGCCATATGATGAGCATGGGCAAAATCAACAATTTCTTTAAGATTTGTCACTGCTCCAAAATAAGTTGGATTGATGATGAATACCGCTTTAGCAGAAGGGTTACGGAGGATCGCTTTCTTCCATTGTTCTATCGATGGTTGATTGGCAATTCCTAAATCTAGATCGATTTCTGGCATAACATATGCTGGTCTAGCGCCAGAAAGAATAAGTGCATTTATAACGGATTTATGAATATTTCTTGGAAGGATTATTTTCTCATTTGCCTTAACTGCCGTAAGAATCATTGCAATAATTCCAGAAGAGGTTCCATTAACTAAGAAGAATGCTTCATCAGCATTGCAAGCCTCAGCAAGATAAGATGTGGCTTCCTTAATTACTCCATGAGGGTTTCCTAACGTATCCAAGCCAACAGGCGAATTAACGTCTAGCCTATATAATTCTTGTCCTAATAAATCGGTGGCTTTGTTTTTGATATTTCCCATATGATGTCCAGGAACATCAAAAGGAGCGACATTATCTTTAATATAGTCGCTTAACGCATCGACGTATGGCGTTTTGCTTTGATCTAAATTTTTCATGAAAAAATAATACTACTATCTTTATAGATAGTGCATCATTTTATGAAACGAAATTTATATCAACTTGTAATTTCAAAATTTCGTTGACTTTTAATAGGTAATCAAATGTTTATTATTTAAGAAAATCAGGCTCATTAATTATCTTTTCTATGGCATTAGAGACACCAGAATTCCAAACTTCATCGGTAACATAGTAAGCGGCTTTCTTAACTTCATCCCTACCATTTCCCATTGAGATGAAATATTTAACTTCTTTCGCCATAGAAAGGTCTTGATAATCATCGCCGAAAGCAACCGCTTCGCTTTTATCAAAACCATAATGCTCAAGGATGACTTTAATCAATCTTCCTTTTTCATGTTCAAATGGTGCGACATCAACTGAATTTGGCGTATATCTCCAATAGATTAAATGAGGGAATTCCTTTTTGAAGAGTTCGTCGACTTTCTCTGGGGCAAAAAAGTTAATTCCTTCAACATCTTCATCCTTATATGGCTCAACTTCAGGAATGTATTCTTTAAAGGTTTCGTAATGTTCTTTTGCTTCCTTTGTTAAAGGAGCGATCAATTTTCTAGTTTTTAATTCAACAAGTTCTAAAGTCGTCTTATTTTTCAAAGCCAAATCAATGAATTTCTTAACATCTTCGTTATCGAATTTGCTTGTGAAAAGATATTTTCCGTCAGCATAGCAATATCCACCAGCTGAAGCAATGTATCCATCCCAATCAATTCCTAACTTAAAAGCGCCAAGCCATTCAAAAGAGCAATAAGGTCTTGCCGTGCAAATAAAAACCTTAACGCCAAGTTTTTGTAAGACTTTAATCGCATCAATCGATTTCTCGTCCCACTTATCATCTTTATGGTTATATAAAGTCCAATCTAAATCAAAAAAAGCCGCTTTAATTTTTGTCATTGCTCTTATCCTCCAAATATTTGCTTTGATAAGCGTTAGCAATTCTTTCGTTGATTTCTTTCATTCTCGAACAATCAACTTTGATTACTTTCCTATCGTATGTTACTAGACCATTAACTTCTTCTTCGACATCACTCAATTGAGTGTAGATTGATATGCATAACCTAGCGTTTTTAACTCCACGCATGACTTCTTTTTCAAAAAGATGGGCTAATCCGTTCTGTAAGTCTTCCTTTGTTTTGAACTTCTTATACCCAAACTCTTTCTCACTCCAAGAACGATCTTTGATATAGCAAGAATAACCGCCAAATTCAGTTAAAGACATTAAGCGTTTCTTATCATTCCTTAAGAAAACGGGTCTGAAATAAATATGTCTCGAATAAAAATCACCAATCTTCTTATCATACCAACCGCTTGTCGCATCAATAAGTCTTGATGAATCTAGTTCTCTTAATTTAGCAAGGCATTCCTTAGTGTCAAATTGGCCCCATCCTTCATTAAATAGAGTCCAAACTAGAATGGATGGAACATTATGAAGCCTTTTTACGGTCTCTTCCATTTCAACGATGAATTGTTTCTTAGATATATCATCCTTACGGCCAAGAATTGGATTTTTATCGGAAATCTTCAAAGGCAAGAATGGAGCAAGATTGATAAGCAATTGAGAATATTTATCTCCTCCGTTAAGCAAATCCTGCATTACAACAATTCCTTCTTTAT
>CAVIJE010000025.1:0-21387 GCA_963643355.1 Sodaliphilus sp. | reverse complement strand
CGTTGTTCCTGTGGAAACCTCTATGATTCCGCTTTATTCGATTGTTAAAGTTATGCTTGGTTTAAAAGGAGGATTATCTATTTTTGCTGTTATTCTCCCTGCCTCAATTTCCATTTACAATATTTTCTTATTCATGTCTTTCTTCCAAAACATTCCTAAGGATTATGAAGAAGCGGCAAGAATCGATGGGGCAAATAGATTTGAGGTCTTTTTGAAGGTTATCCTCCCACTTTCTAAGCCAATCGTTGCTTCAGTTAGCGTTTTCTCCTTTATTGGAGTTTGGAACGATTATGTTTGGCCAACGATGGTCCTTCCCTATGCTGGAGAAGGAGAATGGTCTTGGTATCCCATTCAAGCTGCTTTGACCTCCATCCAATCAAGCCCTGATATCACGACTGGACAAATAATGGCTTCCTTAGTTGTGACATCAATACCGATTTTCATCATATATATCGTTGCCCAAAAATACCTTATCAAAGGATTTGGCACGGCTGGGCTAAAAATATAAAAGGAGAATTTATGTCTAAATCTAATAAATTTTTACTTCTTACGATCTCAATGTTTCTTTTAGGATGTAACGGCAATGATTCTTCAAACGTGAATTCGAAGGAAAAGTCAACTGAGCCAGCTGAAATAAAAAAGGAAGAGAGCTTGCATTTTTCCTTTGAGGATATTGATGAAGACTCTAAGACAACCGAATCAGTTTCCGGCGACTCTTATCTAATTAATTACGTTTTTAACAAGTCAAACCAGGAAAATCTTTTTAAAGAAGCAAATCTTCCTCTTCAAAAAGAAGGAGTTAGTGGAAAATCGCTTTATATGGATGGTTTTTCAACGAAAATATCTTTGCCTTCTTATATAACTCCAACAAGTAAAATAACTCTTTCTAGCTGGGTCGCCCCACGCGTTTTTGAAAATCTTAGCGAATATGACTCTTCATCTTTAGCTAATGGGCATTCAAGACTTACAAGCATTTTCAATCAAGGCGATATCGAACTAGGCGAAGGCTTTAATTTCGGCTATGGACGCCTTGGGATGTGGGGAATTCAATTAGCCTTGCATTCAAATGACAAAAACGAAGATTTAGTCGTTGGATTTTATGATCCAATAAACACTTTATCCTTATATCAATGGAATTTTATTTCAGCAACGTTTGATGGAGAAAGAGGGTATATTGGTCTTAATTTCAATGGAAAAATGGCCTATGAGGCGATTTTGCCTGATTTAGTTAATTGCGAGATCATTCCTTCGGCTGAGCCTCTTTATGTTGGATCATACGTTTCTCCTTTAATCGAATACGGCGTTAACCGCCAAATGGTTTCCGGCTTGCTCGATGAGATTTCGATTTATGAAAATTCCCTTACGCCTAAAGAGCAAAAATCTCTCTTTGAAAAATATGCTCTCGATGGCAATGTCCCAACTTTGTCTTATTCTGAGGTCGCTCTTGATGATTCTGTATATTATGGCGATAGATATCGTCCTCAATATCACGCGATTCCACCGGCTCTTTGGATGAATGAGCCACATTCTCCGTTTTATTATAAAGGAAGGTATCACGTTTTTTATCAGCATAACCCATCTGGACCATATTGGAGTCAGATCCGTTGGGGACATATTGTTAGCGATGACCTTATTCATTGGGAATATGTAAAAGACGCCTTGGTTCCAACTAAAGGCGTTTGCCCTGAAGGAGTTTGGACGGGTGGAGCGGTAATTGGCCCTGATGGCACCCCATGGCTTCTATTAACTGCTGGTACAAATACTTCCACATGGTCCGGCCAAAATGTTGCTTATGCTCATTGCGTTGATCCAAATGACCCGGATTTAACTGAATGGTCCATTGAGTCAACGGATATCATCGTTCAGCCAAGAGACGATTCTCAGGGTGAAAGAGACCAATTTAGAGATCCTTTTATTTGGTATGACGATGGATATTATTATTTGTTAGTTTCCACTTCAATTCCTGGAAAAGGCGGATCTGCTAACGTTTACAAATCTAAAGATATGAGAGATTGGGAATATAAAGGTTATCTTTATGAATGCCCATTTGATAAATATCCAGAACAGGGTTCGCATTGGGAATGCGTTGTAATGTTACCGATTTCTAACAAAGACAAGACGAAAACTAAATACGTTTTATTTGATTGCCCACAATATACGGTTGATGGTTACACTGTTGATTGCTATTACTGGATCGGTTCTTTCGACAAAGAGAATTGCAGATTCATAGCCGATGATGATAAACCTCAGCTTTTTGATTATGGGAAAGGCATCTTTACTGGGCAAAATGGTTTTTGCTATCTTAGCGAAGAACAAGAGGCAAACGGCGCTTCATACGAAGATGGAAGAACGATTCTTTTCGCTATCGCCCAAGGGAAAAGTGCCGGAACCGAGCAAAATAAGATTTCAGGCTGGGCACACAATTTTGCTATGCCTCTTGAACTTTCTTTGAGTGATGATGGAAAAAAGATAATTCGTAAGCCAGTCGAAGAGATCTCATCCATCTACGACACGACTCTTTTTGAAAATGAAGGGACTCTTAATGTAGAAGAGGCAAATTCTAAGATTGAAAACCTTAGAGGCGATACCGTGAAGATTGATGCAACCTTCACTCTCAACATGAATGATTCTTCGGAGGCGGCATTTTCTATTCGTTATAACCCAACCACTAATGATTTAGGCACGGAAAGAACGGATATCGTTTTCAATAAAGACGGAGTATACGTCAATCGTTTGAAATCTTCTTTATATGATTACGTTGACAAATCTAATTGCGAATCCGTTTCCTTGGATTATTCAATCGAACACAAAATGAGCATTCTTATGGATCGTTCGTTGATTGAAATTTATATCGATGATGTCATTTCTTTCACTACAAGAATTTATCCAAAATATAAAGACTCAGATTATTTCCATCTTTTTGACAACGGAACAAATATTCAATTTTCCTCATTGAAATTCACTTCGATGAAATCAATATACGAGGAAAAGATGACTCCGCCATATTATGAAAACACCGGAAACTTAAAGGATGCAATTATTTAGGGGAGGAAGAAAAATGAAAAAACGTTATTTATTAGCTTTATTCTCTGCCGCCTTTCTTTTTGGCTGCAATCCTCAAAACTCTTCTTCTGAGAGCTATTCCTCCACTAGCAATGAAGAAGTAGTTGAATCTTCTCCAATTAATGGAGGATTTGAGACTTCCGATTTAAGCGGATGGAAGGTTTTATACGGTGATAGTTACGATGATGATTCAGTTTCATCTGTTTCGACCTTCTCATTTAAGGATGATGATCGTCACCAAGAGATAGCAGTAAACCAAACGGGAAATTGGTACCTATCAGGGAAGGGATTTGATGGAAAACGTTCCTTTTCAAGAACAGGGGCGATTCAATCGTCTAATTTCGTTTTGGCGAAAGACGGAATCTTAAGTATGAAACTTGCAGGCGGCGCCCTAGCAAAAGGCAAAGGGACCGACGCTTTGATGAAAGATGAAGAAAAGGTTTGCTATGTTGGCGTGTATTTAGCCGAAAGCGATCAAATGATTGCAAGACAAACTAATGATTATTTTTTAGAACACACCGAAAGTTATGTAAACGTAAATCAATATAAGAATGGCGTTTATAACACAGATAATTTCGTTGAATATACCTTAGATTTATCTGAATATGCACTAAATGAAGTCTACATTAGAATCGTCGATAACGACACCGATAGTTATTACGGGTATTTAAGTGTGGATGATATAAGGAACGGTTCCTCCTCTTTAGCTCAAAATGAAGGAGAATATTACGTTAAAAGCCATGATTATAAGGAAACACCAAGCGAACATAGTGAATATGAGATCGCCAATGGCGGTTTCGAAGATGGATCGCTTGCTGGCTGGAAAATCGTATCGGGGGACGCTTTTTCAAATGAGGGTGTTAATTCTGAAGCAACATGGTGGAATGAGGCGATTTCATATAATCGCGATGGCTCATACCATTATGGCTTATATGAACCAACCTACACTGGGATAATGAGATCTTCGACTTTTACGGTTGGTGGAAGTGGTTATATCACTTATAAGCTTGGCGGTTGCATGGACCAAAATCTGACTTATCTTCGTTTTATTCTTCTAGAAGGAGACAAGGAAATTGAGGTGGGAAGAACATCAAATTTTAAATATAACAATGATCAATTCCCATATATCGCCAACGGTATGCGCTTACTCAACATGAATCAATATTATGTTAATTTTTCTCGTTATATTGGTGAGAAGATGCTGATTGAAGTTGTTGACATGAATTCGTCTAGCGATGAACTTGGCGCGATCATTCTTGATTCAATTGAGACATATCATCAAACCAAGCCAAATTTCTTCACTGAAACGGCGTATGAATATGTTCCTGAGGACAAATACGACATTGAACTTGAAAATGAATATCAAGTAAGGAATGGTACTTTTGAAAGCGGAAGCCTTGAGGGTTGGACTTTCGAAGGAGAAGAATTTGTCGAGCTCATGAATAAAGACGGATGGTGGAACGAATCATTCTCATATAACAAAAAAGGCCAATATTTCATTTCTGGAGAAAATGTTGAAGGGAAACAAGGCAAATTAATATCCTCTTCTTTTCTTCTTGGCGGAAGTGGAATGGTTTCCTTCCGTTTTGGCGGAGGAAGAGACCCATTAAGCTGCTACTTATCCTTCATTGATGATGAAACAAACGAAGAAATCGCAAGATTCAGCAACACGAGTTTTAATGACTTAGGGACTGGCCTCTTAAATAAGGGATCGAATTTATTAAATATGATCTCTTATTATGCCGATCTTTCATCTTTCTTAGGGAGAAAGGTTCACGCTGAATTAGTTGATAAGGCTAGCAATGATTGGGGATTAGTCTCTTTTGATAGTCTTATAACTTATTATCCAAGCAAAGAGTCGGTTCCATCTGATTCCTTAGAAGCCGTTAACCAATTGTCTTTCATTGAAGAAGAAAACGAATATCAGGTTAAAAACGGTACATTCGAAAAAGGAAACTTAGATGGATGGACGCTTTCAGGCAATATCGGAAATATTTCTTCTTTGAGCACCTGGTGGAATGAATGTTTTAGCTATGAGAAACAAGGCTCTTATTTCTTTAACGGGTGGAACGGAAATGAAGGAGAGGTTGGCTATTTAGAAAGCTCGGCATTCACTCTTTCTGGAACTGGAGTTATTTCATTCAAACTTGGCGGGATGAAGAATCCTGACTTATGTTACCTTTCTGTTCTCGACGCTGAAACCGAAGAAGAAATAGCAAGGTATTCAAACTCTAAATTTAGAGAAAACGCCCTCGATTATTTTTATGAAGGAAAGCCGATCGTTTTATCAAAAGATAACGTCTACAAAGCAAATATGGCTACCTACATTGCTGATTTAAGCAAATATTCCGGTAGGAAATTAAAGTTGCGACTTGTTGACAATGCGACATCTGACTGGGGTTTAATTTTCGCCGATGATTTCATCACATATTATGAAAACGAAAATGAATACCCTCAAGAAGCAACCGTTGCTAAGGATATTTTAAATTAAAGGGAGACACCATTATGAGCGACACAATATATCCAAAATTTCACGTCTATGGGCCAAAAGGCTGGATTAATGACCCAAATGGATTGATATTCTATAAGAATCACTATCATGTTTTCTATCAATATTATCCTGATGACGTTCATTGGGGCCCGATGCATTGGGGACACGCGGTAAGCGAAGACCTTAGGCATTGGGATTATCTCGAACCTGCTTTATGTCCAGATGCGCAAGATGATGGATGTTTTTCGGGATCTGCAATTGAAGTAGAAGGCAAACTTTATCTCATATATACAAGCTTTACAAATCGTGATGGGGTAATTAGGCAACAACAAGCCATCGCTGTATCGGAGGATGGAATTCATTTTGAAAAGAAAGGCTTAATTATTACTAGCGATGAACTTCCAGAAGGCTACCTAAAAGAAGATTTTAGGGATCCTTCCGTGACTAAAGATGCTGATGGATATTTGATGTATACGGCTTCTAGAAAAGAAAACGGAAAAGGCAGAATCCTTGTTTATAAGTCTAAGGACCTATTTCATTGGACTTTCGATAGGGATTTATTCGAAAAAGATTCTTTGGGAACGATGATTGAATGCCCGGATAAAGTTGGAGATGTTTTGACTTTTACGGAACAATTTTTCCCAACGGATGTTGATGGGAATAATAACATTCATGCTTCAAGATATATTCTTAAGGATCGAAATGGATGTTTTGTTTATGAGAACGCTTTAGCGCTCGACTATGGCTTTGATTACTATGCCGCTCAATCTTTCAAAGAAAAAAATATATTGATAGCTTGGATGAGCATGTGGGATCGCAGCTTCCTTAGTGAAAAAGACGGGTATGCTGGAGAACTAACATATCCTAGAGTTTTAGAGATAGAAAATGGGGAGCTTATTCAAAAACCATTCTTATTAAAAGAAGACCATTTTGTTGATATTCCGTTTGCCAAAAATCAAAAAATCCATTGCAGAAGTGGCATAATTCATTTTTCTTTCAGTGATTTGGAATCGTTAGAAATGCGTTTTTACGAAGATGAAGAAAAATATGCAAAACTCACTTTAATCGGCGATGAACTAGTTTTCGATCGCTCAAGATGTGAACAAGTTTCATTTAAAGAAACCGATGCTAATTCATTGATGGGAATAAGAAAAATGCCCGTTAACATTTCAAAGAAAAGCCACGAATCGTATTTGGTGATCGATCACGGTTCGGTAGAAATCTTCTTTGATGGAAAAACACTTTCGTCTTTGTTGGCCTCAAATTCAAAGGGCGGACTTATTGAAATTGATTGCGTCGCTAGTGAAGGCAAAATAGAGTTACTTAACATTTAACTAAAAAGCGTAAATGCATCTTGAAAGCGATTACATCAGGGGATATAATTTAGAAAATGGAAACGTTTCCATACAAAAGAAATTTACCACGAAAGGATAAAAAGATGAAAAAAAGAATACTGTTATGCAGTTTAGCATTCCTCACCGGTTCGTGTTCTTCATTGAATAACGTAACATTTAATGTTCAGGATAACAATCCGCTTGAATTTGGGGGATCCCCTAAAAATTCTGTTATAAGCGAAGAAGTAACCTATCTTCCTGTGGACGGGGAAGGAAACTTCACTCTCGTAGATTCAAGTAAGGAAAATGTCACAGACATAAAAACCTTCATAAAAGGAAGAACTGATACTTTTTGGACAACTAGATCTTATTGTGCTTTAGATAGTTTTTTTGACTCCATTAACAATAATGGCGAAGAATGGACTGGAACCTTTAAATCAAAATCTTTCGTTCAAAATAAAGATTATATTTATTTTACGTTAGGCGGCAGTGCGGCAAACAAAGTCATCTTATTTGACGATAGTACTAATGCTGAAATTGCGACTTTGCAAAACAAATATTTCTATGACCCAAGTGCATCGTGCAATATGCTTATCTATTCAATCGAGATTCCTGAAGCTAGCAAAGGGAAAAATATGCATATTGAAGTGAAGGACTTAACAACCACAGGTTTTGGCGGAGTCACATTCGGCGATTTGCATGTCAATCAAACGGAAGAAGATGTTGCCAAGGCTTATTCCATTTACCTTAATAATTTAAATTATTCTTCAATTGCAGCAAAAGATGCTGAAAACAATAAAATAGCCCACGATTATATCACTAAACTTTATGCCAATTCAGCTAATGAAGATTTGTATAAGTTCTATAACTACTCTTTAACTAACGCAAATGTCACCTTCGACCAAGGAAATGACAATCTTTCGACTTTAGCTTTCGATTCTGAATATGCTGAAAATCTTGGTACTTTCCTTTTTGATAGTTTCATTTCATCTGATACTGCTTACGACTGGGATGAGCAAATGCCATTTAACAATGATGGATATTTCTTTAACGGAAATGGTTATTTATCACGTAATGAAAATGCTAAGTTCCGTTTCTTAACCAATAAATTCACTCTTTCAGGGACGGGATTAATTTCAATAAAGATGGCTGGACGTTCAGCGCAACTTCAAGTTCTAGACCCTACAAAAGTCGGAACTAAAGATGATCCAGTTTTGAAAACATTAGATGTACAGGATTTCGCTGATGCAGGCGTTGGTAACGTATATTTAAATGGTGCAAATTACAACACCTTGCATCGTGTCTATTGGGATTTAAGCGAGTATCTTGGGCAAGAAATCGTTTTAGCCATTGCAGATAAAGACACTGATGGAAACTGGGGAATGCTTTTCTTCGACGATCTCATCACAAAATACGATGAATTGCCTTCATTCACCGTTGATGTTTTTGAACAGACCCATAAAGAATCCGATGTCACTTATTACGGCGCATTCACTGATTTATACGTCAAATCAGATGAAACTAAGTTTAATGAGACATTTAACGAAGCCTACACTTTCTTAAGTGAACATTATTGCAAAACCGCTTCGTTGGTTGGCGATAAGAAACACAATTATTTAGCTAGTAGAACTTCTGATGAAGCAAAAGCCACTCGTGATGCTTATTCCCTTCTTTCGAGTGATGCTAAAACGATTGTTGATACTTCCGATGATTTCTATTTCTCTACAGAAGGAGATAATTGGCAAAATAGTGAGCCAACAGTAGTTAAGGTCAAGGATCAATTATTCTCTTCCTTTGTCGCAAATGTTGAAGATTGCTCAACAAAGGCGAAACTATCTTATAGATACCTTGCAACTACCACCGACGAAACGACTACTTATGAGATTTCCGATGTCGCATTAAGATTTGGTGGATATATTCTTAAGGATGATTATGACGCGATTAAAGATAGCGTCGTTAGCTATGGCGTTTATCTTAGTGTCAATTTGCCAACTGGATACACCAATTTGCTTTCGGCGCTCAAGGGTGGTGCGACATTTGATGGGGAAACGCTTAATAAAAACGAAACAACGGTTGAAAAAGAAGGTCATCCATATTTAGCCTCCTCAGCCGACAAGGTTAGCAACGATCAAAACGAAGATTACTATCTCTTCAACGCCTATTTGAAAGTTGCTGAAGAAAATTATGCAAAAACCGTTTACTCCGTTTCCTTCTTGACTCTTGAGGGCGGAAAGACAATTTATTTGCAAGAAAGAAAAGCATCTGTGGCATCTTTGGCTCAAGAATATCTCAATGATACTTCCATTAGCAAGGATGATGGAGTCAACGAGACTTTGGAAATGCTTGCAAAAGCTATGTAAAATGGAGGATAAATGAAATGGAAAATAATAAAACCAATAATTACGTGACGCCCCTTGTAACAATTGTAGTTTTTGACAACGAAGATATAATTCGCACAAGCGGAGTTGGAGATCCTGGATTTGGAGCTAATGGAGACAAATGGAATGTTGTTCCTGGCGAGGATTTCTGGGGATAGCAATGAAAAAGGGAAAATTACTCTTACTCGCGATTGCTCCAACTCTTTTACTAAGCTGCAACGTTAAAGAAAATTCATCTTCAAACGCTTCCTTGAGTTCTTCTAACAAAGAAACATCTTCCTCGAGTTTCAATTGCATTGATACTTCAAGCGAAGAATCTTCAAGTTCAGAAGGAAATTATTCAAGCACGTCTGTAGATGAAATTTGTAGCGAAAGTTCATCTAGCAAGGAAACGGCAAAAGAAGAAGGAACAGTCGAGTTACCCTACATATAATTTAGAGCGCCTGTAAAATGGCGCTTTTTTAAATCAATAATTCTATATATTTATATACAAAGGGAACTTTATACTCATAAACAACGATCTCTCTTTTAGCTATTGCGAAATCTATTGAGATTTTAATTTTTGCACCTTTAATATTTCTTTTCGTTTCAATATAATTGAAAGAGCATATGGCAGACAATTTGAAACTTAACGAAAAAGACATACTCAATAAAAAATTCAAAAAAGACATTAAGGGATATGACGCTTCAGAAGTAGATACATTCCTTGATATTGTCATTAATGATTATGTTTCATTTAAGCGAATAATTGCTGACTATGATGCTGAAATTGCGTCCTTAAACGACAAGATAAAACATCTTGAAGCAGGCGATGGAAATAATAACATTGCCACTTATAAGGAACGCATCCGCAAACTTGAAGTGGAAAACGCCTCCTACAAGAGTAAATTCAAAGGCCTTTCCGCAGATGATAATGTAGGCAAAGAAAATTATGTCTACATCAAACGTCTTCGCGAATTGGAAAACTTCCTTTATTCTCTAGGATACGATCCAAAAACCCTCAAGTTACGCAAATAGAAAAAATCCGGTCCAGGCGATTGCTAGGAAACTAGAGGAAAGTCCATGCTCGCACAGTCTGCGATGGCTGTAGTGTTTGCGCAAAGCCAATAAATAAGCTTTGGCACGTAGGAGTACGTGACGGCGGTGAATTAGCTCACGTAGCTAAGGATCCATAAAGTGCCACAGAGACGAGCTTGTTAGCGATAACAAGGTGAAACGTTGGTAAACCCCACAAGCGAGAAACCCAAATTTGGTAGGGGAAGAAGAGAAAGCGAAACGAAGCCTACTCTTCCAGGGAAACCTGAGATTAATTGTCGCCCTCGACAGAACATGGCTTATCGGACCGGATACTCACTAAGAAAGGAATAAATATGAATATACCAACAAAGATTACAACCGCTAGAATCGTTTTAGTCGTTGCTCTTTTAGCCTTTTTGCTAGTCTTTGATTTTTTGCCTGACTATACGCCAATTTGCTTTGGCCCTAACAATTCGATAAACCTCGTTTATCTAATTGCAATGATTGTTTTTGTCATCGCTTCCTTAACTGATTTCCTTGATGGATACTTAGCAAGAAAATGGCATCAAGTAACGGATTTAGGAAAATTCCTCGACCCAGTAGCCGACAAACTCCTCGTTAATTCCATACTTATTTATCTTCTTGTTTCCCGTTACGGCAACATGTCAATCCCTGTCTTTGCAGTCGTTATCATGATTGCGAGAGACTTAGTTGTCGATGCCTTAAGATTTGTTGCGGCCAATAAAGGAATCGTTTTAGCCGCTAATATTTTCGGAAAACTAAAAACCGTTTTCCAAATGGTCGCTATCCCAGTCGTTTTACTTAATGGCTGGCCATTCTCTTATTTTGATTTATCGTGGAACCCATATTTAAGAATTGGAAACATCCTTATCTATTTAGCGACTGCGATGTCCCTTCTTTCTGGAATCATTTATGTTGCGCAAAATATTTCCGTTTTTAAGGAGGAAAAGAAATGATTGACTCCAACAAAGCTGAAAAAGTAATTAAGGCGTTGGCTAAAGAAGGACTTACCTTAGGTGCGATCGAATCACTTACTGGCGGATTGTTCTCTGCGACTTTATGCTCAGTTCCTGGTGCTAGCAAAGTGTTTCGTGGGGGTCTAGTAACGTACGCTACGGATTTAAAGACGAAACTAGATCGTGTTCCATCGCTTCTTATAAAGAAATATGGCGTTGTTTCTAAAGAAGTCGCTGATTCAATGGCAATAAATGGCAGAAAAACGCTTAATGCCGACGTTTGTGTTTCCTTCACTGGCAATGCGGGTCCATCAAAAGAAGAAGGTGCGGCGCCAGTCGGAAGAGTTCATATGTGCATCGCCACAAAATATGGCATCATCGAAATGCAACAGGATTTCCATATGTCTAGAAATGAAATCAGAGAAGCGTCCGTTGATTTGATGTTAGATCGCTTAATTGCGATTTTTGAAGATTAAAATGGCATTTTTTGAAAAATGACGTCTATTAATAAGTGAGGAGAGTATTTATGGCAAAAAAAGAAACTGAACAACTCATAAACGAAAAAGATAAAGATGCTGCTCTTGAAGCGGCTTTGCGCTCAATAGAAAAAGCCTATGGGAAGGGATCGGTCATGAGAATGGGTGAAAAACCTCATGTCGACCTTGACGTTATTCCATCTGGCTCCTTGCTTTTAGACCAGGCGATTGGAATTGGCGGTTATCCAAAAGGAAGAATCGTTGAAATTTTTGGCCCTGAATCTTCTGGTAAGACAACGCTTGCCTTACATGCTGTTGCTGAAGCCCAAAAGAAGGGCGGAAGAGCTGCATATATCGACGCAGAGCACGCAATTGATCCAGAATATGCCGCAAAACTTGGCGTTAATATCAATGAATTAATTCTTTCACAACCTGATTCAGGTGAACAAGCACTTGAGATCGTTGAAATGCTCGCAGAATCAAATGCAATCGATGTAATTGTCGTTGATTCTGTCGCCGCTTTAGTCCCTCAACAAGAGCTTGACGGAGTAATGTCCGATAACCAAGTCGGTCTTCAAGCACGACTTATGTCAAAGGCGATGAGAAAACTCGCTGGCATATTAAGCAAATCTAGTTGCTTGGTTATCTTCATCAACCAACTTCGCGAAAAGGTTGGCGTTATGTATGGAAACCCTGAAACAACGACAGGCGGAAGAGCCTTAAAATTCTATTCAACGATTAGACTTGATATCAGAAGACAAGATGCAATTAAGCTTGGCACCAACATTATCGGCAATAGCGTTCGCGTTAAAGTCGTTAAGAACAAAGTCGCCCCACCTTTTAAATCTTGCTCAATTGACATCATTTACGGACAAGGAATTTCTAAAGACGGAGAAACCGTTGATCTTGGCGTTCAATTCGGCTTTATTCAAAAAACCGGAAACTGGTACGACATTGATGGAGAGAAGATTGGCAATGGTCGTGAAGCCGCTAAATCTTATTTCCGTGATAACCCAGAAAAAGCTGAAGAAATCAATGCTAAAATCCGTGAAGTGTTCAAATCCGGTGGAAGCGTTGAATCTGATTCCGAAGAAGAATAATCCCATTTATAAATCTTATTTTGACCCTTTTTGATTGAAATAAGATTTTTTAATACATTTTTTCTTCTTTATTTCTTAATTAAACTTATAATATCAATGTACTGAAATGTACTGCCCATAGATTTTGGGAGCTTTATTATCGGGATTTCCCGTCAAATAAATTATTCTAAAAATTGAATTTTAACCTATTTCTTATGGGCTAGGTTTAGTTTTGGTCGTATTTTAAGGAGTATTTTATGAAATTTTTAGAAGGAGGACTTCTTCCTTGGTGGTGGTTGCTAATAGTCGGTGTTTTAGCCTTGATTATTGGCGCAGCTTTACTTTTCTTATTCTTACATTTATCTGGAAAAGGCAAAGTTTCATCCGCTACAAAAGAGTCCAAACAAATCATTCGCGATGCAGAAGTTAAGGCTGAAATGATTACGAAAAATGCCAAAATCGATGCTAAACAAGCGACGAATGAAATGAAACAACAGGCGCAAAATGAAATTCGCCAAATGAAACAAGAAGCTCAGGTTCAACAATCAAAACTTGATGCTAGAGAAGACGCAATTGACGCAAGAGACAACGCTTTATTAGCTAAAGAAGATGCTCTTGATCAAAAGAATGAAGTTCTTAACAAAAAGATTGCTGAAAACGACAAAAAGAGCAAAGAACTCGATGCAAAGATCGATGGAATTCTTGCCGAACTTGAAAAAGTTTCTGGAATGTCGGTTAAAGAAGCGCATGATGAAATCATGAATAGAGTTGAGAGCAAGATGCAAGTTGAAATTGCTCAATACATCAAAAATGCTGAAGATGAAGCCCATGATACGGCTGAGGCTAAAGCAAGAGACCTTCTCTCTTTAGCTTGCGATAAATACGCTCAAGATGTCGTTACTGAACGTTCTGTCGCCGTTATCTCTCTTCCTACAGATGAATTAAAAGGAAGAATCATTGGCCGTGAAGGAAGAAATATCCGCGTTCTTGAACAAACGCTAGGCGTCGATTTAGTCGTTGACGATACTCCAGAAGTCATAACTGTTTCTTGCTTCAATCCTATTCGTCGCGAGATTGCTAAACGCACCCTTGAAATTCTTGTTAAGGATGGACGTATTCAACCTGGAAGAATCGAAGAAGTTGCCGCTAAATGCAAAAGCGAAGTTGAGAATGACTGCTTTAAAGCTGGTCAAGATGCCGTTAATCGTTTAGGACTTGTTAAAGTTAACCGTGAGATGATTGCTATCTTAGGTAAACTCAAATACCGCACATCCTATGGCCAAAACGTTCTTGATCACTCGGTTGAAGTTGGATATCTTTGCGGAATCATGGCTGCCGAACTTGGCTTAGATCAAAATCTTGCCCGTCGCGCAGGCTTATTACACGATATTGGTAAGGCCCTTGATTATGAACAAGAAGGAACGCATGCTTCACTTGGCGCATCCTTAGCTCGCAAATTTGGCGAAAACGAAGTTGTTGTTAACTCTATTGAAGCACACCATGGCGATGTTCCTTGCAAGAGCGTTATCGCTCACTTAGTAATTGCTGGCGATACCCTTTCAGCTGCAAGACCTGGTGCACGTTCCGAAACTCTTGAAACCTACACCAAACGTATCACTCAACTTGAAGACATCGCTAAAGAATTCGATGGAGTTCAACAAGCTTATGCCGTTCAAGCCGGAAGAGAAATTCGCGTTATGGTAATTCCTGAGAAGGTAAGCGACGCTGAAGCCATTAAGATGGCACAGCAAATGCGTGATAAGATCGAAAGCACAATGACTTATCCAGGTACGATCAAAGTATCAATCATTCGTGAATATAGAGCTGTGGAGACAGCAAAATAAAATGCGCATCCTCTTTTTAGGAGATGTGGTTGGCAAGGTGGGCCGTGAAGCGGTCCATCTTTCTTTGCCTAGACTGATCAACAAATACAATGCTGATTTCGTTATCGTTAATGGTGAGAATGCAACTCATGGCAAAGGCTTAATAGAAAAGCATTATAAGGAATTGATTTCTTATGGTGCTGATTGTATTACTTTAGGAAATCACTGGTATTCGAAGAAACAAATTGATGGCTATATCGATGAAGCCGAATCGCTTGTTAGGCCTTTGAACTTAATTCACTACAGTCATGGACTTGGCAGCATTTTATTTGATTTAGATGGCTTGCCGGTTCGCGTAACAAATATTCTTTGCCAAAGCTTCATGCAAGAAGAAGTCATTAGTCCTTATGAGGCAATGAACAAACTTCTTTTAGATAATCCAGAGCCTTGCATACATTTTGTTGATATCCACGGGGAATCCACATCTGAAAAACAAATATTCGCCTATAACTTTGATGGCCTTTTAACGGCTGTTGTTGGAACCCATACCCACGTTCAGACTAACGATTGCCGAATTTTAGAAGGAGGGACCGCTTTTATGGCTGATGCTGGGATGTGTGGCGATCCTAATGGCGTCATTGGCTTTGAAAGAGAATCGGTTATCAATAAAATTATTTATGGCAAGACTGGCATTTTTCAAATTGATGATAATGCCAAAATGATGGTGAATGGCTGTATAATCGATATAGACGAAGAAACTTTCTTAGCTACAAAAATTTTCCCAATTAACCAAATGGTAGAAAGATAGAGAAAATATGAAAAAAGTTATTTATGAAAATGTTGCATCGCAAAAAGATGCCGCAAAGCGTCCTGAAGTGGAACGCACTCTTTCAAAAAATGAAGTTCCTGAAATTTTAAAGAATTTTGCCAAGGGACGTCTTTTCTATATTCGAACATATGGTTGCCAAGCAAATATCCGCGATGAGGAAATTATGGCTGGCTATCTATCTGATGCCGGATTCCAAAGAACTTCCAATCCAAGAGAAGCCTCAATTGCAATAATCAACACCTGTGCCGTAAGGGAAAACGCCGAAGACAAGGTTTATGGCGAAATCGGTACGTTTAAGCAAAACAAGGACAAAGACAAAGATTTCATGTTGGTACTTGCCGGGTGCGTTATGGATGAAAACGATGTCGCCCAAAACCTTATGAAGACATACCCATGGATCACTTTAGTTATTGGCACCCATGATATTTCAAATTTAAATTCCCTTTTAGCCTCTTCCCTAGAAAAGAAAGCGTCGATAGTTTCGGTTAGGTCTTTCGCCTCGGAAGTAGTGGAAAATATGCCATCCGTTCGTCTAGATTCCGCTAAAGCATTCGTTAACATCTCCTATGGGTGCGATAAATTCTGCACTTATTGTATCGTTCCTTACACAAGAGGAAGAGAACGTTCAAGAAAGATGGAAGATATCGTTAGAGAATGTAAGGAACTCGTTGAAAAAGGTTACAAGCAAATCACCTTATTAGGCCAAAACGTTAATTCTTATGGCTTAGATTTCAAGGACGGAACGACATTCGCTAAGCTTCTTAAAGCAGTCGCAATGACAGGAATCCCTCATTTAAGATTCCTTACTTCCTACCCATCGCAATTCACCGATGAGATGATTGATATCATGGCCACCTACCCAAATATCGACCATTGGCTACATTTTCCCGTTCAATCTGGCTCAACCCACGTTTTAAATAAAATGGGAAGAAGATATACAAGAGAAGATTATTTAACGGTCGTAAGAAAGATCAAAGAAAGAATCCCAGACATGTCTTTGACGACGGATATAATCGTCGGCTTCCCATATGAAACGGAAGAAGATTTCCAAGAAACTCTTAACCTTTGCAAAGAAGTTGGATATTCTAGCGCTTATACGTTTATTTATTCCCCTCGCCCTGGCACTCCAGCCGCATCTTGGGAACAAATTCCGCCTGAGGTTTCTCACGAAAGATTCAATCGTTTGAAATTACTTATCGACGAATTAACCGAAAAATCATCTAATGAATGCATCGGAAACACATACACCGTTTTAGTTGATGGTCCATCAAAGAAGAATGAGAATGTTCTTTCTGGCTATGCCGCAAATGGCAAATTAATCAATTTCCCGGGCCCTAAATATTTAAGCGGTTGCTTTGTTGATGTCAAAGTCAAGGAATCACATGTCTATTCGCTTACTGGAGAAATGGTCGAAGATCCGCTTATTGCTAAGGCAAAAGACGTTTCCTTCCTTCTTTCTTGCTCGCCTTTAATGAAAGAGTATCTTTCTTTGGACGAGAAAATCAAAAATGATCCAGAAATAAAGGGATTAGGAGAAAAGCTCGTTGAAGCAAAGAAAGGCATGGCCTCATCGCTTTCCGATAAAGATAAATATGATCAATATAAAGAAGATTACAAAGACACGTTATTAAAGATAAAATCCCATCCTTTGCTTAACAATCACGATAATCTAAAAGAACTTGTCGAAGGCGAATTATTAATCGTTAGGGAAGCACTTAAATGATTCTTGTTTTAACTGGTCCAACGGGTGTTGGTAAATCTTCATTAGCAATTTCCTTAGCTAAAAAAATCAATGGCGAAATCGTTAATGCCGACGCTTTTCAAGTTTATAAAGAATTAAAGATTGCAACCGCCGCCCCAACAGAAGAAGAAAAAAGAGAAGTTCCTCATCATCTTTACGATTTCATTCCTTTAAATGAAGGATACGATATTTCTCGTTATCAAATAGATGCAAGAAAATGCATCGAGGAGATTCTTTCAAGAAAGAAAATTCCAATTATCGTCGGCGGAAGTGGCCTCTATATTCGCTCAGCCTTGTACGATTATGATCTTTCTATTGATACTTCAAAGGTTGATATGAAGGAATATGAAACCAAAAGCAATGAGGAATTGCATGCGATTTTAGAAAAATTAGATCCAATCGAAGCAAAGAAAATCCCTTTTCAAAATAGAAGAAGAGTTCTAAGAGATATTGCTATATGCTTAGCCGCAAATGAAAGCAAAACCTCTCTTTTAGAAAAGCAGAACCATGAACCTATTTATGAGACGATGTTTTTCGCTTTGACAAAGGAAAGAGAAATTCTTTATGAATTAATCGAAAAAAGAGTTGATGCAATGTTTGAAAAAGGCTTGCTTGAGGAAACCTTGCCATTAATAGAAAAATATGGTGAAGATAAGCCGGCCTTTCAAGCCATTGGCGTTAAAGAATTAATTCCATATATTCATAAAGAAAAAACCTTAGAAGAAACGATTTCGCAAATCAAGACTGATACTAGGCATTATGTAAAGAGACAAGAGACCTTTTTCCGTCATCAATTCCCAACAATCATCGTAAAAAATGAGGAAGAAATTCTTTCTTGCTTATCTAAAATCCCTTTAAAATAACAGTAATAAGTTCTATCTTTAAGTAGAGAAGAAAAATAGGAGGTTAACGTTATGGCCCTTTTAAAAATAAATGAGATCGCTAAAAAAGCATCTATCCCTGAAAAATACGTTGAGCCTTATGGTTTTTATAAGGCAAAAATCGATAATAGCCTTTATAAAGATCTTGAAAGCAAGGAGAATGGAAAACTAGTTTTAGTCACAGCTATCACTCCAACTAAAGCGGGTGAGGGAAAGACGACAATGTCTATAGCTCTTCAAGAAGGCTTTGGCAAAATAAACGAACCCTCTATGCTTTGCTTAAGAGAACCAGCTTTAGGGCCAGTTTTTGGCATTAAAGGAGGGGCAACAGGCGGAGGAAAGGCATCAATTGGACCATCGGAAGATATAAATCTCCATTTTACTGGTGACATGCACGCTTTAACCTCATCGATAAATTTAATTTCCGCAATAATCGATAATTCTATTTTTCAAGGCAATCCATTGAATATCAATCCAGACAAAATTGTCTGGAAAAGAGCTATGGATATGAATGATAGGGCATTAAGAAATGTTGTTGTTGCTAATGGCGAAAAAGATGGAGTAAGAAGAAATGATTCTTTTTTAATCACCGTAGCCTCCGAACTTATGGCTATTATGTGTTTAGCAAAAGATGAAGAAGACTTCCATCAAAGATTATTAAAAATCATTGTCGCATACGATATGAACGACAATCCTATCATGGTCAAGGATTTAAACTGCTCGCATGCCGTAATGCGTTTGATGAAAGAAGCCCTAAAGCCAAATCTTGTTCAAACAATCGAAAACGAACCTTGCTTTGTCCATGGCGGACCTTTTGCTAATATCGCTCATGGTTGCAATTCGCTTATTGCGACGCGTTTAGCCTTAAAAATGGCTCCGATTGTTATTACTGAAGCAGGTTTTGCTGCTGATTTAGGCGCGGAAAAATTCCTAGATATAGCCTGCCAAGAAGGCGAACTACATTGTGATGCCGCAGTTTTGGTTGCTACAATAAGGGCCTTAAAAATGCATGGCGGAGTTGCTTTTGCCGACTTAGAAAAAGAAAACGTCGAAGCGTTAAAGAAAGGCTTTGAAAATTTAGGGACTCATGCCGAGAATCTTAAAAAATTCGGCTTGCCTATAATAATTGCCATCAATCATTTTGAATCTGATACCCCCAATGAAACAAAGGCTTTAGAAGAATATTGCCAAGAAAATGGCTACACCTATTCCTTCGTTGATGCATATTCTAAAGGCGGAGAAGGCGCTATCGATTTGGCGAAAAAGGTTAAAACGCTTCTTGATAGTTCTCCTTCAAATTACCATCCTATCTATAACAAAGAAATGCCGCTAAAAGAGAAAATCGAAACGATTTGCCAAGAAATCTATCATGCAAAGGATGTCGAATATTCCCTTAAAGCAGACGAACAATTAAAGAGATATGAGCAGATGGGTTATGGTAAGGCTTATATTTGCATGGCTAAAACCCCAAATTCGCTTAGCGACGATCCAAAACTTTTGAATGCACCAAAAGGACATACGATTCACATTCGTGAAGTTAATCTTTCTAGCGGAGCCAATTTCGTGATTCCTCTCACCGGATCGATTATGACAATGCCTGGCCTTCCTAAAGAACCAGCGGCCGTTAAAATGGAGAAAGAACCATGGTAATTACTGAATACAATCTTTTTGATGAGGTTGAAATGAAAAAGCCTCACCCATGCAATACGCATTCTAAACGTTTCCAAATCGTTAGACTCGGAGCTGACATTAAAATCAAATGTCTCGGATGCGGAAATGTCATCATGATTGATCGCGACAAATTCAATC
This sequence comes from Sodaliphilus sp., assembly GCA_963643355.1. Classification (GTDB taxonomy): domain Bacteria; phylum Bacillota_I; class Bacilli_A; order RFN20; family CAG-826; genus UBA4951. The sequence continues at coordinate 1,489 of CAVIJE010000025.1, read as the reverse complement.
ATTCCATAAAAAAAGTTATAGGACAAATGCCAGAGAAAAAATAATTTGGCATTTTTTCTTTTCTCACGTCTTTATATAGGTGAGGAAAGAAATGTTCAAGGTTAAGGATGTAACAAAAAAATATGGCAAAGGCGATAACGTTTGCTTTGCGTTAAAAAATATCACGTTTTCTCTGCCTTCTAAAGGGCTTTTTTGCATCGCTGGGAAATCCGGGTCAGGAAAATCAACTATCTTAAATCTTCTTTCTGGCGCAGAAAAACCGTCTACCGGAGAGATTTATTTTCAAAATAAAAACCTAGCAAAAGCCAAAGATTCCGATTTAGTGGATTTTCGCAATAACTGGTGCTCTTTTGTTTATCAGCATTTCAATCTTTTAGACGATCTAACCGCTAAAGAAAATGTTTCTCTCCCTTTAGAAATAAGAGGAGAGAAAAAAGGAAATAAAGATGAATGCATAAACAAGCTATTTGCTAAATTCAATTTAGATAAACACAAAGATAAAAAGGTTTTCCTCCTTTCTGGAGGGGAGAAACAAAGAGTTGCCTTGATTAGAGCACTTGTAACCTCCCCCAAAGTTCTTTTTGCCGATGAACCGACTGGCGCCTTAGATAAAGAAAACGAAAAGATAATCATGGAATCCCTAAAAGAATTTTCAAAAGAAAATCTTGTAATACTTGTCACACATAATGAGGCATTAATAGAGAAATACGCCGATGATGTAATGAGACTAGAAGATGGGGGAATCATCAAACATTTTAAAAATAACGATGACCAAAGAGAAACATTCTCTTCGAAGAAAAGAAAGACGTCATTTAGGTGGATTAGAAAAATCTTTGTTCATAATTACGCCAAGAATAAGGCAAAAAATATTTTCTCTATACTTTCTGGAACGATTGGTTACCTTTCTTTATTAATTTGTCTTGGCTTTTATTCTGGTAGCAAAGAAGTTTTGCTTAACGAAAAAAGCCATTCGCTAAATTACTTACAAGGATCAATCTCTAAACAAACAAAATATAGCGTTGATAATTCTCCGATGACTCTCATTAAAAGTGAAAGGCCAACGTTAGAAGAATGTTCTGAGCTATTCAAGGATTTTGAATCGGTCAAAATTAAAAATGATTATTCTTATTTCTTGCCAAACTACCATTCCTTTACTCTAAATGGTTTTCCTTATGAGAGCACAAATTTGGTTCCTTTATTGGATATCACCCTAAAAAATAGAACGTCAACCTTCCTTTCTAAAGGCGAACTTCCAACTGGCAATTCGCTGAATTATTGCTTAGTTAACGAAGAATTTGAAAAAATGATAGGAGAGGATCCAATAGGGAAAAGAATCAAGATTTCAACTGAAACAACTCTCGAAAGAAATGGGATAAAAGAAAATGTTAACGTTAATCTTTCTTGCTTGATTGTTGGTGTTGTTAAAGAATTTTCTTTTCTTAACAACCCAAAGATTTTCTACTCCTATTTAGCGTTCGAATCGATGCTC
>CAVIJE010000024.1:0-21919 GCA_963643355.1 Sodaliphilus sp. | reverse complement strand
TACTCAGGTCTATATCAATGTTAGTGGATGATTCTGCCTCAGCCTGTCTTAATTCATCTCTCCTTTCTATGCTTAATCCATATATTTTCACGATACAGTCAACCATATCAGATGGTATATTTCTTTTTCCGCTTTCTATTGCAGACAGATAAGATGTAGAAATTTTAAGTTTATTTGCCATCCCTACTATTGTGTCATCGTAATCAATACGCAATTTTCTCAGTTCTTTTCCGAATGTTGTCGCCATTCTCAGTCCTCCGGTTCTCTTACTCCTTACTATAACTAATCATAATAAATTTTTAGGTTGTGTCAACACAAAAGTATAAAAAAGCATACAAAAATGTATGTAGTAATTTTACGCACTCTCTTTAATGTGTTTGAAAGCAAAGACTTTTGTTGGCTGTTGCTTATCTTTTTTGCAGAAAAAATCCATATTTCTGTGAATGCATACAAAAACTCTTTAACATTTAATGTGGATGACATTTTCGCTATCCCCAGTGATTGTTATAGTTTTCGCGGGTTTTCGTTTAGGGGAAGCTCTGTTTCAATCCGCATTCTGAAAGGAACGATTTAAGAAACAACGCGCAGATTATAACCCATCATCGCCACGTTCGAGTCGAGCTTGGAGGAATTCGAGCAGAAATAACGGATTTAATCGAATCAAAAGAAACGCTTGGATGCGGCATATTACTATTGTGATTTTGAGAGATTGGGGAACGGTTCCTGCTAATGAGATTGGATAAATGATGATGCTAAAAAATGGCCGTTTTGGCACAGCCATCTCCATCCTCATTAAATGTTAAAGAACTGAATTTTATTTTAGAAGACCTATTAGAAAAACCATTCTACTGATCCGTATTATGAAGGAATTTTCGAATGGTTTAATTTTTTGTTAATTTAAAGTAATGGTAAGTTTAGCAACCGCGCCATAGGTATCGTCTTTTGCAATACTAGTAACCTTTAAATTGAAGTTACAAGTCATGTCCTCGTCAATTTCATAGTACATATTATTGCCAGACCAGCCTAACGTTGTCTTTGCTTTGTTCCAAAGATTTGTGCCAGATGGCATGAAATTTTTGGCCCAAGTTGAGGCTTTGCCTTTAGAATTGATTAAATTGAAACTTGCTCCTTGTGTGAAAAGGGCGGAAGTGGTTGCGTTGTAATGTGAAGAATTTGTCCAGTTTGTGGAAAGAACTGAAGATTCCATCAAGGAAATTTCAGTGAAATACGCGTTAACTGAAGAATTGTTCGTTCCATTCATTTTGCCGATTGTTCCGTATTTTGCATTTGGATGGTTAGAAAGAATGTTCGATGGAACTGTTTTGGCAGTGGATTCAGCTGGCCAATAATCAGAATCGTATTTCACGCCCATACGTCCGCCATAGGTGTTGCAAGTGCGGTTATCTCCGCCATTTGCTCCTAAACTATTTGGATCGGTGATGGTTTCATCATGATTGTCATAGTACATTCTAGCATCAACGTGAGTGATTCTGACGCCTGGTTCTGAGTATCCAGTTGTGTTTGAATATCCATTGATGTAGTCGCGTTCTGCAAGACCGTAAGGTCCCATTAATTCAACCATGAAATATTCGTCAAAGGCCGTTCCATTATAATTTGGGGAAGCAAGGACTAAAGCGTCACCAGAAGTTGTTCCTGCGCGAAGAGTGATTTCAGCAGTTTTTCCGCCTTCAAGATCGTCTTCTTTGAGGATGTATGGATTGATCCAACCATAAGCAAATTTCGTATAAGCACAATGATCGCCTAAGTTTTGATCCATGTAATCGATTGAGCCCATTGGTTTCCAAGCATTTTGATAGTCGTAGAAGTCATTGATGCCTAGGGTGTGTCCTGTTTCGTGGATGAAGGTGTGTGGATCATAACCGTTGTAGCTATCCATGAATTGGGTTGAAGCCCAAGCAAGGGTCATAATTGTTGGATTTTTATAATCTGGAGAATTACTTGTATAGGTGACATAAGCCCACCAGAATGATGTATCGTTATTGTTATAGTTATAAGCGTATACTTGCCAGATTAAATCGAGATATCCGTCATCATCGGTATCAAAATCGCTCCAAGTGTATTCCCAATCAGCACCGAGTTTGCCATGATCAGTTTTAGCATATTCGGTGATATACCAGTTACGGACGTAGGTTGACATAGAAACGCCAGCTCCGCCATTAGCTTTGCTTTGGAAGTCTTTAGCGGTTCCTTCATATTCGATCCAGGTTGGTAAAACAACAACGTCGAAGGCGCCTTTTCCAAATGAAGATTGTTCATAGAATGATTGAACAGAAGTGATTTTTGAACCGGATAATTGGTATAATTCATCATCAGTCGCAGTGAACGTCTTATTGATTTTTGTCAATAATTCATCGGTAGGATTGATCCAGTTGGAATCGCTTGAATCAGCTTGAAAAGAGATAGGTGCAACAAGTAATTTTTGCTTAACTCCATTATCTGGATGAGAGTTAACGTGTGGGGAACCTGAAGCCTTATAAATTCCCGAACGGGTAAGATTTAAGGTTGCTCCTTTATTATCAATGTAAGTTGTTTGACCTTTTGATAAGTCTTTTTCGGTGATATCTGCACTTGCTTCAGAAGAAGATGCTGAGCTGGTTTCTTGAGAAGATGAATCTACAGGCTTGTTTTCCTCTCCACATGAAGCTAAAGAAAATATCATCAAGAATGACAATGTTAATAATGATTGTTTTTTCATAAATGCCTCCATTAAATATTTACGTATACGATTAGTAAGATGATTCCTACTATGAAGAAAGTTCCACTGCTAAGAAGGAGAACGCTTACTGGTTTTTTCCTCTTAGTGTCTTTCATAACTTTGTAGTCATAATAAGTTTTAGGGAAACTTGTTTGGCGATATTTTGGCCTAAAAGTAACTAAGAATAATGTTTGTACTGAATAAGCTAGGATATCGAATGCCCCTTTTGAAGAAATGTAGGATAGGGCGAAGAAACATAATCCTAAGAGTCCACTCAAGCTGAATGAATCTGAGAGGATATGCATGATGAGGTTTTTATCTTTGCCAGTGCCTTCAGGACCGTTTGTTAACGTGTAATATTCAACGATCCCGATAATGACACCAGTAAGAATCAGAACGATAAGAGAACTAATCAGAATTCTTATTGTATGTGAATTCCAAAATTTCTCATTCTTCCCTTGCTCTCCTCCTTTTTGAGGATCGGCATAAGGGATTTTGCTCATTTAGCGAGCTCCTTTTTGTATTTCTCTTCCTCTTCGTCGTTACATCTTACAAAGTGACCAGGAACAATCTCTCTCCAAGATGGACGTTGCTTAGAATAGTCATGATCTTTGCTTGGGTCATAAGAGATTCTTTGACGTGTTTTTTCAACGATTGGATCAGGGAATGGAACAGCAGAGAGCAAACTCTTTGTATATGGATGAAGCGGATGAGCGAATAATTCATCGGCAGAGGCAAGTTCAACAAGATTTCCATAGAACATAACGGCGATTCTATCACAGAAATATTTAACGACAGAAAGGTTATGAGCAATAAAGATGATGGTAAGACCAAGGGAGTTACGAAGTTCATTAAGAAGGTTGATAACTTGAGCTTGGACAGAAACATCAAGAGCGGAAACTGGTTCGTCTGCGACGATGAGTTCAGGGTTCATGATAATGGCTCTAGCAATGCCGATACGTTGTCTTTGTCCACCAGAGAATTCGTGTGGGTAACGGTTGGCATGTTCAGGAACAAGACCAACGAGTTTTAAGACACGTGCAACCTCATTATTAATGAATTCCTTATCACGGATTCCATTGATTACCAATCCTTCAGCGATGATGTTTCTAACTGTCATACGAGGATTGAGAGATGCAATAGGATCTTGGAAGATCATCTGAACTTTGTTAGAGAGAGTCGTGTGCTTGGCTTTGTTAAGCTCTTTTTCGTATTCCACCTTAAGAGCGGTTTCCTCTTCACTAAGGGTAGAACCTGCATCAAGTTTTGCGATTAAATCTTTGTATTTCTCTTTTACAAGTTCAACTTCGTGAGCGGCGATATTTTTGTTGAAATCCTTATCGTCGCGTTTTGCTTGTTTGATTTTTTCGATTTGTTCATCGTGAACAGCTTTTTGATGAGCTTTTACAGAAGCAATTTCTTCATCGAATGGTTTCATTGCTTCAATATAGCGATGGTAATATTCACGTTGAGCTGGATCTTCGTTATCTTTGAGATCTTTCACTTTGAATTCAATGCCGAATGTTTCTTCGAATTCAGCACGAAGATCGTCTTCAGCTTGTTTCTTTTCTTTTTCAATCTCTTTGATTTTTTCGATTGAACGAACGTTTGTCCATTTGATTTCTTTTTCGTTCCAGCGAGTGCCGGCAGAGATTCTAACTCCATCAAGCCAAATGTCTCCACTTGTGAGAGGGTATAGCTTCATGATGTCACGTCCTGTTGTGGTTTTTCCGCATCCTGATTCGCCAACTAAGCCAAATACTTCGCCTTTATAGACACTGAAGGAGACGTCATGGACGGCTTTGAGGTATTTCACGTCACCGCTTTTAAAACGGAAATATTGTTTAACGTGGGATAATTCAAGAACCTTTGGGGCATTTTCGTAGTCGAATTCTTTTTTGAACTCTTCTTTAACTACATCAGGTTTGGTTGTTTTCTTTTCTTTTGCCATTTTATTTTTCCTCCTTGATGTAATTTAAGATCGAATTTTTCATATTGTCGGCCTTAGGGGTGTATTCAGGATGTGCTTCAAGAGCATTCTTGATACGTGTGATAACTAAATCAGGCGCTTTGACGTCTTCTGCCTCTTTATGAAGGTTCCATGTTGCGGCAACGTGAGTTGGCGAAACTTGGAAGAATGGAGCAGGGTAAACGTTATCGATTTCTAATGCGTCTTTGTTTCTAGCGGCAAACGCATCGCCCTTTGGTGGCAATAACATGTTTGGTGGGGTGCCTGGAATTGCATTAAGCTTTTCTTTGGTGTTTAAATCTGGAACAGAGCCAAGCAATGCCCATGTGTATGGATGTCTTGGATCGTAGAAAATATCTGTAGCAGTACCCATTTCAACGATTTTACCAGCATACATGACCGCGATATCGTCTGCCATATTAGCAACGACGCCTAAGTCGTGGGTGATAAAGACGATGGAGAGGTTTTTCTCAACTTTCATCTTATTGATGAGCTCAAGGATTTGCGATTGAATGGTGACGTCAAGTGCCGTTGTAGGTTCATCGCAAATAAGAATTTCAGGGGAAGAACAAAGAGCGATAGCAATAACGATACGTTGTCTCATACCGCCTGATAATTCGAATGGATATTGATAGAAACGTTTTTCTGGTTCGTTGATACCAACGTCAGCAAGCATTTTTATTGCACGTTTCGTTGCTTCTTTTTTAGTGAGAGTGCTATTGAGGACGTCTATAGCCTTATCGTAGGCTTCGATTGTCTCTTCGCCGATTAATTGAATTTCTTTCTCGCTTCTTTGCACTAATTGTTTTAAATGCTCAAGCAATTCATCGAAAGCAGATTTGAAATGTGCTTTGTGTTCTTCTTGAGAGACGATGGTCTCACGTGATTTGGCACGAACTGAAGCTGGTAAGTCGAAGAAGTCAGAGACATTGTATTTAGCAAAGTTTTTAGCTTTGATTTCCTCGTGTTTTAAAGAGTCTTTTGCCGCATTCACGTAGTTTTTCGCTTGAATATGGAAAACGGAAATAACGTTATCAGGACTCTTGGCGATTGAAAGCTCGCACTTTTCTAATGGAGCGAAAAGAGGCTTAAGAATGGTTAAAACCTTCTCTGGCTTATAGTCTTCATCTGTAGAATATAATGCGGAATACGCGTCTTCTAACTTAGGTAACAATTCATTGATGGCATCTTTTTGCTCATCAACGGATATTTTTGCAGCATGGAAGAAGATGTCTTCGTGTTCTTTGATATCGAAAGTGCCGACTTTTTGTTCTTCAAGGATGATATTCATCTCATCCGAATCAGCTTTTTTAAGAATAGCATCGATTTTAGAAAGATAACGTGTGGCTTCTTTTTTGTCGGCTTTATGTTTAAGAATCATGGCTTCGGTTAATTGTTTACCGACGATCATGATTGGATTTAAGGAAGAAAGAGGATCTTGGAAGATCATGGAGATTTTTACGCCACGGATCTTGGAGAATCGATCTTCGCTTATTTGAAGAAGATCTTTTCCATCATAGAGGATTTGACCATCTTCAATGATTTTGTTGCCTGCTAAGATGCCAAGGATCGCTTTAGATGTAACGGATTTTCCTGAACCAGATTCGCCAACAATAGCAAGCGTTCTTCCTTTATACAAAGGGAAGGAGATTCCTCTAACCGCTTTGACGGTTCCACCATCTGTTCTAAAGGAAATACGTAAGTTCTTTACGTCTAAGATTTTTTCTAATTGTTTTGTTTCCTTAGCCATAATTATTCCTCGCTTCCTTTTAATGATGTATTGAAGGCGTCACGTAAGCCATTGCCGAAGAGGTTAAAGCAAATCATCAATAAAGAGATGATGATGCATGGGAAAAGCAGAAGGTGTGGGTGGGAACTCAAACCCGCTGTTTGTCCTTCTTCAAGCAATGAACCGATTGAAGAAATTCCACTTGTCGTGAAATTGATGATACCGAGATAGCTTAATGAAGATTCTGAGAAGATGACAGAAGGGATCATTAAGACGGATGATGTAACTAATGTACCGATAGCGTTAGGCAAGATGTGTTTGAAGATAAGTCTTCTATCTTTTGCACCTAAAGTTCTTGATGCTAAGACATATTCTTGTCCCTTGAAACGATAGAATTGCATACGTGTAGTTCCTGCAACTCCTACCCAGCCAGAGTAGACAAACGCCACCAAGAAGGCTAGTATCATGACCCCGCCTTCGCCAATGGATGCCTTTAAGGTCAAATTATTTGTGAACTGAATTGAACAAATAGTGAGAATGATAACTGATGGTATGGCTGAAATGATATCAGTGAAACGTTCCATTATAAGGTCGACTTTGCCGCCATAATAGCCAGATATAGATCCCCAAATAACACCGATAAAGATGTTAATTAAAGATATTCCAACGCCCAATAAAAGGGAGAAACGAGCACCAACGGCTAAACGTAAGAATAAGTCTTGTCCGCTATCATTAGCGCCAAAGAGATAATATGGTTGGAAACCATTGTGATAGACGAAATAATCGAAGTAATCGACACGGATTTGAGCCATGCCATTGGAAATATTGGCATAAACATAATTACCTTCTGCATCAACTTTGTAGATCGGTTCAGGCTCACCTTCATCATTTAAGACCGTTGTGAAAGTGTTCTGGGTATATTTCTTTCCTGATTTGGCGGTAAGTTTGTAATAAATATTAGCATTTTGATTGTAATAGTTATTCATCGCATCGGTAACATTATCAATTTGAGTTTTAATGGCAACTTGCGACGCTGTTGTTTTCAAGTCCGCATAATTGCAATTTGCCAAATCTTGAGCCATTATATCCTTGTATTCTTTGATGTAAGTAGAAACATCAAGAAGAGGTTTCATAATGGATTTTTTATCACCTTCAAGAACGTGATAGATACCTTGTTCTTTTTCGTAGTTGACGAGTTCGTTGTACGCGTCTTCTTTGATGGTGATAACTTTATTGCCAACAGCATAAGAATCAATACGGATCGTATATTGTTTAATGATGGATGTCGGAGTGAGTTGATCTTCTTTGCAACTTATTTCTTTAACGAGTTTGTTGTGATTGGAGTCGTCATATCTAAGAATTGATACGGCTTGTTCAGAATATCCGCTGACAACTTCAGTACCATCCCAGAAACCGGTTCCTTTGAAAATAGGATTGTAAGGAAGAGCATAGCTAAAGTTTTGATCTTGGAAGCCATTTGGATATTCGGTTTTATTAACGTATGCTTTTGGCGAAGCAAAAGGGACGATAATCGCGTAAAGAATAATAATAGCGATGATAACAGCTGCAACGATTGACGCTTTGTTCTTAGCAAAACGCATGAAAGCACCTTTTAAGAATGAAACAGGTTTTGTCTCAAAGGCTTGGTCATGCAAGGATTCTGCATCGACTTTAGATTTTTTGAAGAGTTCTTTTGGCAAGTTCTCTAGCTCCAAAGATGTTTGGGGCTGGTTAATTAATATTTCTTTATTTTCCATTATTTTTTGCTCCCCATTCTAATACGTGGATCGACAAGACCATATGAAACGTCGACAACTAATGTTCCAAGTAAACCAATGAGGATATAGAACATTGAAACGAATTGGAAGACGTCATAGTCTCTCTTATTAATTGAATCAAGGTAAAGTCCGCCGACTCCGTTAACGGCGAAGATGTTTTCGATAATCATTGAACCAGAAAGAATCGAGATGATTTCTCCGAGGATCATAGGGAAGATAGGAACTAAGGAATTTCTGAAGGCGTGTCTAATTGTCGCTTGGCCTCTTGTTAAGCCTTTAGTTCTAGCAAGCAACATGAAATCACTTGTTAAAACTTCAGTTAATTCAGCACGAGTATAACGAGCATATCCGGCGATTGAACCGAAACACATCGATAATATTGGCAAGATAATTGATTTAAAATAATCCCAAACGAAATAACCATCCTTTGCGGAAGATGCAACAGGTGGCAAGACTTGCCAAACATATCCAAACAAATATTGGAGAACGAAAGCGTAAATGAAGGAAGGAACAGAAATAATAAGCATAATTAAAATGCTTAACACATGGTCTTCCCATTTGTTTTTCTTCAAGGCCATGAAAACACCGAGTCCTAATCCTAACGGAACGGAAATAATCATGGAATAAACGTTAATTAAAACGGTTGGAGGGAATCTTTTAGCAAGGATTTCATCAGGAGATGCAAGCCATTGAATCTTATAGGAGAAACCCCATGGATTGCCATTTCCGCTAAACAAGTTTTTGATGAAATTCCAAAGTTGTTGCATGATTGGCATTGGCGAATAAGTGCCATCGGCATTCTGAACATATCTTCCTTGCGCGACCATTTGCTTGTAGAAGATGTCTGGATCTTTCATTCCACCATCAAAAGATACTGGTAATAAACGTACCAAAACAAAGCAAATCAAAAAGATTACTAAGAATGTGGCGACCAATAATACAAGACGCTTAAGAATGTACATAAGCATCTCTTTGGTTGATTTGCTAGTCCAAAAACCAACAAACCCCTTCCAAATCTTTTCCCAAATGGAAGGTTCATCTTGATTCAAAACCACCTCATCTCCGAAGCCGTTTTGATTTAGTGAGCTTTCTGTTTCGTTTTGTAATTTCTTTTTCTTTTTCATAATCTCTTTTACTAATTGAAGGCCGACCCAAAGAGCCGGCCTTCTTTAATTATAACTTAAATTGTAAAGATTGCACTAAGCAGCCTGATATAAATCAGCTAAGCTGTTGTTGTATCTAGCGCAGAATGCACTCCATTGCTCATCAGTATAATTGAATGTCATCAAACGGATTCCGCCGTATCCAATTAAGGAAACATAGGTGTCTGTGGCATATTCACATTTGAATCCAAGTAATGAAGAAGATCCACGAGCGACAAGCGGAACGGCTTCGAAACGATTTAAGATACCCGCTTCGAGACCTGCAAGAACTGTTAATTTATTATTATGAATCTTGTACCACTCTTCATAATTTTCATCATCCTCAGTGACTTCATCGCCATATTTGGCTTCGTTGAACTCTTCGCCATTGTTCATGTCATCATACCATTTGGCAAATGAACGAGTTTCCGTCGTAGAATCAATCACGCCATCTCCATTAAGATCTATGTCGAGTTTCGTCTCTGCTTGATGTCCTTTGAAACCATATTCACAGGTTTGAGTGAAACTGTTATCACAATAGACTTGCATTAAGCCGTATGGGTTAATGGCAGCGCCACCCCAAGTCGAGAAGATCATATCATAACGACCATTTTGAGCAGTTGTGTAGTAGTCAGTATCTTTGACCATGCTGACATTTATGCTGATGTTTTCGCTATCTTTGAGAGCACCGTCTTTCTTTAACTGAGCGACTGCATCGACCATAAGGCCATTCCATGCTGTGTTAATGAAATTATATGCAGCTTTCGTGTTTTCTGATGAATCATCATAAACGCGGAATTCAATTTGTACGGTGTCGTTTGGCTGGATGTGTCCTTCGTCACTTGAAGAAAGTTCTTCTTCGAGGGCTTCGACTATGTATGCGACAGCCAATGTGTGGTTATAACCAACAGCGTCTTCGCTAAGCGCGATTGGATTACCGTCTGCATCGGTTTCATCGATTTTGGAACCGCCTAAATTGCCATAAACTTTGCCATAGACGCTCTTGCCTTGTTCAGTTGAACGGTAAGTTTCGCCTGTTGCGTTATTAGCTAAGTAAAGATCGTTTAATAATCCAGTAAATCCTTTGGAACCAGAAGTTGCCGCTGAAGCAAATTGGTTTCTATTTAATGAAAGGGATAAACCTTTACGGAAATCTGTGTTAGCTAAGACTGTTTTGTTAATTCCACTACTATTACCTTGTCTATCCTTGAGCATGCTTCTATCGGAGTTAAAGGATAATTTTTGGGTGTAGGATTCGTAAGTGGTTGTGCAACGGGAAGATGTGCCATATTTACGAACATCCGTAACTGTTAAATCGATATCATCTAACTTACCAGCTAAGAATTGTTGCATGGCGGTATCGTGTGATGGATAGATATTGGTGACGATTCTATCCATTTGGAATTGCCCCTCATGTTTGCCATCGCTATAGCCATACCAATTTTCGTTACGCTCAATTCTGATTTCTTTTCCGGTTTCGAAGTAGGTGAGTTTGTATGGTCCGTATGACTTGTAATTTTTAACGTCATTTGAAGCATATGAAGTTGCCCAAGATCCGTTACCTAATTCAGTTTTTAAACTATCATAAAGCTTGACATTAACCAAGAAATTGCTTGTTAAGCTGAACTTTAAGTTAAGAGGAGTAATGGATTTTGTAAGATAGAAACGTATTGTGTAATCATCGATTTTTCTGATGCCTACATCATCCATGGTGATTGTTGCACCATCATATGTATAAACATATGTATAAAGCGGAACTTTCCAAGACCACGCCTTGTTTGCATATTTGTTTCTTGAAGAAAGTTTGTTAACGCAGTCCTTAAGATCGGATTTTAAATCATCTAAGGCGTATTCTTCGATGTTATCTTCTGTCCAACCCCAAGATTCTTCAGTTGATTTCTTGCCATAGTTCTTAATGGTCATGATTTTGATCGTTTCGCCGGTTTCAAAATCGGTGAAACCGTTATCGAATACGTCGATATCAAGATCGACAGAGTCGTCTTCAATCATCGTGCCAGAGATATCCATTGGGGACTTTACTTTCTCCCATTCGGTCTTGTGACTAGATTTTGAGTGATCAAGAGCCTTCCAAAGGTAATAAGCATAGCCATAAGTGATACGATTTCTTTGTAAATCAACGCCATAATTGCTTATGTTTTGAATATTGTTTAAAACATCATAGAAAGAAGTGCTAGAATCGGCATTGGAGAAAACAGAACCAACATAGTCGGATCCGTCTGATCCTTTACCAAGGTTAAGGAAATAGAAGCCGGAGTCATCTTTAACAAAACCGTTTTTATCATCAGAGACCCATTTATAGAATGGTTCGATTGTTTGACGTCCTTGTTTATAATAGCTTTCAGCATTAACAAGGATCATGTTGCCATTATAGTAGGAGTCAGCACGATAGTTGGCATATTTTGGTTGTAAAAGACGTTCCATTGAGTCGACGTAGTCTTGAGCTGTAATGGCTGCTCCATCTTCCCATTTTGCATCCTTATTCAGTTTGATATCCCAAACCATGTTGTTATTTTCAGGAATGTTGCCGCTGTCCGTATAATAGGTATCTTTTTCTTCTTCCGTCAATTCTGACGCTTTAACGGCAATTGGCATTTCTGCAGCCATTTCCGTAACGAAATTGTAGCCGTTCTTTTCATCATTTAAGACGGCATCGTAGAAGCCCATCTCTGTAAAACCAGTGACGTAAGATTCGTCGCTGGTTTGCCAGTTATGAACGTTCCAGTTACTTGGGCTGGTAGAAAGATATGTGTTATATGTGTATTTGTATGTGTTTGATATTTCACTGCTATCAGGAGTAGACTCACTACAACCTGTCATGGTGAGAATAGCTACTACTGAAGCAATACCATATTTCCATTTGTTATTTCTCATTTAAGTATCCTTTCACGTTATTAAAGAGCAATTTTAGTTTTTTTGAAATTATTCAGCATCGGTGCTAGAAGAAGCACCAAAGGTGAAGTCGTTTGTTGTAGTTCCAACGTTGCTTACAGTGAACTTCATGGAGATGTAATCTACTGTTCCAACAGGTAAATAAGCAAGAACATCGACAAGCACTTCATTTGTTGCGGTATCAACAGTGAATTCGTTATATGTTGAATACAAAGTGAGAGCGTGTTTCTCACCGCTAGTAAATTCAACTGCGCCGGCCATTTGTGTTCCTAACCCTGCGCCTTGTGAAACGATGCTAAATCCAAAGCCGTTCATATCGAAGATTTTTCCGAATAATGCGTTGGTCACATCAGTGCCATCATTGTCGCCAACGTTTCCTTCAAATGTTGCTTTCGTGCCAGATTGAGTCTTTTTGCTCCAAATTGTGCCGTTTGCATCATCGAGAGTAACGTTACTTGCGACCATTGAATCTAATTTGCCTGATTCGTAGACGGTCTTTCCTTCAGCGACGATTTCTTTCTCGCTCATTTTTCCTGTTTCTGAATCTAAGGAAGAGGAATATGTGTTTGTTCCATCATCCCAATAAGCAAATGTTCCGCCAACAGTCCATTCGGTTCCTGGTGCGTATGGATAATCTTCATCCTCGGTTTTCGTTACCTTTAATCCTTTATAAACGCTGATAACGCCATTTTCTGTAAATGTGGTTGTGATGATGACATGAGTTGATCCGGCAATATTTAATAAACAGTCGGAAGAAGAGACTTTTTCTAATGCTTTACCGTCGGAATCAACCGCTTGTAATTCAGTTGTGACAGTGTAGTTCTTTGATTCTGCTAAAGAATTGAATACTGTGGAGATTTCAGGTGCTTCAATTTTCACTGGAATATATTTTGGATCGGAAACTGCTTTTTCCATGAAATCCAATGAAGTTGTACCGATATTGGAAATTCCAACAATCGCCCATGCTCCAGAGTCTGTGCTGTCTGTAGGGTTTGCAACGTTGCACATAAACAACGGTGTGTCGTCCGTGTCGTCGCCATCTGTGTCAAACATTCCAAGATAAATAGCGCCAGTTAAGTTGTAGCCATAGTTTTCTGGAAGGGTTGACATACCATAGTGTAATAAGTTGCCTTCAAACCCTGTTCCGAGGACGAGATTATCTCCGTCATAAGTGGCATCTAAAGCGTCTAATGATAGATCACCGGTGATATAGTAGTTGGCCCATTGAGCATAACCAGGTTCGAAAACTGGCTTGATATTGTCTTTCGTTCCAGTTAAAGAGCCCCAATATGCGTGGCCATCTGTTAATTTTGCAAGAAGCGTTGAATTTGCCTCTCCGGTTTTGCTGTCAACAGATGTTGGATCGTTTTCATCAAAAATTGCTACATAGCTCTCATTATGAATATATGATTGGGCATAGTTTAATTTTCCATTTTTACTTGTCCAATAAGTGACTGTATAGTTTTGTGGTGTTTCGCTTAATGGTTCAAGGAAATCAATTAAAGCTTTGTGTTCTGTAGAAACAGCAGTGACAGTGATTCTAGATCTTAATGATCCAGCGGTAACTTCTAATGTGTATTCACCGTGATCAAGAATTGTTATTAAATGGCCGCTGATAGAAACATCATCACTTGTAGATGTAACGTTATAGTTATGATCGGTCGTATCGTCATCATAAAGAATCGTTATTGCATCATCCAAATTGAATTCAGTGCCAGCCACGACTGTGCCAACACCGGTGTTTTTGATTCTCTTTGGAGTCTTAACAATCGATGATGATTGTTCGGATGAAGACTCGGCTCCTCCTTCAGAAGATGAAGAATTTGTTTGTTCTCCACATGATGCTAAGCCCATGACTAACGCACCGGCGCTTAGAATAGTAAGTAATTTAATCTTTTTATTTTTCATAAAAATAGTGACCCTCCTTTAATAAGTCACGTGTTAACATACACCAAAGGTAAATAATTTCAATGATTATTTTTACAAATTTATATTTTATATACATAGCATCGAATGTTTTAATAATTTTTCCGAATGGAGTGTTTGATTTGAATGAGGTCTTAAAAAAGATATTGAAAAGAAAAAATTTCCTTTTCTTGAAGAAAAGAAGCAAGACTAGTAATATTATCGTTGTTAATTCGAGGTAGCTATTATGAAAAAGAATTTATTACCGGGAATATTAGGAATTGTCACTGTGATTGCCATCGCTTGCGCTCTTCTCTTCCCATTAGGACCTGGCTTAGTGGCCAACGACTCATTTGCTGAAGCAGCAAGAGGATATGACTTTGTTTTTGGAAACGAAGCTCTTCAACTCAATGATCCACATGGTGCGATGATTGCTTGGTTTGTTTTATTACTCATTGCCGCTTTCTTTGGCATCGTTGCCGCAATTACTGGTTTCTTTGGCGGAAAGGTTGGAGCATTCTTCTCTTTCCTCACTGGCCTTATTTGCTTAGTTTGCGCTGTTCTTTTCTTCCTTTCCCCTGTTATGGTCGGAAATGGTTGGGCTGGTGCACTTGGCACAAGTGCTTCATTAGGCTGGGGATATCTAGCAGCAGGAATTTCTTCTGCTGTTGCAACCTTATCTGGCTTAGTGGTTGGCGGAAAAGGCTTATTCACTAAAGCAGCCTAATATATCTATATAAATATATAAGATTATAATAAGGCCCCAGACGGGGCCTTTTCTAAATTATGAAAACGATTGGAAGTAACATTCAATATTATCGCAAGAAGAAGGGGCTAACCGAGGATAATTTGGCTCGGTATCTTTCAGTATCGAAAGATTTGATCGTTTCTTGGGAAAACGGCGAAAGAGAACCTTCAGAAGAAAATATTGAAAAACTATCTTCTTTTCTTAGAGTCAGCATTGAAGAATTAACTGATGTAAGCACTGAGAAAAAAGAAAAAGCCATTCCGGTTTATTCCTATCAAAGCAAAGGCAAATATTTTGGGATATGCGCTAGATGTGGGAAGACTATCTATTCCAATCTTCATTATGGAATGGGAAAAATAATAGTTGGCAAAAAAGAAGCGAAAAAATTTGTTTTTGATCCAAATGATAATAGTGGTGATACGTATTTTTGCTCAGATTGTTGCAAGCAATTGATTGCCTTGCAAAAAGAAGAAAAGGTGAATGAATACGAAAATGAAAAGATAAGAATAAAAAAAGCAGGAGGACTTGCAATATTTGCGGGCTTTATTGCTATGTTATTAACGGTGGCAGGAGCGCTCGTTATCTATTTCTTATTACATAATTTATTATTCACTTATCTTGTAGGTTTCTCTTCTTTGCTTACCTCATATTGCGTCTTCTCCTTTGTATATACGTTTGCCTTAAGAAAGAATTGGCTCCATGATTTAATTTGCTCTTATTGCAAATCGTCTTACGTGATTTTGTTTAAGAAAATATCGGAAAATGATGCCCAAGACGTTTTGAAAACTGGCTTCGTTAAAGCTGCCGTTATGGCTTTTATATACGTAGTTTCATCATTGATTCTTATTGTTCTTATATTTGTTTTAGCGCTTGTTTCGATGTTTATTTGGCCAAGCGCAAAAAAAGCTGCGTTAAAGGTTTTAGAGGAGATGGAATAAATATATGGCTAAGATCGTTAAAACGAATGTCATGCGTCTTCTAGATGAGGCGGGAATTGAATATTCTGCTCATCAGTATGATGAAAATATTGTTGATGGGATGAAGGTTGCAGAATCTCTTTTGGAGAATCCAGAATGCGTCTTTAAAAGTCTTGTGGCTGAAAATGAAAAGCATGAGCATTTCATTTTTGAGGTTCCGGTTAATTCAACTTTGAACCTAAAGAAAGCAGCTAAAGCCACGTCTTCAAAATCGATTGAAATGATCCCTCAAAAACAACTTTTGCCTTTAACTGGCTACGTGCATGGAGGATGCTCTCCAATAGGTTTGAAAAAGGCATTACCGGTATTTATCGATGAAACAGCTCAACTCTTCGATAAGATTTATATATCAGCTGGCAAAAGAGGTTTCCAGGTTTGTTTATCTCCGTTTGATTTAGCTAAATATACAAAAGGAATATTTGTCGATATTCTTAATTAATTTTTGTCCCTTTTAAGAATTTACTCCCTTTATATAAGTGAAGGGAGTTTTTTATTATGTTAGAAACAATAAAAGAAGATAGGAAAAATGAATTGTTCGATTTTCTAAATTATCTTCTGTCAACGGAATTATATCCTTACGCTTTCCAAGCAAATGGCCATTATCAAGCCGTAAATTTGCATAAGGAGATCGACACGGTTCTCAATAATCTTTTTATCGAAGAAGGAAAAGGTGAAAGGGATTCTAACGAATTAGCGCGTGCTGCATCAAGGACGATATGCCAACTAATCGATGATGATTTATTTAATTATTTAGCGAATGCGACAGAAGGAAATTTCTATTTAATTAATTTCAATGTCTTTGAAAATAAGCTGAGTGCTAAAATCAAAAATCTTTTAAGAGAATAAAAAATAATTATGTTTTTTCTTCGATGAATACTAAATATTTAAAAAAATTAGCACAAAAGTGTTGACAGTGCTAAAGGAAGGATTACAATATCCTTAGCACTTGAGAGAAAAGAGTGCTAAAGATAATCGGAGGATTAAAATATGATTAATGATTTAACAAATTACAACGATGGAATTCTTGATCCATTATTCGACTTATTCGCACCAGTTTACAAAGAAAGCAAATATAGAAGCATGCCAATGAAGACAGACATCAAAGAAGAAGAGAATGATTATAGACTTGATGTTGATCTTCCAGGCGTTAAAAAGGAAAACATCTCTGTTTCCTTTAAAGATGGATATCTAAAGATTGAAGCTCATTCTGATGCAGAGAATGAAAACAAAGAAGCCGATGGAGAAAAGACAAAAGAAAAATATATCCGCAGAGAAAGATATTATGTTTCAACGAGCCGTTCCTATTATTTAGGCGAAGTCGATGAGAAGAACATCACCGCCAAATATGAAAACGGTGTCTTGAGTCTCTTTGTTCCTAAAGCAAAGCCAATCGATGAATCCGAAACAAAAATAGCCATTCTTTAATTGAAAGATGCGTGAGAAGAAGCGAGTTTATGGGACTCGCTTCTTTTGCTTATGGACTTTAAATAAATTTTTATTGAAATGAATCTTGTTATCGATACAATTAACTCATGAGATACGCTATATATAATAGAGATGATGATTTTTCCAAAAAAATGGCATTAGAAATCAAAAATTTTTTGAAAACTGATGCGTTTTTCTCTTTTGATGAAAAAGATCCTGATTTAGTTATTGTCATTGGGGGAGATGGCACCTTTCTTAACGCCTTCCATAATAATGAAAAGGATTTTAAGAATAAAAAATTCTTAGCTTTTAATACTGGGACTATCGGTTACTATAACGAATTTGATATTAGGGATTACAAAAATGTTTTGCTTTCAATTAAAGATAATTCTCTTCCAACAAGAGATTTTTCCTTACTTGAATATGAAGATAGTAAAAACAAATATTATTGCGTTAACGAATTTGTCATAAGCGGGCTTATTCGTAATGTTGAATATGATGTTTTCCTTGATGATGAGAAATTCGAACAATACTTTGGTATGGGATTTATCGTTTCTACTGCAACAGGATCTATGGGTTATAACCGTTCAATTAACGGATCAATCGTTGATATTGAAAATGACGGAATGCAACTAACCGAAATAGCCGCCATTCGCTCTAAAGCATATTCGCCAATAGGTTCGCCTATTGTCCTATCTAATAAAAGAACTCTTTCTTTTGAAGAAAAAAATAACCGCAAAGGTAAACTTCTCGTTGATAACATAATGGTTAACGAAGAAATATGTAATAAATTTTCCATTAGAATTTCTAAAGATAAAATCAAAGCATATTCAAAAGAAAAAGATCCTTTTGTAACTCGATTAAAAAAGACATTAGGTATTTAAAGGAGGACTTATGTATAAAATTGCAAAAAAACGTGTGTTGAATCCAACAATCGTGGAGATGGATATCCTTGCTCCAGAAATTGCTAGAAAAGCAAAACCAGGAGAATTCATCATTCTTAGAGTTGATGATGAAGGGGAAAGAATTCCTCTTACAATCGCTGGTGAAGATATTGGAAATGGTATGGTAAAAATCATTTTCCAAATCGTAGGCTCGACCACGTATAAATTATCGCTTAAGGAAGAAGGCGAATATATTCAAGATTTTGTCGGTCCTTTAGGAAGGCCAACTGAATTAGATGGCTTAAAGAAAGTCTGTATTATTGGTGGTGGTGCAGGAAGCGCGATTGCCATGCCAATAGCACAAGAACTCCATAAAAGAGGTACAACTGTTCATTCGATAGTTGGCTTTAGAAATAAAGATTTAGTAATTCTCGAAGATGAATTCAAAGCATGTTCTGATTTATTCAAAATCATGACTGATGATGGCAGCGCTGGTGAAAAAGGCTTAGTTACTAACGCTTTAGAAAATCTTTTAAATGAAGGCAACGTATATGATGAAGTCATTGCAATTGGCCCAATCATCATGATGAAATTCGTTGCTTTGATGTGTAAGGAAAAAGGCATAAAGATCGTAGTTTCCATGAATCCTATAATGATTGATGGAACAGGAATGTGCGGAGGATGCCGTTTAAAAGTTGGTGGGGAAACTAAATTTGCATGCGTTGATGGCCCAGATTTCGATGGAGCGTTAGTTGATTTTGATGAAGCACGTTGCCGTGGTGGAATTTACCGCGAATGGGAAAAGCATAAATACGAAGAAACCTGCAATTTATTCAAAAAGGAGGCTAAATAACATGCCAAATTATAAAGTAAACATGTCTTCAAAAAAGAACCCGATGCCTTCTCAAGAACCAGAAGTAAGAGCTCATAATTTTAAAGAAGTTACAACTGGATACACACGCCAAATGGCAATTGATGAAGCATTCCGTTGCCTAGATTGCCCAAAACCTGCTTGTGTACCTGGTTGTCCTGTTCATATCGATATTCCTCGCTTTATTGCTAAAATTCGCGAAGATGATATCGAAGGTGCGAATAATGTTTTATTAGAAGCATCCTCTCTTTCCTCCATTTGTGGACGTGTTTGCCCACAAGAATCTCAATGCGAGAAAAATTGTCTTAGAGGCAAAATGCCAATAAGAGAAAAAGATGAGAATGGAAAGATGGTTGTTAAAGGCTTTGGCGAGGCGGTTGCAATTGGACGTTTAGAAAGATATGTAGCTGATTGCGCTAGAGAAAATAATTTAGTTGAATTCAAAAAAGCAAAAGGAAATGGTCATAAGGTTGCTATTATTGGATCAGGCCCATCAGGATTAACTTGTGCCGGAGATTTAGCAAAACTTGGATATGAAGTAACCGTTTTTGAAGCGTTGCATGTTGCAGGCGGCGTCCTTTCATATGGCATTCCAGAGTTCCGTCTTCCGAAAGATATCGTCAAAAAAGAATGCTCTAATCTAGAGAAGATGGGTGTTGAGATAAAAACAAATGAAGTTATCGGAAAAATTCATTCTATCGATGAATTAATGGATGATGGATATGAGGCCGTTTTTGTTGGCTCTGGCGCTGGCTTACCACGTTTTATGGGCATACCAGGCGAAGATTTCAATGGAGTCTTATCGGCTAACGAATTCTTAACGAGAATAAATTTGATGAAAGCATATAAAGATGATTCTGATACGCCAATAGTTCATGGTAAAAAAGTGGCCGTTATTGGCGGAGGAAATGTTGCAATGGATGCGGCAAGATCCGCTTTAAGACTAGGTGCTGAAAAAGTTTATATCGTTTATCGTCGTTCTTTAGAAGAACTTCCAGCCCGTAAAGAAGAAGTGGAACATGCTATGGAAGAAGGCATTGAATTTAAACTCCTTAATAATCCAATAGCCATTCTTGGAGACGATAAATTTAACGTTAAGGGGATGCGTTGCATTAAAATGGAACTTGGCGAACCTGATGCATCAGGAAGAAGAAGGCCGATTGCCGTTGAAGGCAGCGAATTTGATTTAGACGTAGATGTGGTCATTCAATCAATTGGTACTTCCCCAAACCCTCTTATTAAAAATACAACCAAGGGATTAGAAACTAATTCTCATGGTTGCATTATCACAAAGGACGAAAGTGGAGCGACAACAAAAGAAGGCGTATTTGCTGGAGGCGATGCCGTTACTGGTGCTGCAACCGTTATTCTTGCTATGGGCGCAGGAAAGAATGCAGCCGTGGCAATTGATGAATATATCAAGAGTAAAAATTAGTCTTTCTTAAACAATTCAAAAAGAAAATGGGTCTTATGGAAATAAACATAAGACCCATTTTATTATGAAAGTTAAAAATCGAAAAATTCAAAAATCCACTGCAAAAAGCCATTATTTTAAGATGGCGATTACGTGTTCTTGCCTTCCGCCGACGGCAATAGGCTTCCCATTTTCAATATAGATATCAGTCTCGCTTCTCATTCCATAATCTGGCGCATATATTCCAGGCTCTAAGGAGAATGTAACGCCATTTGCTATTTCTCTTGTATCGTGAGACTCGTAATTGTCTATATTGACTCCAGGCCCATGAGGAGAAACGTCGACTGCAATTGAATGGCCGGTTCTATGGGTGAAATATTCGCCATAACCTTTTGATTCAATATATTTTCTTCCGATATCGTCTATTTCATATCCTTCAACGCGGCGTAATGGAAGATTCTTTTCAAGATACTCAATATCTAAATCTATAGCTCTTTTTAATATTTGAAATCTATTTTCGATTTCTTCTGGAACAGATTCTCCAACGTAGCCCATCCATGTTATATCCGCATAGACACCTTCTGGATCGTCCATTTTCGCCCACATATCAATGAGGACAACATCACCTTTTCTGATTGGAGAAGAAGTTTTTTCGTCAGGACCGTAATGAGGATTAGAAGCATTTTTTCCAACCGCAACAATAGCGGGATCATCATAAACCATGCCTTCTTCGTGGAATCTATTACAAATGAATTGTTGAATTGCGTATTCTTGGACTTCGTTATGGAGAAGGATTTCTTCTTTTATTTTAGCAAATGCCTCGTCTTTTATTTGTAAAGCAAGCTTACATGCTTGAAGTTGAAGTTCGTGCGCTCTAAAACTATATACTGCATTAAATTGTTGGAGGAGGTCTCCAGAAGATAAAATTTCGATACCTAGAGATTTAACGAATTCAACCGAACCATAATCGGCTAGAGATATTCTTGGCAACAGACCATTTTCCGATATATCCATATAAACTCTTTTGTAGTTTTTAAAAGATTCTTTTTCTATCTCAAGCATTTCTTGCCATCTCTTATATACGCGAAGATCAAAATCTTTTAATATTTCTGGATCGTTTAAAAAGACGGTATCAATAGAATGGCAGATGATATATGGTTTTTCATCTTTTGGAAAAATGACGAAGATTTTTCTAGTAAGCATCTTGTTTCCTAAAAAGGAAACGACGGTTTTATTACGATTTTCGTAATCAACTAGAATCCATACGTCTACGTTATTTTTGCTTAATTGGTTTTTGATTATTTCAAATTTATTCATAGAATGCCTCTTTAATAATTTTACCATTACTGTATATTTTTGTTTAAAATGTTAATCATGAATTTAGAAACAAAATATTCTACGACTATCGATAAGAAACATCCTCTAGAAGGTCACCCTGATCCATATTGGAG
>CAVIJE010000023.1:1019-22453 GCA_963643355.1 Sodaliphilus sp. | reverse complement strand
ACATAAAGCACCTAAATTAATCATGGATAAGAGTATTACGAACTTCTATGATTTCACCGTAGATTCATTTGAATTAGAAGACTACGAATTTGAAAAATTAGGAAAGAAAATCCCGGTGGCTATCTAATATGTACAAACTAAGAGCTATTTTATGTTGCGATAATAAATTTGGAATAGGAAAGAAAAACGATTTACTTTTTCATCTTCCGCTAGATATGAAATTCTTCCGCGAAACCACTTCAGGGCACACGGTAGCAATGGGCGAAAATACCTTGATTTCCTTCCCTAACTCAAAACCATTAAAAAATAGAACTAACATTGTCCTTTCAGGCGATATAACTCACAATCATGATGGAGTAATTAACGTTCATTCATTAGATGATTTCAAAAAAGAAATAAGAAATCATCTTGAAGACGGAGACGTGTTTATTATCGGTGGGGCTTCAATATATAATCAGATGCTTCCGTATTATGATGAAATATATCTCACGAAAGTCAATGAGGATGGCGGGGCTGAAGTATTCTTTAAAAATGTCGATGAAGATCCTTCGTATGAACTTATAAAACAAGGCGAGTCACTTCTTGATAACGGTCACGAGATTAGTTTCTGCACTTATAAGAATTTAAACAAGATGCCACTATAAAGGCATCTTTTTTCTTCCCTTAAAATTTATTCTAGGTTATTTAAATCAATATTCCGGTATTTTTTCACCGAAATATTGAATTTACGGTCTATATAGGTATAATTTATATGAACACGTTCATAAAAGGGATTAAACAATGCCTAAAATTATCAAAAACGTAAGAGAAAACATAATTTCCAGCACTAAGGAAATCATCTTAGAAAAAGGTTTTAACGCTTTAACGATGAGAGATGTCGCAAAAAAGACTGGGTATGGCGTTGGAACCATTTATAACTATTTCCCAAATAAGATGAGCATTCTTGCTGCCATCCTTCTAGATGAATGGTCCATTGAAGGAGGAATCATTGAGGAAAAAATCCAAAAATCCCCTACATTTCCGGCCTCAATTGAAGAAATATATTCATCAATCAAGGATTTCTTTCAATCGCATAAAGACCTCTTCTTCTCAGTCCAAATCCCTTTTGAGATACGTTCAAAAATCCATTTTGGGCATGACGCTTTCCTCAGAAATATTGAAAAATACGTCTTAGAAGCCCAAAAAAAGTTTTCCATCGAATCAAACGATAAAGACCGTTATGTTGCTTGCTTATTGCTAATTCAGGCTGCATCAACATACGAACTTCCGTTTGAGGAAATAAATGAATCGTTAATTAAATTGCTTAAAGGAGGTAAATAAAATGAGCGATTTTAAAATATTAGAAGCAAAAGACAACTTCTATCAGACTTCTCTTTTCTTCCCAATGCCAGTGGCAATGGTTGGAACCTTAGCGGAAAATGGCGAGACAAATCTTGGTCCTTATTCCTTATTGGCCCCTTACTATATTGCTGGCAAAAAGTATTATGCGATGTTATTAGAATGCCGTAATTCCTCTAACACCGCCCAAAACATCCTTAGGACTGGCAAATGCACTCTTAACTTTATCCCTGATGATAAAAAATTATTCAAAGAGGCAGTTAGAATGGGCTGGCCTGGAGATACGACAGAAGAGAAAATGAAGAATTGTATCTTCGAATTAGAAGATGGCGAAATGGCTAAAGCCTATCCAAATGAGAAATTCCCAAAAGTAGTTAAGCAATCTTTCCAAGTCATCGAATGCACATGGATGAAGGAACTCGATAACGCTCAAGACGATAAACCAGGGGAATTAAACGGCTATCCTGAACCATATCATGATTTCAACGGCATTACCTCTAAATTTGGCGCTCATTTCATCCTTCGCATCGATCGCATCTTAATGAAAGAAAAATATTACAACACGATTGTCAATGGGGTAACGGCAAGCGGTTTCCCAAAAGTTCCAACAGATTTTGGCTATCGTGATTCTAAATATTTCTGGTGTTCAAGATTCAAGAAGCCTCGTCCAGAACTTCTTCCAATGCGTGAAGCCTCAATCTCAAGCGTTAGATACGCCGCCGAAAGACTTCAAACCGATGTTAAATTTACCGATGACGCACTCGCTAAGTTAGTAAAGGTCCCAAGAATCTTCCTTCCAACGGCCTTAAAGGGTTGCGTTAAATGGGCTGATGAGCATAACGTAAAACTTATCACGGCAAAGGAAATGGAAATCATTAACGATAAACGTGCAAAAGAGAAAGGAAAAGACAAATAATGAAATTAGTAATTGCAGGTGCCTTCGGAAATTTAGGCACGGACATTCTTAAAGCAGCCATAGCAAAAGGCTATGAAGTCGTTGCTCTTGATATGAAGGAAAAAGACATCCCTTCACTTAAAGGAAAATATGTTTTCCATCAAATCGATGTCACTAAACCAGAAACATTAGCTGGCGTTTGTGATGGCGCTGATGCAGTAATCACGACCGTCGGACTTGTTGGAGCATCGAAAGTTCTAACGAATTATGATATTGATTTAAACGGAAACTTAAACCTTCTTACTGAGGCTAAAAAAGCTGGCGTAAAGAAGTTTGGCTATGTATCAGTCATCAAATGCGACACTGATCCAAGCGTTCCAATGCTTGAAGCTAAGCATCAATTCGAAGAAAAGTTAAAAGAATCTGGTTTGGAATATGTTATTTATCGTCCAACTGGCTATTTCTACGATATCGCAAAAGTATTTATGCCAATGATTGAAAAGGGCAAAGTATCTCTTTTAGGACGTAAGGATTATCCAGCAAACGTTATTGACACAAGCGACTTAGCCGATTTCATTTTGCTTCACCTTGAGGATACCAATAAAACCTACAACATTGGTGGAAAAGAGACTTACACCTACAAAGAAATTGCCACAATGTTCTTTGAGGCAGCAGGCAAAAAGCCAAAAATCTCTCGCGTTCCTGTATTCCTTTTCGATTTAATAATCAGAAAAGCCGAAAAAGAGAATAATGGCAAAGGACCTATCGTCCGTTTCTCAAAATGGACGTTAACTCATGATTTAGTCGGCGAAGAAAAATACGGAAAGCTTTCCTTCAAGGAATACATCAAATCCTGTTATAAAAAGGAGGGCGAATAATGGAGCTTATTTGGATAGTCACAGGCATTTTAGCTGGCGTTGCGGCGCTTTGCTGCTTAATAGGCTTTGCTAAATTCGTCTATTTTATGTCAGTTGGATATGGCTTTGCTATTGCAGGCATGGCCATAGCCTTGCTAGTAATGTCTTTAGTTGGATTTATCCCTGCATTAGGCATTGCTGAATATGTTCTTCTAGCACTTCTAATTCTTTATGGGTGCAGACTTTCAGGATTCTTGTTATTAAGAGAAATCAAATCTGCTTCATATCGTAAAACATTAGGCGAAGTCGCAGGAAAGAGCGAAAAGAAGATGCCTTTCTTCGTAAAAGCCACGATTTGGATTGGCGTTGTCGTTCTTTATGTTTGTCAAATCGCTCCTATTTCATATAGAGCAATTAGCGGAATCAACTATAATGTAACAAATAGCGTTCTTGATTTAGTTTTCCCAATTCTTGGCGCAGTAATTATGGTTATTGCCTTATTTATTGAATCTCTTGCAGACTATCAAAAATCCGCGGCAAAGAAAGTTAATCCAAATAGATTTGTAGACACTGGTTTATATCGTTTCGTTCGTTGCCCTAATTATTTAGGTGAAATATTATTCTGGACTGGCGTCCTTCTTAGTGGAGCTTCTGCTATGTCTTTCTGGTGGCAATGGGTTATCGCCATCTTTGGCTGGATTATGATAATTTACGTTATGTTATCTGGCGCTAAACGTCTAGAAAAAAGACAAACGAAAAATTACGGTAACGACCCTGAATATCAAGCCTATGTTAAAAAGACTCCAATCCTCATGCATATAATCCCTATTAAGAGCTTACAAGGATGGAATTGGATCAAATGAACGCATTAATTAAAATTCTAGAAACAGCTGAAGATACAACATATGCTTCAGTATACGCCTCATCATCATGGATGATAATTCTTCAAGCCTTATACGATATCGTTCCTATAACGTTATTCTTAATTGGCGCAATAATTCTCCAACGCTGCTTATATAACAAGATGGTTAAGGGCAATTATGCATTGTTTGCCGCTGGATCGATAATGGTGTTTGCCGCCGGTTTCCTTAAAGCGATGCATAAGCTTATCATCGGTATTAGCGGTTACACTTACACCATCTTAGATAAGCAATTTACTTCTACTCAATCTATTGGCTTTGCTTTGATGTTTATCGCTCTTGTTGGAATGTTTACTAAATACAACAAGAAATACACTAAAGTCCAAGCCATAGGCGCCATTCCATTCATTGCCACGGCAATTTTAGCAAGTACCGATGGGCTTCCTGAATTCAATAACACGATGCCATTTATCATTATGATGATTATTGGCGCAGCTGGAAGCTTAATCATGCTAGTTATTATTTCTATCAAAAGAAAAGACGTCGTTTCAGCAATATTGTTTGGGCTAGCAATTCTCTTTATGATTGGTATGGGTTACCTTTCAACGAAAGAGTCTTTCAAAGCCAACTGGATTGCAATATCCGTAAACGTTGTTTATCAGGCCTTATTTATGCTAGGAGCTATCCGTTTGCAAAAGAAAGGGTTCCTAGCTGAAGACGCTTTAGCAAAACAAGCTTAATTAGCAAAAAACCGTTAACTTCAAAATTAACGGTTTTTCTTTTGCTTTTGATAAATCAATATGAAGGCAGGGCGTCAACAATATCAAGTATTTCCTTTATCGTTCGTTTGAGGAGATTATCAGAATATCCGCCACCGCTTTTATTTGCGATTGCCCCTACGGCAATGAGCTGATAAACCGTCGAATTCTCGACAATATTGTTAACTTCGGAATTAGATTCTAAATCGCTGTATGTGTAAGAAGATTGAACGTAGGTATTGCCTCTTCCATTGCTTGCATTCGTATCTTCGACAGTGAAACAAAGCATTCCAAAGAATCCACATTGATTAGAAATATAATAATCGCCAGTATAATCTCCATCGGTATCAATGTTAAAAGTAACCAATCCTTCAGAATCAACCGATTTAACATAATGATCATCAGGGAAGGCGGATTTAGAAGAGTCTAGAGTGAAACATTCCTCGCCATAGAAATCGTATACGGCCATATTGTTGATCTTTGTGCCGATGTTAGAAAGGGTTACCTCATCATCTTTAAGTAAGGCATCAAGGATCTTATTTCCGGTATTTTCTTTAATGACGGTAGAAAGTTTGACGTTATCTAAAGAGAAAGAAGAAAGATCGGATATACGGACTTCGTCTTTGCTCTTTCCAGTTGCATCTTTAAGAATGTCAAAGAGAGTGTCATTTTCACCAAGGACAGTAATCAAGCGAACATTATCAATATTGAAGTCAGCAGAAGAAAGATCAGCGACAGTCATATCATCGTAATTCGTATTTCCGCTTGCCTCAAGAAGAATGGATATGAGTTTTTCATTTGTTGAATTATTTTCAAGAACCATCGAAAGAGGCAATTTATTTATATTGAAATTATTAAGATCGTCAAAGGTCAATTCTTCGTATGATTTTGCATCGCATCCTTTAACGAGTATGTCTTTTAGGTTATCCGAAAGAGAAGGCATTGCATCACTAAGAAGAACCAAATTCATATTAAATGAGGATAAGTCACCGATTTTCAATTCATCAAAAGAAGAAACTCCGCATCCTTTAGAAAGAATTTGTTTGAGGCTATCATCCAAAGATGAAACGACAACGCTTAATTTTATCTTATCGGTATCAATGCCCTTGAGGTTTTTAAAAGTTATTTCCCCATAAGACATCTCACAGGCTGAAGCTAAAACATCGGCTAATTTTTGATTCTCTTCATACGGAAGAAGGCTAGAAAGTTTAACATCATCCACTTTAGCGTTAATGACATCGTTAATTGTGATTTCTTCGTTTGTTGCCTTCCCTGAAGAATCTCTCAATAAAGCGTATAAATCCTTATTATTTTCGTTAGGTTCGACAATATCAACTAAATGAGCGCTGTTGATATCGATATTTGAAAGATTAGCCACAGTAAGAGTTTCAGGCGTTGGTTTACTTTGCCCTTCTTCTAATTTAACCGCCGAGCAAATAATATTGAACATTGATCTATTATCATCTGTTATATCGATAATATCGCTAAGCAATATGCTATCAACGTCAAATGAGCCTATTTCTTCGATTGTATATCCATCGAATAATTTTTCAAAAATAGAATCTTTTTCAACAGTTGTTACCATTTTAACAACGTTAAGAACTTCTTCTTGTCCAATTCTATTTGGCAAAACCTTAATTAAATCATCTAATGGGATCTTTCTTAGGGCAGGGTAATAAAGTTGCTTTCCTTCTGCCTCAGGGAGCAATTTTCCTTCATCATCATATGCACGCTTAAGGACATTATTTTCATTAAGGTAATAATACATATAAGGGTGGAATGATTCGCTACTTGTATCAATCTCACCGCTAACAGGCGTGCTTTCATTCATTATCGAAAGATTGGCAAAAGAGCCAAGCAAACTCGACATATCAAGAGAATCGATCGTGCAAATGACATCAATGCAGTTCTTATAAATGTCGTCAAACGAAATATTGGAGACATCGAAAGTAAGAGTTTCGGCTAATTTGTCATAATCCACTTCAACGTATTTATCTAGCCCTGCTCCAACCACTAATTTTTGCAAGGCCTCTTTAATGACTGGGAAATTAGAAACAGAATAAGACTTATAATTCATCAGAAATTGCAAAAGAGTATTGTTGGAAGTTTCTTTATCAACGTATTTGCCATCTTTTCCGACATAAGTGCTCATAGGCAAAACGCAAACGCATACGGCTGCAGTCGTTCCAACAATAACGAAAGATGAAATAAAACCAAAAATCCACCACCCAAAATTCTTAAATCCACGACAGTGGGCGATTTCTTTTGCGCGTTTAATCTCTCGCTGTTCTTTTTTAAAGGCTTTGGCCTGTTTCTTTTGTTCTTTTGTAAGCATAACTAATTATAACAACATAAAGCGATTTTTTTCAAATTTATGGGACCTAAAAGATGCTATTGTTTTTATTTATAGCGATTACTTTATTAGCCACATGAAAAGCGTTGTTTATTTTATAAAAGCAAACGGCAATGGTATAATCTCAAAAAGGTGAATTTTATGAAATTAAATAATATAGCATTGTCCCTAATATCAGTTGCCACTTTAGCGGGCGGATGTTCTTCGGACACTAAGAAAGCTCCGGATTGCGATTATGCAGCCGAAAATAAATATATGCAAATAGCAATTGATGAAGCAAGAGTTGGCATCCATAACAATCATGGCGGACCATTTGGCACTTGCATCGTTAAAGATGGCAAGGTTGTAGGACAAGGACACAATATGGTCGTTAAGAATAACGATTCAACGGCTCATGGCGAAGTAACGGCAATTAGAAATGCCGAAAAGGCATTAGGCACTTTCGATTTAAGCGGTTGCGAATTATATACTACAGGCGAGCCATGCCCAATGTGCTTAGCCGCTTGCATGTGGGCCAATATCAAAGTCGTTTATTATGGTTGCACAATCGCCGATAATGCCATAATCGGATTCAGAGATGAAGAATTCGATGAAAAGTTTGGCGGTAGAGAAAACTTTAAAGATTATCTTATCGAAAAGGATAGAGACGCTTGTCTAAAACTATTTAATGAATATTTAACGATAGATCACACGAATTATTAGTTAAATTAGAAAAAATAAATATTCAAACAGCTGAAACTGCAAACCAGATAGATAGCGAAATGCCATAAATAAGGCGTTAAAACTAACTATCTGGTTTTTACGTTCCGGATTATAATGCGTAAAAAATTAAAAAGGAACGTTAACTTTCGAAGAATATGAATCGATTTTGATTAATCAATAACAGCACAAAATACGATAAAAGATGCTTAAAAACAAAAAACACCCATTAAGGGTGATTAATTTCTCAATTTGGTGCCCGAGGCCGGAGTCGAACCGGCATGGGTTATTCGCCCGAAGGATTTTAAGTCCTTTGCGTCTACCATTTCGCCACTCGGGCACTTGTTGATTGGTCCCCCGTGAGAGACTTGAACTCTCGACCCCTTGATTAAAAGTCAAGTGCTCTACCACTGAGCTAACGGAGGAAATTTTTTGGCTGGGGTGACTGGGATCGGACCAGTGTATGACAGAGTCAAAGTCTGTTGCCTTACCGCTTGGCTACACCCCAAGGAACCAAAGAGATGGTGGGCGAAGATGGATTTGAACCACCGAACCCGAAGGAGCTGATTTACAGTCAGCCGCGTTTGGCCACTTCGCTATTCGCCCAAATTTCAGTCATGCACATTTTTCTAAGAGATGGTGGATGCTATAGGGTTCGAACCTACGACCCCCGCCTTGTAAGGGCGATGCTCTCCCGCTGAGCTAAGCATCCACATGGTGCTCGCTTAAAACGTGCTTGACTATTATACTTAACGACTATTTTTAAGTCAATCAAATATCGAAAATTTTTTAAGATTTTTTTCTGATGCCCATTTTTTCCCGTAAGACTGGGCTTTTTTGGAAAAATCAATAACCAGGTTTGCCTAAAAGGTGGAACATGTTACGCTTATAAACTTCAACACCTGGTTGATTAAATGGATTTATTCCAAGTAAGTAAGCGGACATTGCGCAAGCCTTCTCAAACCAATAGAAGAGATAGCCAAGGTTATAGGCATTCATACGATCAAGTTCGAGAACAATATTATTGTTGCCTCCAACTTTAGTATGCGCTTCTAAGGTTCCTTCAAAGGCTTTGTCTTGAACGCTTCCAAGGCCCATACCTTCAATGAAATTAAGGTTATCGAGATTCTCTTCGTCATGAGGAACTTTTATCCAATGACGATGATGAGTTAAATGAAGCGTTGTCTCAAAGAAAGAATGCGTTCCTTCTTGAATGAATTGGCCTAAAGAATGTAAATCTGTCGTAAAGGTTGCAGAATCAGGCAATAAGCCTTTTCCACATTTGCCTTCGGATTCACCATAAAGTTGTTTCCACCATTCGCCAAGTTGAACGAATGAAGGAACATACGTAATGAAGAATTCAGCCGTTTTACCATATTTAGCATACATAGCATGTCTGGTGACAGCATATTTATAGGCTTCGTTTTTCTCAAGAGATGGATCCATCGTGTCTAGACGAGCTTGAGCGGATCCTGCAAGAATCTCATCAGGAGAGATACCAGCAACGGCAATTGGAAGCAAACCAACAGCCGTAGTAACGGAATATCTTCCGCCAATATCATCTGGGATGACGAACATTTCATAGCCTTCTTTTTTAGCAAGGGTGAAAAGAGCGCCTTTTTGTTTATCGGTGGTTGCAAAGATTGCCTTTCTTGCCGCTTCTACGCCATCTCTTTGTTCGAGAAGAGTTCTAAGCAAACGGAAAGAAACGCTAGTTTCAATGGTCGTGCCAGATTTTGAAATAACATTAACGGCAAATTTCTTGTCAGCAAGATATTCAATGCTTTCTTGAATATAGGTAGGATCTAAGCTTTGTCCTAAATAAATTATTTCAGGTTTGTTGGAGCGGAAAGTGCCCTTGATCGCTTCGATGGCAGCTCTAGCCCCAAGATATGAGCCACCGATTCCGCATACGACTAAAATATCGTAATTTTGGCGGATATATTCAGCAGATTTCTTTATTCTTTCTAATTCTTCTTTATCGTAATTAATTGGCCAATCTAACCAGCCAAGGAAATCATTTCCTTCCCCAGTGCGATTGTTGATCATCTCGTTAATTTCATTAACTCGAGATTGATATTCGGAAAAATCAACTTTATCAACTAAGTGATCTAATTTTGTTTCAATTATCATAGTTTTCCTTCTTCCTCTTTTTTATTTTCTTCTTCAATCCAATTTGGTAATTCCTCAAATAAAGCTTTGCAAGAAATATTTTCATTCTTAACACGCATACGTGCAATAGAATCACGACGCTCGCTTCCACTAAGTGCTTTCAAAGAAACTCTCATCGAAGGCCCACTCTCATCGAAAGAAATCACCTTAACCTTGTAGATACTTCCAGTTTTAACGTAATCGGTGAATGAGTGAATGTAATGGTTTGACACTTCAGAAATATGAAGCAATCCAGTTAGCCCCTCATCAAATAGAAGGATTGCATAACGTGGGTAAACCTTAACTACCGTCCCTTCAAGGATATCTCCAACTTTTACTTTCATCATAATTATTCGTCCAAGATATCAATATCGTGTTCAAAGGTAACCTTGATGTTGATGTTATCACCAATAACGAGTTTTGGTTGAATTCCTAAAGTGTTTAAAACTAAGGAGCCTTCATCAGTATATGATTCAAGCGAGTCTTTGGCCTTTTCAAAGGCTTCATCAATTATTGAGAATTTAAAGGCTTGTGGGGTTTGAACAAGATAAATGGTTTTTCTGTTGGCGTATTCGTTAGCGATCGTTCCGTCTTCGGAAATTGCCACTGAATCAGTCGATGGAGCAGCAAGGATGCAAGCGCCTGCTTCTTTTGCGGCAGCAATGCAATTTTCAATTGAGGATCTAGCAACAAGAGGCCTATCTCCATCATGAATCAAAATTATCGATTCAGGATCAGTTTCATGCTCTTTGAGATATTTAATGGCTTCATAAGCGGATTCTTCGCGTGTGTTTCCTCCCGGTATGACAATACACTCATTCCCGATTTCTTTAAGAACAACTGAAAGAGTGTGCGATTCATATCCTTCCGGAACGACAAAGATATATTTATCGATCAAGGAGGTTGAAGCAAAGACTTTAGCACAATACAAGAAAAGTTCCTGATTGTTAACCTTTATGAATTGCTTAGGGGTTTCAGAGGAGAATCTTTCGCCTTTTCCACCCATTAAAATTACAGCTATATTTTTCGTTTCTTCCATAAATTAGTCCTGAGAAGGGTTGTGGTTTTCTCTTTTAGCAAGGCTTTCTTTGATGGCGATGCCTTGAATGACAAGATGCATGACCTTATCTAATTCTTTGCCTGGTCGATAATCTGCCGGGCAAACGTAATTAACGCGTCCATCTTGGAAAAGACTTGCAACCTTATCTTCTTTGCCTCTTGGGTAAACCGCAATTGATTTGCCACCTGAATTCTTAGCGACAATCATCGCCGGAATATCCGTCATACCATCCCCGATATAAATCATGTTTGAGTAAGGAACGCGACGTTCTGGTTGCTTTTCGTTAACGCCTTTATCGTCAGTAGCGTCGACTGCACCCTTAGAGATACGATAGAAATATTGTGTCTTCTGGGTAAAATTGATTGCTAATTTAGGCCATACGGCTTTGCCATTCTCATCATAGAAGAATTCGCAACCATACATAACCTTGAACTCTTTAGCAATAGCGCACCCTTCGACAATTTCCTTGTTGCCTGAGGAAACGAGATAATGTTCGATTTTCAATCCGTTTTCTTTTCCAAAATCATTGATTCTTTGAAACCAGTCAATCACACCAGGCCAAAATTCTATGGCTTTTCCTTGTTCTTTAAGCCATTCTTTGCTCATTTCGATGCCTTTTTCTTTGCATGATTGAAGCATGACGTAAAGATAGCCAAGCGTTCTTTCCATTCCGCTTTTATCGCAGAATTCGCCAGTCTTGGCCCAAAATTGTTCAGGCGTCATCCCTAAAGAAGGGATAAAGCCGAAGTTTTGCATGTCGCTAGTTGCTAGCGTGGAATCAAAATCATAGAGTATTGCAACAATAGGTTTTTTCATAATCTTCACTCTTAAGAGTGATAATAGTTTACATTCAATAATTGTATGTGTCAATTTCAGAATATGTCAGGCCTCATTCAAAAAATGTTCTCGAAAAAGAAAATTTGCCTTTTCTTTCTTTGAAAATTAAACTAATCGCATGGAATGGTGGAGAATTTTCTTATACGTTATATCAATTCTGTTGGTTTTGTACGCTTTTGGGCTTTTTTATGCCCTTGAATGTATATTCACTTTTAAGGAGAAAATTAGAAAAAAGACCTTGGCAATATCCATTCTTTTGTCCGAAAAGAGAGATGTTCTTCTTTCCTTATTTTCTCTAATGGAAAAAGACATCCTAGATAAGTCAATATTAACAAGCTTAGAAATGGTCAATTCTTTGTCTTTAGAGAAACTAAAATGTCAGGATATTGAACATGCGATTGTTCTTCTTACGAATTTGCAAAAACAATTGGTTATGTTTGCAAATTCAAATGGATATAGTAATAATGAAGATTACAAAACCTATTTTGGCTTGCTTACGGATTTAGATATGAATTATCGAAAAATGACAGCCGTTTTCAATAGTGATATAACCGGATATGATTATTGGAGAAAAACCCCATTATTTAGGGGTTTGCTATATATTTTTGGTTTTAGGGAAGTAAAGAGATTGCCTTAAAAATGCATCTCATAATCAACTAACCCATCATAAAAATCTTTTTCGTGTGAAACGATTATCACTGAGCCAGGGTATCTTTCAATGCATTCAAATATTGCATCCTTGGCTTTTTGGTCGAGATGGTTTGTTGGCTCGTCTAAAACAAGGAAATTGCTCTTTTTGAAAGTCATCAAGGCAAATCTCGTTTTGGCCACTTCTCCACCTGATAATTCTTTCATTGGGCGAAGAGCCAACTCTTTCCTTACTCCGCAATTCCCAAGAGCCTTACGAATTTCCGTATTGTTATAGTCCGGGTAATGAGAATGGAGATATTCAAACGGAGTCATGCTCATATCGATTTTTTCATCTTGATTGAAATAATTAACGACAATTCCAGGCAAGAAAGAAAATGATCCGCCTAAAGATGGTATATCGCCTAAGATAGTTTTTAGGAAAGTTGACTTGCCAACGCCATTTTGACCAAGAATCGCGATTTTCTCTCCTTCATTTAATTCAAAAGAAATAGGATCTAATAATGGTTTGTTATAGCCAATTACAAGATCCTCAACGCGAAGCGGTATTTTTCCAACAGGATGAGTATAAGGAAAAGAGATATAGACGCGGCCTTCTTCTTTTCCCGGGGCCTCCATAACGTCTAAATGGGCAAGTCTAGCACGATGAGACTTTGCGGCCTTTGCCGAGGTTGCCCTTACAATATGCTTAGCAATGAAAGTTTCTTCTTTTTTAATGTAGCGTTGTTGGGCTTCGTAGTCTTTTTTGTATTGCTCTTTATCTATCTCATGTTGAGTTAGGTAATGTTCAAAAGTGCCTTTATAACGAGTTATCGTTTGATTTTCTAAAACAAAAACGACATTGGCGATTTGTTTGAGGAATTCTTGGTCGTGAGAAACGACTAGGAATGCCTTAGGGTAATTAGAAAGATATTTCGCAAGCCAAGCAACCTGTCCTTGATCAAGGAAGTTTGTTGGTTCGTCCATTATGAGAACGTCTTTTTCTTCAAGTAACATCTTAGCAAGATATGCTTTTTCTCTTTGTCCTGAAGATAGTTGAGCCAAAGGCGCGTCTAAATGTTCTTTGTCAAAGCCAAGCCCGTCGGTAAGGCGACCAACCTTTTCTTGGAGGCCATAAAAGTTTTTAGAATCCAATTCTTCTTGAATCCGTTCGGCTTTTGCTAGGTATTTTTCGAAATTGTCAGGATCTAAAGCACTTTGTTCATAAAGCTTTTCCATTTGTTTTTCTTTTTGGAAAAGGTCTTCATAAACACCATACAAATATTGATGGACTGGCATATCTTGAGCGACCTTCAATTGCTGGTCAAGATAAGAATATGTCGTTCCTGATTCCCAGATAACTTTTCCTTTATCGGGAATTAAGTCGCCGACAATCATGCTTAAAAGGGTTGTTTTTCCACATCCATTGACTCCAACAAGCACACAATGTTCGCCAGGATTCATCTTTAAAGAAACTTGGCGATATAGTTCCTTATCGGAGTAATTAAATTCGATGTTATCCAATTCTAAGAGAGCCATAGCAAGTGAGATTATCGCAAATTTAGCCAAATAATGCTAGAAATTAAAAATGAATATGATTATCCTTTTGTAACACAAAAGATAATTTTGTGCTTTAATTAATGTGCTATGAAAAATAAAAAATTGATAATTTTGCCATTATTTGGAACCCTCTTAGCTTCATGTGGGGCTTCCAATAATAATGCGACTGATATAAATGACTATAAAAACCCTCTCAATAATTATGAGAAAAATCTCGTTCAAAAAAGTGTTATCGAAAACATATTAGATGTTGCAACCATTCAGGTTTCTTCATCGACTTCAAAAGATGATGAGAAACTCTATGGCTCGGTTGGTTCAAAATCCGTTAGCAAATCCGAAGCGGCTTCTTCAAAAATCACGGCAATATATAAAAACAAGATCATTATCGAAAATGAAACCGTCACTTCTTCAACTTTTGAAAACGAAATAAGAATCACGGAATCTTACGATTCCCGCAACATGATTGCCGTATTGGAAAATCCTGCCGATTTGCTTACGTCTGGACGTTTAACAACAAAATACGGTTTATATAAGAAAAGTTTTTATAAGGCTTCCGGAGCTAAAGAATATGGCGTCACTTATTCCTTGATAAATGGAAATTTCGCCGGTGAAAGTGACGTCGATTACAAATGGAACAACTATCTAATCACCAATTTTGATAAGTTTTCCTCATATGCTTTTAGCTATTTTAAAAATGATGAAGGAACAGTTAACGCTCTTTATTCATCAATAAGCAAATCAACGGTTACAAATCCTTTCTACCGCAACGATTCAACAAAGAGCGTCACAGCTGTTAGCAGCGATGTTTCAAAACTTGCGCTAGAAACGATAGATAATGGCTATAGGATTAAAAAACTTAGCACCACTAAAACGGTTGATTATCTAACAGATTATTATGGCAATTCTTTAGAGGATGGAAATGTTTCTTCTTTCTCAGAGGAAACATCCTACTTCTATGGGCAAACTTTATTTGCCGGAGTTGCTTTTGAAGCAAGCGAGTATTGGAACTTAGATTCTTCAACGCCAGTTCTTGAAATTTATAACGAAGGGGCGTTAACCGATAAAACGACATTCACCAACATCACTCGCGATTATCAGCAAACATATGGCAACGATAATTTTGCTTTTGAATTAACGTTTAAACCTAGAAGCGAGAATTATTCTTATAGGCTTTCTAGTGCAACCGGAAATACCGTCTATTCTCCTTCATCTTTCAATATGCTAAGCAATATTGGTTTAAAAGTTGAAGATGATAATTATTTCACGCTAGACGAAAACTCCGCTTATTATTTCTCCGTTATTTTAAAACCGGATTTTTCCATCAAGGAAATCAACGTCTCATTAAACTAAAATGAAAATCTATCTCATCGTTGGTAACAACATAGATTTGAAGAATTATTCTTTTTCGGATGATTCAATCAAAGTCGGAATTGATAGAGGAAGTTTTTTAGCTTTAGAAAATAATATAGATTTAGATTATGCGATAGGTGATTTTGACTCATGTTTAGATTCAGAAAAAGAAAAAATCTATGCAAAATTCCCTCGAATTATAAAATTGAATCCGATTAAAGACGACACGGACACTAAACACGCTTATTCTCTTTGGAAGGAGAAAGAAAACGTTTCTTTCATCATACTTGGCGGAATCCAAGGGAAAAGAATCGAACATTTTTACGCCAATCTCGAATTAGCAATGTTAGATAAACGAATTACTCTTGAAGACGATTTTACGATTATCAGAATGATCGATGGTGAGGAAACCATCAAAAATAACGGTTTCAAATATATCTCTTTCTTTCCTCTTGAAGAAGAGTCTTATCTATCACTTAAGGGTTTTGCCTATGACATTGAGAATCATCTAATATCTAAAGGCGATGGATTAGCGATTTCTAATGAATTGAAAAGCCCTGAAGGGCATATCAAAGTAAATAAAGGCAGATTCTTGATGTTTTTAAGCAAAAACGACAAAGA
This sequence comes from Sodaliphilus sp., assembly GCA_963643355.1. Lineage (GTDB taxonomy): Bacteria > Bacillota_I > Bacilli_A > RFN20 > CAG-826 > UBA4951. Next base: position 6,487 of record CAVIJE010000023.1, on the reverse strand, counting down.
ATGATTGCAATAATATAAACGGTGTTATAATACTTACGGCTAAAAAGCCCGGGGAGCATCCCTAAGATTGCTGAGAGGTCACTAATTCGTGACGACCCGAAACCTGATCTAGATAATGCTAGCGTAGGTAGATGTTTTAATGCTTCTCCGCACATTTTCTAGATTGTGCGGTTTTTCTTTATCTAGGAGGAATTTATGGATAAGCAAAGAAAAACTTGGAGCGTAAAAACAATCGCTGAAATAGCAATATTCTCCGCCTTGGGTTACGTTCTTGATTTGTTGGCTGGGATTTATTCTAGCCCTCTTTTCCCAAATGGCGGGTCATTGGGAGTGGCGATGGTATGCGTCTTTATCATTTCCTATCGAAGGGGTTTCCTTCCGGGGTTATTGACCGGATTGATCATGGGGCTATTAGACATAGCTGATGGTTTCTATGTTGTTTCTGGGGCGAATTGGTATATGACCTTTCTTCAAGTTGCCCTCGATTATTGGATTGCCTATCCATTGGCCTCGCTTGCTGGAATTTTCACCCACGCCATAAAAGAAAATGTTTCATCACCGAAAAAAATGATGGTTTATGTGATATTGGGATGCCTTGTTGGCGGAATCGCAAAATACATGTCTCACGTATTATCGGGAGCGATATTCTGGGGAAGCGACGCTTCATCATTTGCCTGGTCCTTTAAAGACTCAAATATTAACGCCTGGGCTTATTCCTTTATTTATAATCTAGCTTATATGGGGCCTGATATCGTTTTATCCACGTTAGTAACCTGCATTCTTATTAAAGCCTGGCCAAAAATGTTATTGCCAGAAGATGCATCTAAGAGCAAAGAGGAGGTCGCAAAATGACACAAATTCATAAAAATCACCTATTAAAACCCCTTGGTTTTATTCTTGCAGGTCTCTTCTCATTTGTTCCTGCCTTAGTTGGATATATCTTAACAGCCATTGATTCTTATTATGATGATGGCTTTGGCTTATCGATTTCTTATGGTTCTAAAGATTTATTGATGTTAACGATAGTTTCCTTCTTAGTTATCGTTTATGGTTTGTATTTATTGATAAATTCCCTTCAAAATAAAAAGGAAATCCCTTACCTTTCTTCAATATTCACCGGATTTGTCTCTTTCTTGATCGTCGTTTTCTTCTTGTCTTACATATTTAAGCCAATCATCAAAGGAAAAGTTGAAATAGACCTTCCTTATATTATGATGATTGTTGGTTCCTTCTTAGGCGTTATCTCTACTGTTTTAGCCTCTATTTTGGCTTATAGAGTCTTAAAGAAGAAAGAAAGTGATTCTTCCTTTATCTTCGTTTCTATAATTGCCATTTGCCATTGTCTTGCAATAAGCCTTTATGCCATTTCTAAGGGTATCTCATTAAATGGAAATGGAATTGCCATTTGTTACTTCGTTCTTGTCGTAGGAGAAGTAATTGAACTCTTAGTCTCAATATTAGATTTGAATCTAGCTAAGTTACGTTAATAGACATAATTCTTCTTAATGTCTATAATCCTCTTTGTTGTTAATGCAAATAAAGAGGATTTTTATTATGAAAGAACATTCAAAAGAATTTAAGGAATTAGAGCCGTATTTAAAGAAAATAAGACACGATAGATTTTTAGGTGCGATAATCGGTTTTGATTTATCAACCGCCTGTCCAAGCAAATCAATCGAATTAGAATCGGAGCTTACTTCAGAATTAGACGAAAACGTCGCAAAGATTTTTTCTAATAAAGATTTTATTGAAAAATTAGAAGCTCTTTTAAACAAAGATGGTATCTCTAAGGAAGAAGAGAGACTTGCTAAATCCCTTTCCTATGACGTGCAATTATTAAAAAAGATGCCGATTGAAGAATACGTCTCTTGCAAGAAATCTTTTTATAAATCTAATGAGATGTGGAGAAAGTACAAGCCAACAAATGAATATGCGAAATGGCTTCCATATTGGAAAGAGTGCATCGCAAATGCCCGTAAAATAAATAAATTGATGATGACTCCAGATATGGATTCACCATACGATGCCGCACTAGATGCCTATGAACCTGGCGAGAGAAGCAAACAACTTGATGTTATTTTCGAACCAATCAAAGAATGTATCAAAAATCTCTTGCCAAAAGTCTTAGAAAAACAATCAAAAATCCAAATACCCCCACTAAAACCCTACTCAATTGATCTCCAACGTCATTTAGCCGAAGATCTTTTGAAATGGGAAAGATATAACTTCGAACAAGGATGCCTTAGAGAATCTATGCATCCATTCACAATCGATATATCGCAATTCGACACAAGAATTACAACTGAATATAAGGTTGAAGATTGGCGTGCGGCAGCTTATTCGGAAATCCACGAAGCAGGTCACGCTTTAGAATTCCAAAATAAGCCACAAGAAATGTATGATAACTACCTAGAAGGAGTTGGAACGGCGGCAATTTGCGAAACTCATTCAAGACTATACGAAAACATAATCGCAAGATCGTTTGAATTTATGCCTACATTCAAAGATTTATGCACAAAAAATCTTGATCCCGAATTTAAAAACATGTCTGTTGAAGATTTCTATCATCTCGTCAATCGCGTCGAAGCAATTCCTAATCGTTGCGATTCTGATGAATTAACATATTCTCTTCATATCATCATTCGTTATGAAATTGAACGCGATTTGATTAATGGCGTGATCGAATGTGAAGATGTTCCAGCCATTTGGAATAAAAAATACAAGGAATATCTAAATGTGGATGTCCCTAATGACTCTGAAGGCTGCATGCAAGACATTCATTGGTCCGATAATGAAATTGGCTATTTCCCATCATATTTATTAGGAAACCTTTATGGTGCAATGATTTTCGAAAAGATGGAAAAAGACATTAACGTCAGGAAATTAATTTCCGAAAATAAGATGGATGAGATTCTTTCGTATTTAGCGGAAAACGACTACTGCTACGACTGGATGGAGCCTAATGACTGGATCAAGAAGGTTACTGGAAGAGAGCTTACTAGCAAGCCGTTTATTGATTATTTAACAAAGAAATATGGTGAAATGTATGAATAACTTAGAAAAAGCAAAGAAATTATTAAATGAAGGTGGCTATACCCTAGTCTTAGTTTCCGATAATGATATTCAAACGGACATTCTAAGAGGGGTTCACCCATTGCTCAATCGTTATGGGAAAGATTTTTCTTCCTATTCTGCTGCTGATAAAGTTATTGGAAGAGGGGCGGCATTGCTTTATGTCGAATTGAAAATAAAGGAAATCTATTGCAAAACGATTTCCGAATCCGCTTTAGAAGTATTGAATACGTATAAAATCCCAGTAACATACGATAATTTAGTAAAAAATATCATCAATCATTTTAAAACCGGAAATTGTCCAATAGAGGAAGCAACAAAGAATGCCTCAACTCCCGAAGAGGCTCTTCCATTAATCATTGCCAAATTAAAAGAGTTAGGCGAGAAATAATAAAAAACGTAGTCCCTTAGTGAGTCTTTGGAACTACGTTATTTTAATTTTATGGCACAATTCTTTGAAGAATATTAGCCACGCAATTTGATGAGCATTAGAAATTGATTGAATCAATCGAATTAATGCAGTCATCAAGCAGACAGGACGCTAAAACGGATAATTGTTTATCGTCGCGTTGCTTATCTTGATAAGCGGTCTGTAAGTTCTTAAATTGCTTTTTGATCATACGTTTTCCTCCTTTTCTGATGTTTATATACTGACCTTTAAAAGTCAGGAATTAAGATTTTACACTTTTGAAAAATAAAAGCAACATTTTTTTGAAAATAATGTAAATTACTTTTTTATTGACAATATGTCACTAGATATTTTATGATAATTCCACCCTAAATTTAGAGAGGGAATAGATGGCACGGGATTATTATCTTCTACGGAAGATTTGCCATCTATTTCTTTTTTGCTAGAAATTCATCTTTGTAGATGTAATATACTTCTTCTTTTTCCTTTTTAGGGCTCTTCTTCTTCAATGGCTTAAGATTAAGATCATCACATTTTGCGGTTAAGGTAAGAAAATGAACATCAAGTGATGAGTCGTAATCTAGCTTCAAATAATCCAAATTAATCAAATAACGAATCCTGCTTTTTAGTTTCTTTGACGTGACCGAGGGAAGATAGCCAAAAACATTCGATTCAGCTAAATCCTTTATTCTTTTATCGCCAATCAAAACTAAGCAAAGCCCTTTCGAGGTAACTTTATATCCTTCGTTATCAAGCGTTAAAATGGCGCCAAGAATTGTTCTTTTTGAAAGGGGAATAATCTGATTCATTTGAATTATTATACGCATATTTATTGCGATATTTAAATATTGAAACTAAAATATGAAACGCTATGGCAGATGAACAAATTGAAAAACAAATTGAAGAAGTCTTAGATAAGGTTCGCCCTTTCTTGCAAAGAGAAGGCGGAGATATTGAATTTATCGGTTTTAAAGATGGAGTCGTTTATGTGCGAATGGTTGGCGCATGCAATGGCTGCTTATATGCCGATGCCGATATCTCCCAAGGGGTAGAAATCATTCTTATGGAAGAGGTTCCTGGCGTTATTAGATGTGACGCATCAATGGACGTTCCTGAAGATGTGATGAATGCTTATCTAGATAGAAAAGGGAAAGAACATAACATCCCTGATGAAAAAAAATAGCCTTGAATGGCTATTTTTTAATAATGAATGTTCTCTTTTTTATTTGCCGTTACATAACCATCGCGGTTATAAACGTCTTCACGGTTATATTTCATCTTTTCCATGCTTGGAGGAACAAGCATAACTCCTCCTGCTTCAGTTAAGATGATATCTCCTGCTGCAACATCCCATTCTTTTGTGTTGCCTGAGCAACGATATGAGATATCAGCTTGTCCATCGGCTATATGGCAGAATTTCATTGCCGCTCCTAAAGGATTGATAGATGAATATAATTCTGCATGTTTCTCATATATGGCTTTTTCTTTTTCATTGAAGAAAGAAACCGAACGTAAAGCACGAAGGTTTTCTTTTCTATCAGAAACGTGGATTCTTACTTTGTTTCCATCAGGACTGACCTTATAAGCTCCATCGCCTTTAGTTGCAAAATAAAGAGTGTCGAGAACTGGGATGTTAATGACTCCTGCTACAACTTCGTGATTCCTTACTAAAGCGATATTCGTTGTAAATTGGCCATTTCTTGAAACGAATTCTTTTGTTCCGTCGACAGGATCGATAACAAAGATGAATTCTTTGCTTAATCTTTCTTTGGTATCCTTGCTCTCTTCGGTTAAAAAGCCATAATCAGGAAATTCTTTGGCAAGAACGTCTCTAATCATTTTATCCGCGCCTTTGTCGGCATTAGTGACTGGAGAATTATCTTCCTTCGTTATTACCTCAAAATCAGTGTGGTAAACTTCTAAGATCCATTTCTGCGCTTCTTTAGCAGCTTTGATCATCATTTTTATTTCATGTTCGTACATATTC
>CAVIJE010000023.1:0-1009 GCA_963643355.1 Sodaliphilus sp. | reverse complement strand
TTCTTAATTCCTTTTATTGATATATTCTTCGAAAGCGTAAGCAATGCCATCTTCTCTTACGTCTTTGGTAACGAATTTAGCATTGGCCTTGCATAATTCTATGGCATTGCCCATTGCTATTCCATTGTAATTTTTTATCATCCTGACATCATTTTCTTGATCGCCGAATGTATAAATGTCTTTATCACTTATATTAAGATGCTTTGCAAGATATCTAATAGCCTCGCTTTTATCCGCGTCTTTATTTACAAATTCGAGATATTTAGGGTCTGAAAGGATGATGTTATATTTCTTTTTATCTTCATCTTCAATAACTAAATTCTTTATGACTTCTTTTGGCGCGGCAACCATGACTTTAAGAATGTATTTGTTGTTTTTGATTGTTTCTTCATTCAAAAGAGAAACGTCTATGTGATTGTATTTTTTCTCATCTTCCGTCCAAGAAGATTCAAAGAAGGCAAGAACGTTTCCCTTAATGTCATAGGCGTAAATCGCCCCGCCACAATTTTCAACCTTCTCTTTATATTTGGCACGAAGTTCAAAAAGATCTTCAATCTTTAAGGGAAGGATATCTAACGTTTTTCCTTCTTTATCGTATGTTGATGCACCATTAGAGCCAATCGCATAACGATGCTCTCCTCTAAATTCAGATAAATAGATATTTATACCTACAAATGGTCTACCTGAGGCAATAGCAAGAGCATCTCCATTATCAAGTCTACTTTGAATGGCCCTCTTAACGATGGAAGATATTTTTCCTCCGTTATATACAAGAGTGCCATCAACATCAAAGACAAACAGTTTCATAACTTATTTATTATATAAATAATTAATATAATTTTTCCTAAAAAATCGATTGATTTCGTTGTTTTTGAGACTAGAATTTAATTAGAGGGGAAGTAAGGAGTTAAAAATGGCCGAAGAAGCTAAGGAAGTCGAAGTCGTAGACGAAAAGAAAGAAGAAAAGAAAGAGAACGGATTTAAGAAGTTCTTCAAAAATATTGGTAAA
>CAVIJE010000022.1:0-25575 GCA_963643355.1 Sodaliphilus sp. | reverse complement strand
GATTTGGCCAAGCTTGTTTTTCCTTATCAAAAATTCTTTTGAAATATTCTCAAATGTTAAAGGAATTATTTTTTTATTAAGCTCCTCTTTTATAAATTTTTCATAGAAAATCTCATCGCTAAGCATTCTATGAGCAGATTCATTTCGATAAATAAAATTGTAATAAAAACGTACGCATGAATCAGATATTCTATATCCCGCTTTCTTTTTGTTTGTCTGATCGTTTATCGGAGATACGTATTCAATTAAATCCATCTCGATAAGCTTTCCTAAAATAACAGAGAGCGAAGCGGATGAATCAATATGAGTTTTAGCAAGGATATCTGAAAAATGAAACGCGCCAGTAGCGATTGACTCGAAAACGGCATTAGCGTTATTTATCTTTCTAAGTTCGCTTTTCAAATAGATATTTAAAAAATCATTAAGTGAAGAAAATTGACCGCTTAGAATTTTAATGATGTTATCTTTTAATGAAAGTTTGTCATTGATTTGAGCGTTATAAAATGGCACCCCACCAAAAGCGGAATAGAAACCAACTTTGTCTTCCAAAGTAGCGTTAGGATAGAATTTCGCCGAATCATAATAATCCATTTGCTTTAATAATATTGAATTGGTTAAACGCATATATAATGGATTATCGTGATTTTGAAGGGATGACATCGTAGAAATGCTACTGCCCAATAAAAAGAATTTGATGTTTGTTCTCATCGCATATTTATCAATTACGCTTTGCAATTTAGAATCGCAACCAGCTATAGATTCCCTTATATATGGGTATTCATCTAGAACAAAGGAAATTTCGTTTTCACAACCATATTGAAAAAGAAAATCGATCGCGTCAATGAAATTTTTAAACCCTAAATACGGCATATTAAGTTCTTTGGAGATGACAGTAGATAACTGACTTATGTTGTCTTCTTCAGTCGATTCCTTACACTGATACATGATAAATGGAGTTTTTTTATTCATTAAACAATGTTTGACCAATTCAGTTTTTCCCATGCGCCTTCTACCATAAATGATGCAGCCTTGATACCCATCGTTATCTAATATCGAATTAATCTTTTTTTGCTCTTCTAGCCTTCCAATGAATTTCATATTTCCCTCCAAACATTTTAGTAAATTACGATTTAGTAAATTACGATTTACAAAAGTATATCACAAAACATATTAAGAAGGGATTTTATTTTGCCTATGCATAAAAACTAAAATAAAAAACCATAAGATTTTCTAACTCTTTTTAAAAAAGAGTGAGGTTTTCCTATGGATTTTTTGATTTTTATAAATCGCTGTTAAGCGAGAAATCGCCTTCTTTGATCCATCCAAGTTTTCTAAATAGCAAATCAAGTAAGAAGACGAGGATGATAGGTAAGATGATGCAAAAGGCAATTACTTCGATTATTAATACCCAGTTATAATCATTAGCAGCTAATACATTTAAAGGACCCACCAAACCAGAAGTTCCCATTCCTCCAGCAACAGATAAGGATGAAATACTGTTGTTTTCCGTATAATAAGCTACATCTTGTATTGGCATGATCATGGCAAATGGCCCAAGGATTGCTGAAGCGATAATCGTTGGAAGCCAAACGAGTGGTTTTCTAACGATATTTTTAAATTGAAGCATCGAAGTGCCAATGCCAACTGCAATAACTGAGCCCCATTTATTATCTCTTGCGGTATGAACGGCAAATCCAACCATTTGCGTACAACAGCCAATTAAAGCAGCATAAGCCGCTAATGGAGTGCCACCAATCTTAATCGCAACGCAAAGAGCAACCGAAGATATAGGCGCAGTTAAGGCCATTCCAACAAGGACGGAGATGATAATACACATCAAGAATGGAACGACATTAAATGATTTTTCAATAACCCAGCCAAGTCCAATCGTAATGTAATGAACATAATTAGCAAGCAAGAAAGAATACAAAAGAGAGAAAATCAAGCCAACTAGCGGCAATAAGATAATATCCACAGGCGTTTTCTTTCTCATGATATATTTAATTGCCAATAAGCAAAGGACGGCACTTATATAACACGATAATGGATCTCCAATCGAGTTTACTTTCATATCGCTAAAGGAGAAGGCGTAGTTTCCTATCATTCCTGCTGTCATTGAAGCCACAACGATAACGCCGCTCTTTTTTAAGGAAAGAGCAACGCCTAAGCCGATGCCCGCTCCCATCAATCCTTTAATGACTGTTGTCCAAGTAGATAATTCAGCCATTCCTGGTATTTTGGCAAATAAATCAAGGATGGTTCCAATAATCAACGTTCCAAATAGACCAATAGCCATGCCATTGGTCGTGGTCATTAACTTTTCTTTTACTTCCTTCCAAAATGAAGGCTTATTTTCTTTAGATATGCATTCTTCCATTTTATTTCTTTACCTCTATATACAATTCTGTTGGTTTTTGGTTGAATCCGACGTCTTCCTTGTAAAGATGAGCATCGTCAGCTAGATGAAGGATTTTTGGAAAAACGATTCCTTCTTCGTTTGCCTTGAATTCGATTTCCGTCACATTCGTATGCCCCATATCGATTCTTAAAGAAAGGAAGGAGTAGGGGATATCTAATAAAGATGAGAGGAAGGCCATGCCAAAGCCATGATGGGCAAACAAACACACGTGTTCGTTATTTTCTTTCATTTCTTTATAACATCTTTCTTCTCTTAGATGAGAATAGCCAAGGCTTTGCATAAATTCATCTACTGCCTTATCGGTTTTTTCAATTCCTTTTCTTAGATTTATTTCATCGTATACTGGCAATTTGTAGAAATCGTATCCGGCGTTAACGCTTTCTTTGGAATTAAATTCTTTTACCCATTTAGGATGCCAGAAGACCCATGTTGTCCTTCCTTCCCCTAAAGATGCAGTGTAATTCTCCCAAGTTTTATCTTCCCTTGCCCAATCACATAAGGTAATTGGCAAAGAGAAATAATTTGCGGTAGGCATTGCCGTTTCTTTTGCTCTTCCCATGCTTGATGAGAAGATTTTGTTAACACCTTTTCTTTTAAAATATTCGACTAAGGCGTTTGCTTCTTTCGCACCTAATTCAGTGAGACAATCTTTTTCGTAGTTTGGCTCGCCATGACGGATGTAATAAAGAATCATTTTTCTTTCCTCCTAGGCCTAGAAGATTTTACATTTCTTAACCGTTGATTTTAAGAACAAATTTCATATTTATCCTTATTTCAGTGCTAAAATTAGAAAAAGAGGCAATGCGTATATGAATTATCAAGAAGCAAGCCAGTATTGGATTAAGAAAGATAAAACTGGCGTAAAGGTAGAAAAAGAACAATTATTTAAATTAATCGAATCGTTTATTCTCTCTCATAACACGATGGCTCTAGCAACAGGCTATGAAGATGAAGTTAGATGCACTCCATTAGAATATAACTATTACGATGGTGCTTTTTATATCTTCTCTGAAGGAGGAGTGAAGTTCAAATATCTTGAAAAGAATAAGAACGTTGCCGCTTCCATCTTCGATTCATATTCTGGGTTTGGAAACATTCATTCCTTACAAATTCAAGGAAAGATAGAAATTATCGAAGAAGATAATGAAGAATATCTTTCAATCATAAAAAGAAAAGGGATCAATCTTGAAGCGTTAAAAAAGATGAACGCGTCATTTCATTTGCTTAAATTAATTCCTTCTCGTTATGATTTCCTTGAATCGTCATTAAAAAAAGACGGCTTTTCCAACCGTCAAGAATACGTTTTTGATTAAGGATGTAACGTAATATTATTTTCTTCGCTCTTTGGAAGAAGATCGCTACAAGAACGCTCCGAGATGAAGTTAAGGTGGTCTCCGCATCTTTCTAGATTGCCAACAAGATTAATGAAGATATTTGAATTTTGCGGTTTGCATTCGCCTATTTCAAGTCTCTTTAAATGCCCTTTCACCATTTCAGTACGCATATTATCGATACCATCTTCCATACTTCTAGCAACATATAAATCATCTAATGATGGCTTATCGACAATCTTATCGACTTTGTTAAACATCTCGACGATTTTGCTTTCCATGACTTTAAGATCCTTGAAAACTACGTCAGAGAAGGTTAACTCATCGTTTATTTCATGATTGGTATAGCCAGTGATGTTATCTGCAACCTCAGTAAAACGAACGATGTCGGCTATATCTAATTGCATTCGCGAAATTCTCTTTTGCGATTCCTCTGATACTCCGTTAGCGGAAATCTGCACGATGAATTGATTTAATTCCTTAGACATACGAAGAACCTTATTTTCAAGTTCATCGATTTCCTCTTTCTTTCCGTTGTCTTTAGCAATGAAGGCCTCTAACGCCATAATAAGGTCATCAAGGGCAAGCTTAGCAAGAATATGGTAATAAGAGATGGCTTGCGTTAAGGCAAGTTCAGGGGTAGCGAGGAATCTTTGATCAAGTAAATCTTCTTCTGGACTTCCTTTTTTCTCGGGAATGATTTTCGATGCTAAGAAGACTAAGAATTTAGTGAAAGGTAAGAAGAGAAGCGTAATAACGACGTTGAAGAAGGTGTGGAACATGGCAATTTGCGTTGCTGGAGAGGAAGGGAACCATTTAGCAAGCGTCATTTCCATGGCATTTGGCCAACACACAAGAATGATGAAGAAGATAATTGAGCCGAAAACGTTGAATAAAAGGTGAATGATAGCTGTTCTTTTACCATTTGTCGTTGAACCGATGGCGGAAAGTAAAGCCGTAGCGCATGATCCAATATTTGAACCAAGAATGAGATAGAGAACGCCATTGCCGCTTCCACCAACGACAGCGCCAGCCATCGCAAGAGCCAAAACGATTGAAGTTATTGCTGAAGAAGATTGAGCCAATGCCGTCAAAACGATGCCAATAAGCAATAATAAGAATGGATTGGTTAAAGAAGTTAGGGCATTTTGAATGGAAGCGTTATTTAAAAGGAGGCCTTGCATGTTTGTCGTCATGGTTTCTAAACCTAGGAAGAGCAAACCTAGGCCAGTGATCATATCGCCCACAAAAGCAACCTTAGGCCACTTTTTATGACAAATCATTTTTAGAATAACGCCAACAAGGGTTAAAGAAATAAGAATTTCAGTAAGTGGGAAAGCGGAAGAAGATAAGCCTCCTAAAGCAACAATCTGAGCGGTGATTGTCGTGCCAATGTTTGCACCCATAATATAAGTTGCAGCTTGCGTTAAAGTCATAACGCCAGCATTAACAAAGCCAACGACCATGATGGTTGTAGCTCCGCTTGATTGCATGATCATGGTTGCCAATGTTCCTATTCCAACACCAGCAAGTTTTGAATTAGCTGTCTTCTTAAAAAGCTTCTTTAAGCCTCCGGTCGCAAGTTTTTCTGTTGCGCCTTGAAGCATATTCATGCCAACAAAAAGGGCTCCAAGCCCACCAATCATCAACAAGATTTCGACTAACAAGTTACTCTCTTGAGCACTCTCGAGTATTATTTTACTAAGCATTTACTTACCTATTACCTATCTTTTACATAATACAAGATTAGAGGCAAGTTTGCTATATTTAATGAAATAGGCTTTTTGAATTATTCCGCATGGCATTAAGGATTTTACAAACTTTTTTTAAAAAAATTATCGTTGTTAGTTGGGCTTTTGTTTATTAGCTATAATCGCTATTGCGAAACATTTACTTGATTTAGTTCGTTGCCTTAACTAACATTCATTGCATGAGTAAAGAAAGACAATCATTGATAAAAATCATTTATGCGGCAATTTTTATTGCCATGTGTTTCGGAGGAACGTTTATTTCAATACCTCTTGGAACAAGCAAAATTCATTTAGGGAATCTTTTTTGTGTCCTTGCTGGGTTACTTTGCGGGCCGCTTATTGGTGGACTTGCAGGATCTCTTGGCATGGGTTTTTGCGATTTAGCCTTAGGATATGGTTGGAATACGTATCTTAGAACATTCATCATCAAATTCCTTTTTGGCTTTATCGTTGGCCTTCTTTTTAGAATTTGCTTGAAGAAAAAATGGAACGGAACGGTTTTGCTTGCTATTGCAACAGGTGTTGGTTTCCTTTCTTTTGGCTGGATTTTGTATGGATATTTGACTAATGGGTCAGGTTATTCCTTAACCGCCCTTATCGCATCCTCAATTCTTGCTGGCATAATTCTTATCTCTTTGATCGCTTCATTTTGGATGCCCTCTTCAACCAAATGCCTTCTTTTTGCTTTAGTTTGCGGTTTATTGGTTAACGTGGTTGGCGAATTCTTCTTACGTATCCTTTTCTCACTTGCCTTAGGGACAAGTTTTGAGGCCGCATTCATAACTTCAGTAAGCAAGCTCCCTGCCGCCTTATTTACTTCGATTGTCACGATTGTTTTTGCTTTATTTCTTTTCTATCCTCTTTATTTTGCGACAAGGAAACTAAACGAAACTAACGATTTGAATGATTATATTCTTACCAACAAGAGCAAATAGGATTATCATTCTTTGGTATGAGAATCGATAAAAATAAATATATTCATCAAGCCCATCATGATGGGAAAAAACATCCAATAAAGAACTATAATTTCTTCGGCTTTACTATTTTCGATATTTTCCATATCGTTTTTGGTATTACTTTGATAATCATGTATACCATTCAAAAAAGATCGGCCTCCAAAGAAGAAATCAATGATTTGAATCAAGCGATATCTTATGAAGGAATTCAGTTGATTTTCGCCATTCTTCTTTTCACTTTCGTCGATGGAATTGCCGATATCTCAAAAAAGAAAGAACTTATTGGCATCCAAGGCTTATCAACCCTCTATCTTTTTGCTTGGGTTGTTGTCGCAGGAGCAATGCTGACCCCCGAATTAATTGTCTTGCCAGAGAAACTTGATTCTTCCATGACTGTTTGCAATGTCTTCTATTTCCTAGAACTTTCTTGCCTATCTTTAGCCATATTCACTTTTGCAATAACCGTTTTCTTCTCAAAGGAAAAGATTATTTGGGAAATCTTAATGTTAATTGGCATTTTCTTTATCGCTTTAAGCGTTCCTTTTGGTATAGCTCAATACTATCTTCCTTTTGAGGGACACGTTTCAATCCTTGAAACAATATCCAATCTTGCCGCTCTTACGCCTGTGGTTTTTTGCCTTATTTCTTTAAAAGACGTCAATAAAGCGATAAAAGAAGAAAAGCAAGCCGAAGAAAACTATTTTTAAGTCCGATATTTCTTTAATTAAGGGTAACTGCAACTTATAATTAAGCCCGTAAAATTAAAGGGATATTGCCTATGAAATCTAAATTGAAATTAATACCTACATTTAGCCTGATTCTTCTTTCAGGCGCAGCCTTAACAAGCGTCTTAACTTCTTGCCAATTCGGAACAATTGATCCAAAAGCAGCCGATCTTTCAAGTGAAAAAGAAGGAAATCTTTATATTGGCAAGGCCTCTGAGGATGGGAAGGACTACATAACTTCTAGCATCGCTAAGCTTAAATACAAAATGCTAGATGATGTCCCTTATGTCACTTTCGGAAATTTCCTTACTTCCATCATTAGTGAAAATAGCTACATCGACGATTATAGGAACGGTGCCTATATCTTTAATATCGGTAATTCCTTTGAAGTGACAATCGATACCACGAAAGGAACGATGACTTTTGATAGATATGAGGAATTTATTGGTGCTTTAAATCAAAGCCCAGTCACTAATAACCTTGCTACGACCGTAAACACTAAGGGAATTTATTTTAGCGTCGGGGACAATTCAACTTATAACTATCCAGGTAAAACGGTTTTTGACATCAAAGGTGCTGATCTTGATATCATCGCCGATGGAGATGATGTTTATCTTCCATTCTCCGTTTTAAATTCGACAGTTTTCGAATCTATTTCCACGCCATTCGCCTTTAATGGCGATGATTTCTATCTCTGTTATAACCAAATGTTCGTAAAAACAGAAGTGGACGCAACTGGAAAATCTACTTTATCAACGTATGGCAAAGAATATTTTGGTGGAGCATATTCAAAAAAGAAAAGATCGAAATCCATGGCCGATTATGCCTACGCTTCCATTTGCTACAATTTCAATAACTTCTACGGCTTCCATGACAAATACACCAATTTCAGCCTTGATAGCTATTTAAAGGAAAAATATCCAACAGTCCGCAACCATTTAAAATCGACTGACAATACTACATATGAAACTGGAATAAATGAATTACATCTCAATGTATTTGGCGATGGCCATACGACATCTTATGGTTTTTCAAGTTTCTATGGCCAATTAAGCAATACGACAAGGGGAAGTGTAACCCCATCTGATCGTGAATTAGCGTTAACGAATGTATATAAAGAATTAACTGTGGCTAAAACCAACGCTCTTGGAGAAAAAGTCGCTCCGTTAGCCTTCCAAAGCAAGACGGCAATCATTCGTTTTGATACTTTCCTTACGACTGGCACAGTTGTTACAGCAAAGAATTCTTCAACATTAGCGGCAACCGAATCTTTCGCTCTTTTCTATGAATGCTTCAAAGAAATACAAACCCGTAGCGAAGTCAAAAACGTCGTCATTGATCTCACAACAAACGGTGGAGGAGCCGCGGATGCTTTGATTGCAACGCTAGGCTTCTTAACTAAAGACGTAAAAATCAATCTTGATAATGCAACGACTAAATCTACCACTGAACTTCATTATAAAGTTGATACGAATCTTGATGGAAAGTTCGATGGCAATGATTCTTATGCCGGAAAATATAATTTCTTTGTCTTAACTTCGAATTTCTCTTTCTCTTGCGCAAACCTTTTCCCAACCGTTTGCAAAGAAACCGGATGCGCTAAAATCATTGGCGAAAAATCTGGCGGAGGAGCATGCGTTGTTAGAAATTCCGTAACACCAGATGGCATGGCCGTAAGAATGTCGGGCTTAGAAAGACTTAATTACAAGAAAGATGGAAAAATGATCGATAACGATGATGGAATAACGCCTGATTATGAACTCGCTCGTTCTTCCTTCTATGACAATGCCAAATTAGCAGAATTCGTTGAATCGAAATAAGATAACCACTAAGGCTCTTAGGAAACTTAGAGCCTTTTTCTTATCTTTTTGAAAGATATGTTATAATACCCCTATGAACTACGATTATCTTATTATTGGCGCTGGGCTTTCAGGGCTTAGCATTGCTAGATTATTAGCAAATCAAGGAAAAAAGGTTTTAATTTTAGAAAAAAGAGACCATTTTGGCGGAAACATCGCCACGGAGAATGTCGATGGAATAATTGTCCACACTTATGGACCGCATATTTTCCATACCTCAGATGATTTTGCATGGAATTTCTTCAATGAATATGCAGACGTATATCCATTTATGAATTGCCCAATCGCAAATTATCATGGCGAAAAGTATCATCTTCCTTTCAACATGAATACCTTTCATGAACTTTGGGGGGTGAATACTCCAGAAGAGGCAAAAGCCATTATTTCTAAGGAAATAGAAAAAGAAGGTATCAAAGAGCCAAAAAACCTTGAAGAGCAAGCTCTTAGCATGGTTGGAAGAACAGTCTATACAAAGCTCATCAAGGAATATACCGAAAAACAATGGGGAAAAGATTGCAAAGATCTTCCATCTTCGATAATCAAACGTCTTCCATTACGTTTTGAATATAACAACAATTATTTTAACGATACTTATCAAGGTCTTCCTAAAGGAGGATTCTCCGAATTCGCTAAGAATCTTGCTAAAGGAATAGATATCATCTATAACGTCGACTATCTTCAAGAGAAAGAAAAATATTCTTCTTACGCCCCGATAATCATCTATACGGGTCAATTGGATTCCTATTTCGATTATTGCTTTGGAAAACTTGAATGGAGGTCTCTCCGTTTCGAAGAAGAAACTCTTCCGCTTGATGATTTCCAATCAAACCCTGTCGTCAATTACACCTCAAAAGATGTTGGATATACGAGAATCACCGAGCATAAGCATTTTGACCCATATTGCGAAAATCATCATTCAACGATTATTTATAAGGAATATCCAGACACATATTCTGACGGAAAGATTCCTTATTACACCGTTAACGATGAAAGAAACAATGAACTAGCCAAGAAATATCTTGCTGAAGCAAAGAAGCTTGAACCGCATGTTTATTTCCTTGGACGACTAGCCTTATATCGTTATTTCGATATGGATGACGCGATAATGGCCGCAAAAGAATTATTCGACAAATTAGTTAAATAAAGGAGAAAGAGATGAAATACGTTGGTATTGATATTGGCGGAACCTCGATTAAAGGAGGATTCGTATCAGAAGAAGGAGAAATTCTCAATCGTTTTGGCTTCCCAATCGATAAGAGTGCAACCCAAGAAGAACTAATCAATCGTCTTGGCGATTTAATTAACGAGCAAATCGTTAAATGCGATTATAAGAAATCTGATTTTGCCGGCATTGGCATTGGTTCACCTGGCTCAATCAATTCTGATACAGGCTGTTGCGATTTCTCTGGAAACTTAAATTGGCATCATCTTCCAATCGTAGAAATGGTTGAAAAAAAGACCGGAATGAAGGCAAGAATTGCCAACGATGCAAATGCAGCCATGGCTGGTGAAGCTAAATTTGGTGTTGGAAAGAATTACCACAATCTAGTTTTATTGACTTTAGGAACTGGTGTTGGAGGAGGAATTTACCTCAATGATCACCTATATGTTGGAAACGAAGGCAAAGGCGGAGAAATGGGCCATATGATAATTGCTATGGACGGAGTTCAATGCTCTTGTGGGCTTAAGGGCTGCTTTGAGGCCTACGCTTCAGTTACCGCTCTTATCCGTCAAACAAAAGAAGCAATGGAAAAAGACAAGAACTCCATTATGTGGGATTATGTCGCATATGATATCAGCAAAGTTGACGGAAAAACCGCTTTTGAATGCTCTAAGCAAGGCGATAAATCCGCATTAAAGGTTGTTGATCAATATGAAGATTATCTAACTGTCGGTTGCATCAATTACTGCAATATCTTTAGACCTGATGCCATCGTTCTTGGTGGAGGGCTCTCCAATCAAAGAGAATATCTAACAAACGCTATCGAGAAAAAATTAAAAGAAAAGAAATATGGATTTGAATGCACTGCCCCAGTAAAAGTATTCGTTTCAACGCTAGGAAATGACGCAGGAATCCTTGGCGCAGCCGCATTATTCATCGATTAAAACATATTAAGAAAACGTAAGAAAATGACTTCTTGCGTTTTTTCTTTTGACTGTTTTTATGTATTTAGATTGATTCGGTAATTTGCTTGATTCTTGAATTTTGATGATTTTACTTACTTACTTTTTCATATTTTGGAGAAAACTTCCGATTGTTTCTTTGTCTTTTGCACGTTTTGGCTTATACGCCCACAAAAAGTCGCTCCGAATTTTCCGAAATGTAACCAAAAGTCGCTCCGAATTTTCCGAAAAGACACATAATTGGTTCAATAAACGAAGACATACGAGCAAAAGAAAATGACGTATTTTATCCAAGAACGAACATAGATTAAATAGCGTCTTCGTTATATAATTAAGCGAAGAGATGAGGAGGATATTTCATGGCATTTTATTTGAATAAAGACAGTTATAAGTTCCTTGAATATAAAAACGGCCGTATATATGTTGACAAATCTATGCTTATAAGCCATGTGAACTCTTCGTTGAATACGACAGACAAATACATGTGCGTCACGCGCCCTAGAAGATTCGGAAAGACTTTAGCCCTATCTATGTTAAACGCTTATTATTCTAAAGGGTGTGATTCTAAAGAAATATTTGATGAATTGGAAATATCTAAGGATCCAACATACCTAACTCACCTTAATAAACATAACGTCATATGGGTTGATATGGCTAGCTTATACGCAAAATATGGTGACAACTTCCTTAATAGGCTAACTTTGGATATCATATCAGAACTTGATGAGAAATGGCCTAACACCCTCAAAGAAAGAGATGTGTGCATTGCAGATGCAATACAAAGAATTAGCAATGTCATAGGAGAGCGTTTTATTTTCCTGATCGACGAATGGGACGTCATCTTTAGGGAAAAGCCAAATTCTCCTCTTTGCGATGAATATATAATGCTTCTTAGAAGCCTCTTCAAGTCGAGCGACGTTTCATCGTGTTTTGATCTCGTTTATATGACTGGCATATTGCCAATTAAGAGATATTCGACTGAGTCCGCGTTAAACATGTTTGAAGAATATAATATGTTAGACCCTCAAGGATTGGCGGAGTTTTTCGGATTCACGAAAAACGAAGTAAGGGAACTATGCGATAAATATGGCGTTAGCTTTGACACGATGAAAATGTGGTATGACGGATATCACCTGGATGAAGATGATATCTATAATCCTCGAAGCGTTGTTAAAGCGGTAGAAAGTAAGAAATTCAAGGATTATTGGACATCCACAAGCGCTCTTGAATCAATTACTAATTACATGAATTATGATAATGGTGAGCTCAAGGATAAAATCACACTCATGCTCACCGGCGAGAACATACCAGTCAACGTTTCAAAATTTAGTAATGACCTAACGAAGGTGAATTCTAAAGACGCTGCACTAACAATATTGATTCACCTAGGATATTTAGCCTACGATGAAGAAAATGAAACATGCCGCATACCTAACTATGAGATAAGACAGGAATTCGAAACTGCTATCGATGGTCTTAAGTGGCATGACATTTATGACCCGATCTCAAATTCTAAGAAACTTTATGAAGAAACCATTAAGGGGAACGTCTCTTTTATCAACGAAACCCTTGATAAAAACCACAAAGAACTCGCTTCCGTATTCAGCAAAAACAAAGAAGATGTGCTTGGAGTAGTCGTTACAGTCTCCTATTATTATCTCCGTGATTTTTACTATTTAAGGAAAGAAGATACGTGTTCGACAGGAAGAGCCGATATCACATACACGCCAAGAGACTCGGAGCATATGCCAATCGTTATAGAGCTTAAAGCGGATGATTCATCCGAAAACGCCCTAAAGCAAATCAAAGAACGCGATTACTCATCTCTTTTCAAAGGTTATAAAGGCAAGGTGGTGCTTCTTGGAATCTCCTATGACAGCAAGTCTTTGAAACACGACTCAAAGATAGAATACATCGATTTATAAACGTATATTTCGATTACGGATTTTACGTGCATAAATAGGATATTTGATATTTACTTTGACGACGTAATATAAAAGTTAGCAAAATTTGTTTGATAACCGCATTAATATATTCTTAAGCAAACTCTATAAGTTTGGCAAATATAAAGAAAAAAGGTGCCTAAGCACCATTTCATTTTTCTTCGAGTAAGGCAACCGTCTTTTTCATTGATTCCTGGAAGACTGTATCATTTGAGTTATCAAAGATAACCAAGGAATACGGATCTCCTTCAACCTTGAGATTTTTTGGCGTGTTGAAATCTTGTGTTTTCACCCATGAATCGAAATATTTGATTTTGAAAACGTCTCTTTCGGAATTTCTTTGAATCATTCTCTTTTTGACGGTTTCAATATCACAAACGACCCAAACAATTACTAAATGGGCATTATATTGTTCTTTTAATTTCTTTCTAAGAGATTCGATATATTCAGGATGGTGAAGCTCTCTAGTAAATGGAGCGTTGATTAAGACAATATCTTCATACGTTAAAGCGGTAAAAGCCATTTCAAGGATGACATCATATTCAACGTCGCGGATATTCTTTTGGAAGAATTCGCCTTCTCTTTCAACAGGAATGCCAGCAATTTTATAAGCGACATTGCTGAGAGGAACAAGGGAGTCTTTGTCTAAATAAGTGACATGAGCAAGATTTTCCGCCAATTTCATCGATACATACGTTTTTCCACTCGCTGGCGGTGCGGATACAAGGATTAATTTCTTTTCCATAAGCAAATACAACTAACTAAATTTATTTCCGTAATATTAAAGACCTTAGGACACCAAAAAAGCAAGTAATATGTCATGATTTGACATTTTTCTATCAAAGATAGTCGTAACTTGTTTAAAAGATTTAGCACTCAACACTTGCGAGTGCTAAAAGAAAGGTTATAATAATGGTGTTCCTAGGAAAACTTGGAACAATTTAGGAGGTTTTATTTATGAATGAAATGAATGGAATGGAAGATTATTCCCAAGATAAAAATATCCTTGATAAATTTGGCCGTAACGTTAACGCGGATGTAAAGGCTGGAAAGATTGATCCAGTTATTGGCCGTGATGAAGAAATAAGAAAAGTCATACAAATCCTTGCAAGAAAGACAAAGAATAACGTTATTTTGCTTGGCGAGCCAGGCGTTGGTAAAACTGCGATAGTAGAAGGGCTTGCAGAAAGAATCGTTAAAAATGATGTCCCTGCAACCCTAAAAGACAAAGAAATATACGAGCTTGATATGGGTGCTTTAATCGCTGGGGCTAAATACCGTGGCGAATTTGAGGAACGTCTTAAAGCAGTTCTTAACAAAATCAAAGAATCGGATGGAAAAATCATTCTCTTTATCGATGAAATCCATCTTATTGTTGGAGCGGGAAGAACGGATGGAGCAATGGACGCCTCAAATATGCTTAAGCCAATGCTTGCTCGTGGAGAAATCGATTGCATTGGTGCAACAACCTTAAATGAATATAGGCAATATATTGAAAAAGATAGGGCTCTTGAAAGACGTTTCCAAACTGTCATGATCGAAGAACCTACCGTCGAAGATACAATTACCATTCTTCGTGGACTCAAAGAAAGATTTGAGTCATACCACGGGGTCAGAATCACTGATAATGCTTTAATTTCTGCAGCAACCCTTTCTAATCGATATATCACCAATCGTTTCTTGCCAGATAAGGCGATTGATTTAATCGATGAAGCATGCGCGGCAATTAAGGTTGAAATCGAATCAATGCCAAGCGAGCTTGATGAAACCGATAGAAAGATTCGCTCTCTTGAAGTGGAACGTGTTGCCCTTACCAAAGAAAGCGATGAATCAAGCAAAAAACGTCTTACTGAGCTTGATAAAGAATTAGCCGAATACAAAGACAAATCGAAAAAACTTACTGCCGAATGGCAAAAAGAAAAGTCTCAAATAAAAGAAGCTAAGGATCTTAAAAACAAGATTGAGGAAGCAAAAATTGAGCTTGCAAACTATTTCCAGGAGGAAACTTTGAAAAAGCCTCAAAGATTCAATACCAAACAATTCCTGAATATGAAAAGAAGCTCAAGGAAATCACCGAATCAACAAAAGACACAGAAAGGCTTGTTGACGAGATCGTAGATTCAGAGTCAATTGCTAAGATCGTTGCTAAAAGAACTGGCATACCTGTATCAAGAATCTCTAAAGGAGACAAAGAAAAGGTACTTGACCTTAAAGATACTCTTCAAAAGAGAGTTATTGGGCAAGACAATGCCATTACATTAGTCTCTAATGCGATTCTTCGTCAAAGAGCGGGCATTCAAAATCCAAACAGGCCTATCGGTTCTTTCCTCTTTTTAGGACCAACTGGCGTTGGAAAGACGGAAGTTGCTAGAGCCCTTGCTGAAGCACTCTTCGACAATGAATCCAACATCATTCGTATTGATATGTCCGAATATATGGAAAAATATTCCGTGTCACGTCTTATTGGCGCAGCACCAGGATATGTAGGATATGAAGAAGGAGGCCAATTAACTGAAAAGGTTCGTAGAAATCCTTATTCGATAGTCCTCTTTGACGAAATCGAAAAAGCTGATCCAGAAGTATTCAATCTTCTCTTGCAAATTCTTGATGATGGCCGTTTAACGGATTCACAAGGTCACTTAGTTGATTTCAAAAACACCATAATCATCATGACTTCAAATTTAGGAAGCGAATATATCCTCAATGGAGAAAAAGATAAGGTTGAAGAACTCTTACATCACACTTTCAAACCAGAATTCCTCAATAGAATCGATGAAATAGTCTATTTCAACCCTCTTGATAAAGATGTTCAATTAAAGATTGTCGATAAGATGTTAAATGAACTCAAAGGAAGATTAGAAAATCAATTCTACTCCGTTGAATTTACGGATAATCTCAGACAATTCATTCTTGATTCTTCTTATACGCCAAACTTTGGCGCAAGACCAATCAAGAGATTTATCCAAGATAAGGTTGAAACTGCTCTTGCTACATCCATAATCAAAGGTGATATTGATACTAAAAACAAATACATCGTTGATGTAGATAATGGTCAAATCGTTATCAAGAAATAATCAAAGAAACCGTTAAGCTAAACGCTTAGCGGTTTTTCCTTTTGTCTTTTTACGAGACCGTTTGGCAATACGAGTTGATCTCTTCCGGATAAGGCTAATACATCAATAGACACACTTCACCCCAAAATGTGAGAAAATCTTGCAAAATTAATATAAATGTATCGTAAAAACAAGCATTCCTAACTAAATGGCGTTTGCTCTTAATCTTTTGTTTGCTTTTGAAATTGAAAATCATCTATCGTTTATTCGATGATGCGTAGCAAAATTCATTTGTGCTCTTTTATTTGAATTTTGCGATTAAATGCCTAGTCGACTAGCAATTTAATCGAAAATATTAAAAACATTAGATTCTATCGATATAAAAACTTCGATTTATATCTCTTCTATTATAATTACCTTTATATTTGCCTAGAGAAAATACGAAATAAGACAACATTAGCCGCATTGTATGCGTTAAAGGATGTGGGATAATGAAACGAGACTCCTCCATTGGATCGTTCAGCATTCAATCTTACCTGATTTTTATAAACAGTTTTCGTTTCAGATTAGACGGTGATTGGCATGGAAGCGTTCATCTTGAAGAATAAACACAGAAGCATTTCTAAAAATATTGGTGTTTTACATGGGATTTTTGAAAATTTGGATTTTTCATAAATGATTAAGGTTCGAAAAACAAATGTGTCTAAAAAATGTTTTTTGACGATATTTTTTGGGGGAATAATATAAAATCTCTCGGAATGGAAATGCCAAATCTCTCGGAATTGGTTCTAATTTTAAAAGAAAGATATCTATGAAATAAAAGTCCGCAAGCCATTATTTATAGGTATTTGATGCCATTTTAATGATTACGTAGTCTTATTAAATGTTATAACAATGTTATAATAACGATATATAAGGTGGTTTTCGTATGATCATTTATCAGAATAGCAAAAAAGGTTTCATCAACGATGTAAGGGATAATCTTATTGCGGATAAGATTGAACAAGAATTCAAAAATCACAAAATCGCCCACAATAACCCCGCGGAATACAAATCGTGGTGCAATTCTCTTCAATATATGCGTAATGCGTTAGATGATGAAGAAATCGATAATGAATGCAGAATTGCCATTGAATATCAAATACCTTTAACTTCTAAACGTGTTGATTTTCTTATTGGAGGAAAGGACAGGAACGGAAGATCCAACATCTTAGTCGTAGAGCTTAAACAATGGGAAGATTCTGAAGAAACAGATCATGACTATTTAGTTAGAGCCTTTACTGGCGGAGCGCTTAGAACGGTAACCCATCCTTCATATCAAGCATATTCATATGCGAAAATAATTTCCAATTTCAATGAAGACGTATATAAAGAAGATGTTTCTCTTTTGCCATGCTCTTATCTTCATAACTATGAGGAAAGAAATAGAAAACACATTGACAATGCTTTTTATAAAAACGCCATTGAATTAGCGCCGATATTCCTCAAATCTGATGCAGTGAAATTTAGAAGTTTTATTAAACGTTACATCGTTAAAAAAGGCGGAGAAGACATTCTTCTAAAGATTGAAAATGGCAAATTAAGACCATCAAAGGCATTGCAAGACTCCCTTTCATCTATGCTTAGAGGAAACGAAGAGTTTTATCTAATTGATGAGCAAAAAGTTGTATATGAAACAGTTAAAAAATTAGTGACTAGTTACGTTTCAAGTATCAATAAAGGTCTAGCCGAATCGAAAAAATACACGATAGTTGTTCAAGGAGGACCTGGAACTGGCAAATCTGTTGTAGCAATTAAATTGCTTTGTGATTTGATTTCGCTAGGATATTCAGCTAATTATGTGACTAAAAATAGCGCTCCTAGAGAGGTATATTTCGAAAAATTAAAGAAAGATCAATATAAATTCTCTTATATCAAGAGTTTATTCAAGGGCTCGGGATCTTTTTATGATTGCAAAGAAAACGTTTTTGATTGTTTGATTGTTGATGAAGCACACCGATTGAACATGAAATCTGGCATGTTCCAAAACAAAGGAGAAAATCAGATAAAAGAAATCATTCATTCTGCAAAAGTGTCCGTTTTCTTCATTGATGAGGACCAAATCGTTACGACAAAAGATGTTGGTAGCGTCTCCTTAATTGAGGAATGTGCGAAAGAGGAAGGAAGCGAATTAATCTTTGGCGATGATTTGAATCTCGTCTCTCAATTTAGATGCGATGGATCTGACGGATATTTATTATTCTTAGATAACCTCCTTGGTATAAAAGAGACTGCAAACACCGAAATTGATTTTAAATACGATCTTAGACTATACGACAATCCAAGTAGAATGAGAGAAGATTTAAGGGAATATAACAAGAAAAACAATAAGTCTCGTCTTCTTGCTGGATATTGCTATGATTGGATAAGCAAAGATAACAAAGAGGATGTTTTTGACATAAACCTTGAAGGAAATTTCCATGCAAAATGGAACCTTAATTCAACTCATACTTGGGCAATAGACGAAAATTCTTTTGAAGAAGTGGGATGTATTCACACCTCGCAAGGCCTAGAGTTCGATTATGTAGGAGTTATTATAGGCAAAGATTTGATTTATAAGGACGGTCAAGTTTGCACGGATTATACAAAACGTAGCAAAACCGATAAATCGTTGTCCGGGATTAAAACAAGCAAGAATTACGCTCTAGCTGATAGGATAATCAGAAATACCTATAGAGTATTGTTATCGCGTGGACAAAAAGGATGTTTTATTTATTGCGAAGATAAGAATTTGCTTAAATATGTATCCGAAATAACAGGGCGAAAAATCATTTATTAAATAAGATGTTTTGCAAGTTGCTTATTTGAATTTTAGATACTTATCTTATTATTACTCAAATACTTAATTTTTGGAAAAACGGACAAAAGAGATGTTTTTTTGTTGGAAAAACGGACAACGGCAATCATAACCTAGTCATAACGATGCTTTTTGTGTTTAGAAAGATAACATGAAAGAAACGTCTAATAAGACATTAACTGTTACAGATGCTAGACAAGTTGGAAAGACATGTATTATTAGAGAATTTTAAAAAACGAAGTTGGTGAAGTCGATTTTGTTGAATTCAATCTAATCGAAAACGATGAAATCGGGGAGACAATAGATAATACTAAATCGTGTCAGGATTTGTTGTTTAGATTATCTGCATTGTCAAATAAGTCGTAATCCAACGGAAGAACTCTTATTTCCATGAATTGTTTGCCTATAAAAATCTAGGTGGTAAAAAAGTTGAAATAATTTCTCAAAGATAATCCGATGAGATCTGACTATTTAAATACAAAATGGCGGAAATTAAGAAAAAATCAAAATTCCGCCAATATCTTTCTATAACAAAAATAACCATCTAGCGATGGCTATTTTGCTTCGATTTCAACTATTTCGATATCTTTTCCGCTTATTGGGGTAAAGTTATTTGATTTCCCACATAAGGGACACGTGTAGTTGTTTTTGCTTATTTCAAATGTATTATTGCAAGAAAGGCACTTGCCAACTGATGGAATCATGTTAACGATTAATTTCGTTTCTTTTAAATCCGTATCCTTAATCGCTTCATTCCAACAAATTCGAAAGAAATCTTCTTCGACGCCAGAGGCTTCGCCGATATTAAGTTTTACCGAGAGAAGTTCATTAACGTTATTTTCTTTAATTATGGCTTCTAATTGTTCAATGGTTAGAAGGACATAAGACATTTCATGCATAACTATTTAGCTTGATATGCCTTAACTTCTTTAAGAAGATAAGCTGCTAATTCGTCAATACCTTCACCAGTTTTTGCTGAAACAGGGAAGAAGATGGCATTCGGATTTAATTTTAGGATATGTTCCTTGGCTTTTTCTAAATCAAAGTCAAAAACGGATTTTGCATCCATTTTTGTAAAGACAACGACATTTGCAACCGTGAACATCAATGGATATTTGAGTGGCTTGTCATCTCCTTCAGGAATCGACAATAATTCAAAAGAAGATGTAGCGCCGGTATCAAATTCAGCTGGACAAACAAGGTTTCCGATATTTTCTAGGAAAACTAAGTCTAAGTCATCAATGCCAAAGCCATCTAAGGAATCGTCAACCATTTTTGCATCGAGATGGCATTCTCCAGACGTATGGATTTGAATTGATTTAACACCGGTCTTATTTGTGATTGTTTCTGCATCGACTGTCGCGTCGATATCCGCTTCCATAACGCCGATTCTTAAGTCGTTCTTCAATTTATTGATTAAAGAAACTAAGAACGTTGTTTTGCCACTTCCTGGAGAAGACATTAAATTAACGAGATAAACATTCTTCTCTTTTAATTTCTTTCTTACTTCCTCAGCTCTTGCATTATTATTTGCAAATACGCTTTGCTTAACTTTTATAACACGAATAGAATCCATTTTATTACCTCACTAAACTTGAAATATTTTAAAAAAATAATGCGTCTTTTACAAGGAAGGCGCATCAAACTTTTCTAAAGAAGAATTGAAGAAGAAAATCGTACCTATTGTCGCGGGAATCGGTATCAAGCCGATAAACCATAAATTCCAGCCAATTGATACATCCATCCCTAATTCAATATATAGGGCCAAAGCCAAAGTCCAATATAGGCAAATGATTCCAATAAGCGCGTGAATGCTTCTCCCCCATTTCTTAGCAAAGAAAAGCGTGGCAATAAAAGAAGAGGGTATGGCCCAAATAAAGATCAGCCAAGGAGACCAGGAAGAAATATTGGCAATTCTTAGCGCCGAATAGATAACGGCTGCAATCGTCCAAACGAAAACTACCGCTAAAGCAACGACGATTACCTTATTACGTTTAACGTCTTTTGGATCCAATTTGCCATCATGCTGGAGCACTTCCTCCGTATGTTCCTGGATTAAATAATCAAGAGTAACGCCATAAAATGAAGCAAGTTCAGATAAAATGTTGATATCTGGCAATCCTTCGCCCGTTTCCCATTTGGAAATAGATTTATCGCTATAGGAAAACTTCTCTGCTAGCTGGCCTTGAGTTAACCCTCTTGCCTTTCTAAGCGTCGAGAGATTTTTAGATACTGTTTTTGATAAATCCTTCATGATTTTATTGTATTACAAACGAAAACGATGAGACAAAAAACTTTTATGGAGAAACTCCTTTAAATATCTCTCTAAAAATTAGCAATTTAATTTGTTCTCGGTTACAATAAATTGTAAGGAGGTAAAAATATACATATATGTATCAAGAGGAAATGAAATCCTCGAGTTTAGCCAAATTCTTAAATGAATATGACTATGTATTCGTGGACACATGTTCCTTGATGGAAGACACATTTCCATTATTCATGGATAAGCTTGTAGCTTCAAAAGAATATTGGAGAGAAGATTTGCAAGTAATTGTCCTTGGCGAATGCGTGGATGAATTAAAGAAGCACGCAAAAGAAAAAAACAAAGAACGTGCCGCATCACGCTTAGCTGCAGCAAGAGCCCTAAAGATCATTCGCCATGATAGATGGCACACACGTGCTCTAACAATTACAAAAACCTTAGGTGAATCATTTGCCGATAACGCAATATACACAAGAGTTTCAGGCCTAAGGATTCACAATAAATTGCTCGTCATTACTCAAGATAAAACTTTGACGACAGATTTATTGAAAATGAATAACCTTGATTCCCAAAAAGGCAGGTATCTTAGCGTTTACCGCATCAATCAAGAATCTGAATTAGAAAAAAACCCAGGGGAAACATCGCTAAAACAACCTTTCAACAAGAAACATGACGCTTCGTCTTTTCAGAAAGTAGAAAAAGACACAAATAAGCCAAATGAGCTAACTAAGCTTCAAAAAGCGATAATTCAAGCCGATGAAAGAATTAATAAGATGCTTTCAGATGCTAACGTTAAACTCAAAAACAAAATTAAAGAAGTAGATGAGCAGATTGGTCGCCTAAAGAAAGCTGGCGATCAAACTAAGTCACTTAAGCTTAATTTTCAAAGAGAAGATCTTATTGCTAAAAAGAGCGAATTAATCAAAGCTAAAGCAGCTAAGAAAAACGAAAAGAAAGAAAACTTTTCAAAACAAAGTAGCCCTAGCAAAACTGGAGAAGGAAAACTTCCTTCCGAAGCACTTCGTCGCCTTGCCCTTAACTACAACACAATTTTAAGAGGTTCATCCGTTCCTTATTTCCCAGAAATTCATGGCGAATTAGATTTAACGGAAGATGATCTTACAACTGTTGATGTCCTTGGGGCAAAGGGCGGCAACTTCACTTATAAAAAAGGCGATAAAACCTATTTCTTCGTAAAAGATAAGGAATATTCCGTATCTTTGAATAACAAGAAAGAAGAAAAAGACAATAAGCCTAAACAAGAGAAGAGGAATGACGATAAAGCAAAACCTCTTCCTGAGAAGAAAGAACCTTCAACGGCAAAGAAACAAAAAATTCAAAAAGAGAAACCTCAAGTTAAAGAAGACGATAATTTATCTAATAAGAAGGTTAAAATCGTCAAGGTTAGAGGAAGTGTCTCTGGCGGATCTTCTAGCGCTATACCAGAAGGAATCATTCTCGTCGTTGGAGAAAGCAAGAAGAAACAAAATAAGCCTCAAACTAATAAGAAACCTCAACCTTCAAAGAAAGATGAGAAGCTCATTATTGAAGCAAGATTGTTTGATAAGACTCTTAATGCCAATCTCCATAACCCAAATTATCCTAAAGATAAATCATTAAAAGAAATTGCTAAGCAAAAAGAGAGATTGAAAAAGCTTAAAAAAGAAGACCTAAAAGATTTCCAATTAAGCCTAAGCGATCTTGAAAAGCTTGAAAAGGCGAAAAAGTAATATAAAAATCCATTCCCGATAACGGAATGGATTTTTTTCTGCGCTCAAGAAAGGAGGGTTGTGGCGCAATATTGTAAGGTGGAAAGGAATCACCTAACAGGTTGTATTTATTCTACATCAATTTCTTGAAGAGAGCCACAACTTCATCGTGAGTTGCTTCTTTTGGATTGCCTGGATAGCAAGCATCATGAAGAGCGTCAGTGGCAAGGTTATCTAAATCTGAAGCAAGGATCTTCTCGCATTTTGTTGGGATGCCAACGTCTTTGGAGAGTTCTTTAACAGCGTTTATTGCGGCTGCGCGATATTCTTCTTGGGACATGCTTTCAGTTCCTTTAACGCCTAATGCAACAGCGATATCTCTATATTTTTCGCCAGTGACATCAGCATTGAATTCCATAGCGATCGGAAGAAGCATTGCGCATGCGACTCCGTGAGGAACATCATAATAGGCAGAAAGCGTATGAGCCATAGCGTGATCAATACCTAAGCCGACATTGGAGAAACCCATACCAGCGATATATTGTCCTAAAGCCATTCCTTCACGGCCATCTGGATCGTTTACAACAGCCTTACGAAGGCTCTTGCCGATGATTTCAATGGCTTTGATATGGAACATATCTGACATTGTCCACGCTCCACGGGTGATGTATCCTTCAATGGCGTGAGTTAAGGCATCCATACCAGTAGAAGCGGTTAAGCCTTTTGGCATTGAAGCCATCATATCTGGGTCAACGATGGCAATAACAGGCATATCATGTGCGTCAACACAAACGAATTTTCTCTTCTTTTCAACGTCGGTGATAACGTAGTTGATTGTAACTTCAGCAGCTGTTCCAGCAGTAGTTGCAACAGCAATTATTGGTAAGCAAGGTTTTTTGGTTGGAGCAACGCCTTCAAGCGATCTGACATCGGCAAATTCTGGGTTTGTCATAATGATGCCGATTGCTTTTGAAGTGTCCATAGAAGAGCCTCCACCAATAGCAATGATGAAATCAGCGCCAGCTTCTTTGCAAGCTTCTACGCCGCTTGTAACATTTTCGATTGTTGGATTTGGCTTGATGTTTGAATAGAGTTTATAAGCAATTCCGGCTTTATCGAGTAAATCTGTTACTTTTGCCGTAACTCCGAATTTGACTAAATCTGGATCGGAGCAAACTAAAGCTTTTTTGAAACCTCTAGCTTGAACTTCTGGGACAATGTTTTCGATTGCGCCATGTCCATGATAAGAAGTTTCGTTTAACATGAATCTGTAAGACATTTATTAATTACCTCTCTAATTTACGTTCATTAGAACGCCTACATAATTAGTTTAGCACTTAATAAAACTTTACCGGTATATAATTATCAAATTTGATTGAAATGTTGAAAAATGAACAATAAATTTGCAAAATTCAGCAAACTGAAATGGTTTACCAATCCCAATCTTTTCTTGGCTCCTTTAATTTTCCGGAATCAGCCCAATCATTGTCACTAGCCTTGAAAGTTGGATTTTGCTTACGTTTTTCGAGAAACCAAGCTCTTCTTTCACTAAAGGTCATTGAATATGGGCCGGGGCTTTCATCAGGTGTTAATTCAAAACCGTTGTTCTCCCACCCGCAAATAGGACAGATGTCAAAATCTTGTTCATTTTTGAATATATATTCCCCACAAATAGGACACTTTGTAGGCGTGGGGTCAGGGATATGTTCTTCAAAATAGTCCCATTTTTTGTTTTCTTTCCTTTTTTGCTTATACCACGTTCTATATTCTTTTAATGACATTTCATTTGACTGACTCTTTAAATCAGGATTAGATAATTGTTCCAAATCGTAATGCCATCCGCATCTAAAACAAAATTGCTCATTTGGAGTTTCGCCAGCTTCGATTTCCCACTCTTCAAGTTTTGTGAAGTAAAATCTGTGGCATACGGGACATTCCATTGGCTTTATTTGTTTTTTAGTTTTATCCATATTTTTTCTCCTTTTTTGTTTGTATAATGAAAATTACTTTTAGCCATATGACTATATGAAACAACATAACCTTCTTTTGTTATTAACGCCATCTCCCCGGTTGTTTTGCTCCATTTATAAGTAGTTCCGTTTTTATCAACTTCGCTTTTATAATCATTTTTGTTTATTGTGTTGGCAAAATGAACCGCTTTTGCTGCATATTCTTCTTTTGTTTTGCAATTGAACTCGTTTCCATGTTCGTTAAAATGCTTATTAAGACTATTTTTAGAAAAATCTTTTGCCCAAGGGTAATTTATTTTGCTTGTAGAATCTGTTTTTCCTTTTGAACCCTTTGTGGTTCCGTAACGATTGCTCGGCCCTTTAGTTGACATGAATTAATGCCTCCCTTTCTTCCATATAAGAATCGTAGAAATAGAATTTCGTTTGTTCTTTGAACACATCGAACATTGGGTCGTTTAAATGATCAACAACGATTAATCCCGTTGGATTTAAATTACCTCCTCCCTTGCAATCCGTTTTCTTACAGTAGCAGCAGTTTTTGAAACGTTATACTTTTTCATTATTTGTTCTACGGTAAGTTCTTTACATATTTCAAATGGCATTAAGATTTCTGAAGCGAATGCGTTGGCTTGCCAT
>CAVIJE010000021.1:0-27324 GCA_963643355.1 Sodaliphilus sp. | reverse complement strand
ATGATATTGAATATATTAAAAACGTTGCAGTTCCAAGAAGATACAAGAGAAAAGAAAAAATTGAAGGTGGCATTTTGAACTTTAATGCAGTATTAGACCCACTTGAAGTTAGATATGTAGAAATAGATCTAAAGAAATAATTTTAAAAATCCATTTTTCTAAAAAAACCATATTAAAACTCCGATCTTTTTATCAAATTAAAGAAAATTCATGATTCAAATAAATATTCAAATTTCCCCTATAAATCCCCAATAAAATCGATTTTTTTAAAGAACATGCATGAAATCATTAATTGCCAGTTTTCGTTAATAGGAGCAACGAATAATTTCCATATGTCATAATTATGCCATTATTATTAAACCAAATGAAAAACAGCAATTTTCAAATTTTTTTATTAAATAATAAAAAATAACAATTGAAACTTTTTGAAAACACAGCATTATATTTCCATATGAAAAAATCTAAGATCATTTTATTAACATTATTAAGCTCTTGCTTATTTGCATGTGACAGCAAAAACATCGATTCTTCGGAATCAAAAGATAACGGATCTTCTAGTGTTGAAGATAGCATTGAAGACGTTCTTCCAGATAACTATTCCAGTTCAGTGAAGAATTATCTCAAAGCCTTAAAAACCATTCATAACTACTCTATTTCGGAGACCGTTTCTTCTACTGCGGCAACATATGAAAACTACATTCAAATGAAATATACCAAATCATATTATTATTATGATTTTGGCGCATATACGAATGGTTATATCGAATCTAAGGATGGCATCTATCAAATAAGTTTGAAAGACGATTCATTAGTTGGTGGAGAAATCGTCCGCGATTCTGATGGAAATGCCTATAGAAATCTATGGGAAGCGAATTTATTTAAAAACTTCTCTACTTTAGATGATGCTCAGTTAGATTCTCTAGAAGATGGAAAAACAGATGTTAGCATCAAAGGGAAACAAAACAAACTTACCTTGTTAACTATTTTCGGTTTAAATTCTTCCTATTATGGCGAAATAACGTCTTTTAAGGCCTCTATAGGATCAAATAACGAACTTTCTTTCGCTCTCGAATTAAATGACGCGTCAAGCGGGACAATAAACGTAGACGCTATTGTTTATGGCTTATTAACGAGTAAAAGTCAGGAAGTAGAATCTTTCATCAGTAATGGTGGAACTTATTACGTCATCGATTCAGATTTCGCTAAAGCCAGAACTTTAATGAAAGCAAATAACTACACACACAACTATTATTACGAGAAAAAAGTCGTAGGCATCGAATATTTCAACGAAAACTATTATTTCGTTAATTGGGATACAAATTACGTTAAGGAAACGGAACAATTGCTTTACTCTCAAGGGTTAATTGGACTCGATCATAAAAAAGATTCCAATGGCAATACATATACTGGTTCATATCTTATAACGTTAAGTAATAACAACACTTTAGCAGTTAGTTTGTCTCGCCCATATAACGAATCACCAAATATCCCTTACGTATATCATTACCCAAGTTATTTGGATATGTGGAGCAATCCTGAATTCTTCGACCAAGACGAAACGCCTGAAGATTTAGATGTGTATCTAACAACGACAGATTCATTGATCATGAATAACTTCATTGAAAATTTCTCAATGAGCAGCCAAGTTGCTAACGTTAATATCAGAAGTTTATCAATCGGTTGGAAAGATATTGAAGACGATAATAATAGTTCCCGCATAATACGTTTCTGCCTATCAACAAGTGGGGGAGACGTAACATATGACTTCTCGAATTTCGGAACAACGAAAATAACTGCATTAGATAACTTCTTAAATCAATTCACAGACTAATAGCAAATCAGACGTAACTAAAAATTACGTCTTTTTTTATTATTTCAAAAATGGAAATTTCTAAAAATCCTATGTAAAACCCACCTAAAATTACAAATAGATATATTTTTGGCAAAAGAAAAAGGCAACATATTTCAGTTGCCTAATCAGATTAATCGATTAACTAATCATTCATTGTAAACCAGACATAAGATGCCGCATAGTCATCTTCTTCTGGATAGCCGATTATATAATCGTCGGTCGTATCGTCTTGGCCTCCCCAAGTGCTTGTGTAAGCATAGATGCCAAGTAAACCATAATCATCTAATGTTGTTCCGCCAATCGTGAATACGTCGGTAGTGGAGGAAGAATTTCCGCCATCTGTGATTTTGAAAATCATATTGCCGCTATCACCAACACCATAATAATAGTTGAACTTATATGTTGATGAAGAGATCGTTAACGTGCCTTCTTTGTATGTCACGCCATTAATGACTTTTCCGTCTGTAGAGGTGAAGTTAAGGGTAGCGTCAGCAAAGTTCAAATCATCGACATAACGAGGATCGGCTGAATTGATGTCTTCATCGTTATTGAAGTTATGCGATGTCCAGGTTGTTCCTTCGATGCTAGATGGCATTGCAGATTTATTTCCTGGCTTAACGGTTAAGGCAATCTTGCTTGAAAGAGTATCGCTACGGCTATCTGTAACAGTAATAGTTTCGCTAAGAGTTGTATCTGTTGTCACATTCGATGCGTCGATTGTTAAGATAAACGCAGGATAGCTAGAAATAGCGGA
This sequence comes from Sodaliphilus sp., assembly GCA_963643355.1. Taxonomy (GTDB): domain Bacteria; phylum Bacillota_I; class Bacilli_A; order RFN20; family CAG-826; genus UBA4951. Next base: position 24,718 of record CAVIJE010000021.1, on the reverse strand, counting down.
TACAGTAGGCTTTACTTGCTCAGAAATAGAGAAAGTAATATCGGAGTTAGAGCAAGTTACAACTGGCTTAGCAACGACATCAGAAGGTGAAGCCCATAAATATACTTTCATTCTCTTGCCGGCCTTAATTACCACGCTTGAAGACGTTGGAACATCCGCATCCGTCTCATCGCCATAAGCCCAAACAAGGTAGGATTTTGGCGTTGGTGCGTCATCAACAGTGATCGACTTGCTAGCCGTAACAGAATTTGTTGCGTGGTTGCCAATTGTGACGCTTGTTGTGCCTGCACCACAGCCAATCCACTCTCTTGGCTTGCTTTCATTAAGATTGATGATTGATTTATCAACAGAATCAACAACGCCATATTCCCATGCGTCTAAAGCCGTGCTTGGGAAATAAGAAATGGACAATGTTGAGGTGTATCCAGTCGTACTGTCTAAATCAACTGTTGGAGTAAATGGATCGCGTCTTTCTTCATCAATGACTTCTTTGTATTTGACGTGTCCTTCTTCTGTTACGTTTTTGTTTCTTGAATTAACCTTCACATCAGTGATTTCAGAGATGAAATATGGTGTGGTGTCAAAGTTCGTGTTGGAAGAAAGTGGGTCGCCATAGCCATAAGAAACAGAGCTTGATTGTTTTGTTTTGCCGCTTGTTCCAGCAATGGCCGAACCGCCATTTTCTGTATCGGAATCATTGAAATTCCAGTTAGATTCAGTGAAATAAACTTCTTTGTAGGTTACAGAATTTAATCTGCCATCGGCATTGATATTAATGACAGTATCGTATTGATAACGTGTATGAACTGCTTCATCATCTTCGTAATTCTTCCAAGCATAAATACTTGTAGTGAAACTTCCATCATCATTTGTTGAAGTCGTGAATTTACGGTTACATGCTTTGAGTTCATCTTCGATGGTGTAACCAATATAGTAGCCGTATTGGATTTCACTATTCATCGAATGAAGTTCGTGTGAAGGAGTTATGACTTCTTGGCTAGCAAGATATGGGGTTTTCTCATAATGGGAATTGCCCACTTCATCAACAAGCTTATATTTGCCAGAGAATTTAACAGTATCTTGTGTCTTTGTGCGGTCAAAGTAATTTCCTTCCGTATCTTTACCGGTTTCGATATATTCATCAACAACTGTTAAGACGTTGTCTTTGACGGATTTATAGACGTATGAGGTGTCTGTGTCGTCTAAAAGGTTCGTAGCCTTCGCTAAAGATCCATCTTGATATAAATCCCAAGTGTAACTAATAGCGGACCTAGAATTCCTATAAGAAACGTGATTTAGGCCTTTTACGTTATAAGCGCCAGTATCAAGAACGTTTCTTCCAGCGTATGAACCGCAGAAATATGAGCTTATTTCATCAGCGGAAGATGGTGCTTTGAAGATGCCAGTACGATAAAGGGAAATTGGTCTTTCCTTTGTTAAATCAAACGTGATTTCATATTTGGCATTTCCACCAACTTTAAGTCTTGTTGTACCAGTTGAACCAGATACATAGACGCTATTGATATCGGCATAGCTTCTATCGAAGTCAACTTGACCATAGCCATATTCTTTACCGGAGGCAATAACAATGAAGGATTTGCTAGATTCAGCATTAAAAACGCCTTTATAAGTGCCATCTTCTTGTTTCGTAAGAGAAATAGCGATATCGCCAGAAGTAACAACCTCGCCAGTAACGCTTAAGGAAGCAGTAATTGCAACTGCCGCATCACCCATTACGAATGTATAGTGCGTATCGTCAACTTTCTCACACTCCTTGCTGTTTGCGTAAATGCCAAGTAAAACGTAGCCGCTTTCTAAAGCAACCGTGATTTCAACAGTTTCGCCTTTAGCTGCTTTGGTTTTGCTTAACGTGATATTAATTCCATCAGCCGTTCTATCAACGATTGCATACGTTGTAACGGTCGAGGAAGAGGAAGAATTTCCATTATCGCTAGAAGAAGATTGTTCAGAGTTTCCTCCTCTAGAGGATGTCTCATTGCTAGCGCCAGAATCGGATGAGGATGGTTTTATATCATCTCCACATCCTGTTAACAACATTGCTGATGCAAGCACCAATATTGAGGATTTGATTAGTTTTTTCATTTTTTAATACCTTTCTTTAGGCTTCTTCTGCTGGTTCGAATAAGCCGAGTAACGCATTTCCAGTATGCGCATGAATTCTATCCCCTGTGTTCCAGACTGCAAAGTAGGCGAATACGAAGTCCTGAATTTCATTCCATTCCGAAACTTTGTAAATATACCAATGTTCATGATTCTCCGCTATATCGGAATAAGTTGAGTCATAAGCATATTTGAAACTCACGTTTTGCATTGTGACCCCGCCAGATTCACGTCCGCTTATATAACCGGTAGGAGCGCTTATATCATCGTTCATGAACGTTAAGGTCATATGTCCCGTAAATGATTCAAACGCCTTAATTGTTTCAAAGTGATCAACATTAAGCAAGGATTCGCTTACTTCTTCTTGCGTAAGCTTCTTTTTGACTTGAACAAGCTTACGGTAATGAATGATTGTGTCGCCATCTTCAATGATTATATGAGCGAAGCCTTGTTTATGGGTTTTTATCGTCCAAACCGTTCCACTAGAGCTCGCTTCGATGGTCATGACATTTTCGTTATCACTTCTAACATTAGTTATGCCGGTTGAATTATCGGTTATCTCAAACGTTATTGGATAAGACGAATGGCCAGCAAGACTCATTCCAACGCTGATGTCATTAAGATAGCCAGAGCCAGAAATAGAGATGCCAGACGATATTTCTGAAAGATCTTCAGGAACCGTATGGTCGACATCGTCTTCGATGCTAGAAGATTCCGAAGAATTCGATGATGTTTGCTCGGATGAAGCATCTTCTGAGGAAGGAGTTATTCCTCCTGTGCAACTGCCAAGTATCGCAGATGCCGCTAATAATAGTAATAGTGATTTTTTCATAGATTTTTAATTATGCAACAAGGGTGAATACAGCGTCTTTGAAATAGTCGGCGTTGACTCCACCATTAACTGTGAAAGTATCTTTTGACGCGTTATATTTCATTGTCACCTTGTATCCATTAGGATGAGCAGCCGTGCAGAATTTTGTCGTAACTGTCGTTCCATCTGTAACTGTGTATTCAATATTCTTACCATTCGTCCCGTCGTAATACGGAGCATTGAAAGACGAACTTGCATCAATCTGGTCTGCGTCAGAATGGAAGAAAACGGTCCAAGTGGCCTGTACTTCATCATCGTAAGCGTCATATTGTGATTTTCCTTGATACGTCTTTCCTGACCATGCATATCCAGTTATTTCTTCCTCAGAGGTAACTGTAAATGTTTTAGACGCTAAATCTACCGTTCCAACGATTGTCTTACTATCGCTAGAAAGAGTGATGGTGACGCCATCATCGGCAAGGGAATAAGAATACGTTGCTCCATCATATGTAGCAACACCTGCGCCATTGAGGTAGAGGCTCTTGCCATCACTTGTTTCGTAAGTGCCGTATTCATCGCTTAAAGCGATTCTATTTGCCGCTCCGCCAATATCCTTATAACCAACCTTCAATAAGGTATTTTCACCTTCTTTAACAGTGAATATTGCTTTAGCATCAGTAACGAATTCTCCTTCGAGCATGCTAACTTCAACGCCGTAGTGGATCTTATTTGTGCTGCCTCTTTCAACAAGAACGCTTTCAACAAGAGTTCCATCTTTAAAGAATGTAGCAAGAGCGTAAGAGACGTTGCCAAGCTTGAATTGCGTAGACTTGGTTGTATAGGTTGCACTGCTATCAGCTTTCTTATAGGCAATTGCAATATCGGTAGACTCTTTTGCTGATGCTCTAAAATATGCGTCATAAACAAGAACGTCGCCATGATAATCAATGGTTGAAATAGTATACGAACCAGCATTTGCTAAAGAAATAACGCCAGCATCTTCATCACCATTAAGTGATCCAATGGAATAATTGTCGTACTTGGTTATTGAAGAACGAGCATAATTAACGTCGCCAGATTCGCTAATCGCCATCGTTGATTCACTGCTAAATGCCTTATAATCAGCCATTTGGCTAGCATAGCTGAAATTGACTTGGGCGAATTCTCCAACAAATGAATAGCCTTTATAAGCGTGCATGTTATATTCGGTAACGATGAGTTTTATTCCGCCATCATATAGAGGCATTTTGAAATGATAGAAGCCTTCTTCTAAGGAAGAGGTAACGTCTTCCGTTTTAACACTGCCATTGCCATCGGTATAGGAATATTTCAATGTTCTCACACCATAATCTTCTGACGAGGAGATTGCTTTGATGTAAAGATCTTTATATGGCGTATAGGAATTTGTAACTGCAGTCACTTTATCATCGGAGAACAATGACAAAGTAATGTGTTCAGAGTTCTCAACCACGACTGGAATTGGGGTGTAGTCATAAGAGACTTTGATCGATGTCTTTTCGTGTCCCATAACAAAGCTGAAGGACGTGTCGCCATCTTTCAATTCAACCGCTTTGTCATTAACTGAAACTCCGGTAATGGAATAGCTGCTAACACTTTCATTAAGCGTGACTAAGACTGTCGCACCATATTCAGCAGCATTGTATGAAGAAGAAACAATCTCTTCTCCCTCATCGTCCGTATCGGTTGTAGTTATTGTTTCTAAAGCGACATAGCTATCCGATCCAACCTTCTTTTGCGTGATTGATTTGATGAAACCCGCGACATCGGTTTTAGATACTTCATAAAGTTTTCTTGTTGTTACAACAGTTAACTGAACACCTTTCCTTGGCATGGTGAAGGAGTAGTCTCCATCAAACCCAACCGTTAAAGAAATTTCATTTGTTCCAGAAGTTGCTTTTATGGAAGAAAGTTCGAACCCTTCTAAGACCGTAAGAGTGAAATGAACTTCTTCTCCTTCTTCTGCTTTTGAGGCGATTTCAGTGACTGTTGCGCCAGCGTCGCAAGTGACATAAATGTCATATGTTTTGACTGACTCAGAAGATGAAGTATCGCTTGAAGAAGATTCGGATGCAGATGATACAGAATCTTTCGAACTTGATGCATTTGTTTGCGAAGAAGAGGCTGTTTCCGAAGTTGCTTCACTAGAGGAGGAAGGAGTTACTTCTCCACATCCAGCAAGGACAAGCAACGAGGAAATCCCTAATACAAATAATTTCGTTTTTTTCATATTTCTAACGTTTCCTTTCTTAAGCATGCAATGCATTATGCATTAAAGACCTAAAATTTCAATAAATATTTCCTGATTTTACTATTTATTTTTTCATCATATTTACACTCAAAATACGATTAAAGGCCAAAAATTCAGAAAAAGCGTTTTATAAATCCCCCTTAAAAACCCTTGATTCCATGCACTTATTCATCAAGCGCAAAATAAACTGGGGGTTTTAAAATTAGCGTTTTTTACGTGATTCCTATAGGCAAAACCTATCTAAGAGGCAAAAAGTAATAAGTCATTTTATTGATTTTAAAATATGGTTTTTTGTAATAGTTAAATTTTTCAAAACTTAATCCACTTTTGTTTATAAAATGACATTGCTTTTTAACTTGCCTCTTTTGTCATTTTAAGTAAAGAAAAAGGAAGGTTTAACCTTCCATTCTCTTGAAAAAAGACTATATCAATGTTTCCACAAAGACCTATATAAATCGCTAGACAGTAATTTGGAGGCTGTCTTAGTTGGGAAGTACTGCGCCATTTCCATTACATCATTCGCAGATAAATGTTCTTTTCTACAATAGTTAGCAAGAATCGAATAATTCTTTTTAATTTCCGTTAATGGAGTCATAGCTATATATGATAAGAAAGCATTAGTCGTCATATTGTACTTATCTATCTTGTAATAAGGCTTTCTAAGGGTAAAACGTTTCTCAAACATATAAACATTTTTCTTACCAGAGGTTGCCCTATTAGTCATGATTTCAATGTGATTATCTAGGGTTACTTTTATCCCTTTTAAGGCGTTGATAAAGTTGTCTCCAGTATAGAATCCATAGACCTCTCCGCCCTTAGAAATATAACGTAATTCGATGGCTTTCAAAGCACTTGGTTCTTCTTTTCCTGGCAGGTAATAAACGCCATAAGAGTAACGATTTAAATCCTTACTTTTAGTGAGTCTAAGTAGTTCCTCTTTTACGGCTGCATCAGTCATGTTTTTATCATGTATATCAGCTAGGAAGAAGAGTTCTGATGGTTCAAATTTCTTTTGTATGTTTGTTAATAATTTACTTTGCACAATCGAATTATATCATAACCACAAAAAAAGGTAAAAAGATAACTTGAGAAATTTTAAAAAAGCACTGCTAATCGAATGAAAAAATGCATAAAAATTATTTGTTTTTATTAATTTTAGACAAAAACGTTTTCTTTTAAGTGATAGAAATCCAATCTAAAATCAGAGCAAAAATAGTAAAAGAAAACCCATCTAAATAGACGGGTTAAAGATGATAAATTATTAGATTTTTTAAGGCTTAGTTTTTGCCACCAATCGACATCTCTTTTATCAATGCGTCAGGGATTGATCTAGAGAGATAATTGCCAGTATCGTTGCTAAGAGATTTTATATCTTTTAAGACTTGTAGAACGTTCCCGGATAAAGTTATTAAGCTTAATGGTTCAGCAAATTTTCCATCGCGAATCATAAAGCCTTCAGCCTGGCAAGAGAAGTCTCCGCTGCTAGGATCATAGCCAGTTCCAAATCCATCAATGCCAGTGATATAAACCCCTTCCTTAATATTAGAGATTATTTCTTCTTTGCTCTTTTTGCCAGGTTTAACAAATATATTGGAGTAGCCAATACCAATCTTGCCTACGCCTCCAGACGCGTTTCCTGTTGTCTCTCTGTTTGCTTTTTTAGCAGTTTCGCGATTATAGAAATGTGTCAATAAAACGCCTTTGTTGACTATGCGCTTGTTATAGGTTGCAACACCCTCACTATCATAGTAAACATAGTAAGGACCCTTTAGTAAGGGGACTTCGTCAACCGTAAGTTTTGGCGAAGCAATTAATTTGCCCTCGCAGCCCTCTAAAAAGGATGATTTTTTTTGGACACCAATTGAGCTATTTGCCGCAAAAAGGCAGCCAATCATAGTTCCAAAAACGTCCTTATCGAGCAATGTTGGATACTTTCCAGAGGTGCATTGGGTACTTCCAAGCTTAGATTTTCCATCTTTCACTAGGTCATTTATGAATTTATCACTATCAATTTCGCTGATTGATTGTTTTATAACGCTTCTAGAAGCGGTCCTTGTATCCCCATCATTCTTTACAACTATGCTTGCACCAATCTCACAAATGTTGATTTTAGAACATAATTTGAGTCCGTATGAGTTATAGAAATGGTTGATATTTTCCTCTTCAACATAGTCCACGCTTTCGACGTCGCTGACTTCAGGATCGATAGTTGATAGTCTTTTATCAATGTCTTTTATGAACGCAATCTTTTCTTCGATTGACTGTTCTTTAAGTTCTTTATTCAAGAAGAATTTCTTCTTATATTTTGGTGATCCTTCAAAGAAATCTAAACAGTCTTTTCTCTCTGATATAGAAGCAGTTTGGATGATGTTTTTAATAAGGAAATCGATAGTTGAATTTTCCACTAAACGTGACGTGCAAGAACCAAATTTTCCATCATAAATTCCTGACGCGCAAACAAGTGAACCACCCTCTATAACATAGGATTCTATTTCCCCATGATATACCGAAACAAAGGTAGAAGATGATTTATATATTTTTAAACATGAGGAGCTAATTCCGGCTAAGGCAGCCTTTTCAAAGAACTTCTTTACGTTAATCATTCTAATTTGCCTCCTCTTCCTCCAACAGTTAGATTTTTAATACGAATTGTTGGTTGTCCAACATCAACAAATATCGTGCCCGATGAGGCTCCACAAAGGCCCTCAGCAAGCTTAAGATCATTGCCAACGCGATCAATATTCATTAAGACTTCTTTGCCCGTTCCAGTTAAAGTGCAGCCCTTAACCATCTCGCAAACTTTTCCATCACGAATGATGTATGCTTCAGAGGCGGAGAAGTTAAATTCTCCAGTCATTGTATCAACGGATCCTCCGCCAAAATCAACAACATAAACACCTAGTTTTGTGTCTTTGATTATGTCTTTTGGATCGTCTTTTCCTGGTGCGATATAAGTATTGGACATTCTTGACGTAGGCTCATCGCAGAACGATTCCCTTCTAGAGGTTCCATTTGGCTCCATATTCAAACGTCTGCCATTAAGTCTATCAACTAAGTAGTTAACGCATATGCCGTCCTTTATAAGCTCATTTTTACGCGTTTTAACGCCTTCTGAGTCAACATTTGAAGATCCCCATTCATTTGGCAATGATCCATCATCGTAGGCCGAAATTAGGGGGCTTGCGATTTGCTTACCAATGCAATTAGAGAAAACTGATAGGTTTTTAGAAGTAGCAGAGGCCTCTAGGGAATGTCCACAAGCTTCATGGAACATAACTCCACCAAAGCCATTGCCAACTATGACGTCGAATTTTCCTTGTGGACATTCTTTTGCAGTAAGTAAAGCAACGGCTTTCTTACCCGTATCAATTGCAAGCTCTTTCCAGTTTAATACGTTCTTAAAATAGTTCCATCCGGCGCATTTGCCTGGTCCATGGAAAAATGATTGGGTTGAATTGTTATCCTTTGCTATTGCCGTAATTGTAAGTCTTCCACGTTCATCAACGCTTTTGTAATGGCTTGCAATCTCCCCTTCGGCGTTCCATACGTGATAAATCTTGTATCTATCATAGAAGCCGACGAAAGTTCTTACTATCTTTTCGCTAACATCTTTAGCGTATTTAGATGCGGCCTTGCAATATTCAACCTTCTCAGAAAGAGGAACATCATAAAGATGGTCTTCGATTTTATTAACGATGGGCGTACGAACGTTTTTAACATCCTTAACGAGAATAATTCTTTCCCCGTTGAAACGACGAGAAAGTTTATGGGCTAATTCCATCAAGGAAGAACGTGATAAATCAGACGTATGGCCATAAACGGAATTAAAACCTTTTAGGATACGGATTCCTATCCCGCATGTTTGATTCACCGAAGAAGATTCAACGTGTGTATTTTCAATCGAAACCTTGCTAATTATTGAATCCTCAAAATATATTTCCGCATAATCTCCACCAGTAGAGAGTGCCTCATTAAGAATATCTTTAGCTAAACTATTACTAATCATATTTTCACCTATTAAAAGAGATTGTAACACAATTTCTAAAATATGTTCAGTAATGAACATAAGCAATCTTGCTATAATATTTGCATGGATTATTACTCAATCTTAGAAAACGAAAGAGAAAATTTCAAAAAAACCCAATCAATCCTCACTAAAAGCGATTTACTTTACATTGCAAACAAGGATTCTTTGAAAAACAAATTGCATGGTTTTCTAACCCTTTCCTACCATCAAAGAGAAAAAGTCATTAAAACTGGTGAATTATTTTATGGCTATGTCTTCTCTGAATGGAATTCTAGACCGGAAACGTGGCCGATTTCTTTAATTTTGTTCTCTCCAGAAAGAAAAATTGCCGAAAATCCCCTTATATTTAAAGAAATAGTTGGGGAATTGCAGGGATTTTTGGAAATTTCACCAAAAAATAAAGAAGAAAAGAAATTCAAAAAATTATTGTCAGAACCCTTAGCAAACGCGCCATACGAAATGTTGCCATCATCCCTTTCTAAGGGTCATGTAATATATTTTTGTAAGGTCTATCGAAATATAAGTTTTGATTATTCTTTCAATTTGGGGTTAAATTTATTTATCGTCAATCCTGCAATATCAAAACAGATATTGTTTCTACCAAAACGTTATATGACTGAAACGTTTAGGAATTTGTATCAAGAGTATAAACTGATGCTCTAGGAGGAAAAATATGGCTACTCTTTCTTATTTAGGACATGCGACATTCAGAATCAAAACAGATGATTCGAGGGTCATTTATATCGATCCTTTTGGTGGACAACCATACATGTACTCCTTACCAGCTGATTTAGTGTTAATTACGCATGAACATTACGATCATAACGAATTAAAGCTCGTTCCTTTAAAAACTGGCGCAAAAATCATTCGTAGCATCAATGCCCAAGTCTCTGGAACATATAAGGAATTTGATTTTAATGGCATAACAGTTAAAGCTGTTCCAGCTTACAATTCTCATCACCTAAAAGATGAATGCGTTGGTTATATTGTCTCTTTCAATGGCATTAAGCTTTATCATGCCGGTGATACAGATTTCATTCCGGAAATGAGAGATTTGTTAAAAGAAAACATCGATTATGCTCTATTGCCATGCGATGGAACATATACGATGCTTGTTGAAGATTTCGAGAAAGCGATTGAAGCAATTAACCCAAAACACGCGATTCCTATGCATACGCATGTTGGAATTGATTTTGATGAAGAGGTAGCAAATAAGATCAATACGCCTAATAAGTTAGTAATGCGTCCAGGCGATGAAATAGTCTTATAAGTTGAAATATTATGGAAGCAGCGAAAATAATTCGAAAAATCGCGGCATATATTCTTTTTGTTGGTGCCGCAACATGGTTCTTTTATGAAATGGTCATCCTAATGACTAGCATGTATATCGATCCAGGAAGCGATCAAAACGCTTATTATCTAAGCAACGTATTCAAGCCATTCATGTACGCAATAATTTGCTTAGCGGTAATGTTAGTGTCAGAGTTTGCCTTAATCGGGAAAGATAACAAATACATTACATCCTTAATGCTAATCATTCTCTTTGGTGTTGGTGAGGTCGTTTCAATATTCATCCTTGCTAAAGGAATTACTTCTATCCCCAACAATAAAATATGCCAAGATCCATCATTCTTCTATTATGTGATTTTGCCTCTTATGGCCGTTTGCCTTGCTCAAATAGCATATGGCATAAGCATGTATTTCGGAGATAAAAAAGAGAAAGAAAAACTCCAACAGGAAGAAAAAGAAAAAGCTCTTAAGCAAGATGGTGTAAATCTTACAAAAGAGTAAAAGAAGGCATGCGTGTATTGATTATTCGTCTATCGCTTCAGTAAGCACTGAACGATAATCAATAACAACTCTTAGGGTTGAAACTTGAGCCTTTCCTCCATCTAATGGACGGCAATGGACATCCACGACGACGAACTTCTTGTTCGTTGTTTTTTTGATTAAGAAGGCTCCTCTTTTTGAAGCGCTATCGCTATCAGGAGGGAAATCCATATATGATTTGCTTAAATCATCAACATAATAACTAAAACTTCTATCTGTGGCGTTTTCTGGAAGAATCTCAGTCTTAAAGATGTAAGGCATATAAGAAGCTCCATCATAATCAACCTCGCCCGATGGATCATAGACAAGAACCATGCTATCAGGCTTTGTCTCATCGCCTTTTTGATATTGGCTGTTATCAGAAGGAAGAATGGTAAGAGTATCAATATAAACTTTAGGGACGATTCCTTGAGGCTTCGTGCCAAAAATAGCAACGAAAACTATTGCAACAAGAGTTATAGCAGCAACGAGAACGGAAACGATCTTCTTCATAAACTTTCTCCTTTCGCGTAAACATAACGGATTTTTCTTACATATAGAACAATGTTGAAAATCAAATACAAGACACCAATCAAAAGAAGTTTGAAGCTTGATGTAGTTTGAATGGAATTAATCCAAATAGCGGAGTCTTGCGTGAATAAATAGAACAAATAAGTCAACAATCCGCTCATAATGAAAGCGCAAATAAGCGATCTGTTTTCGTTATTTGATAAGAAAGACACATCGCCAAAAGATGCTTTTGGATTTGTAAAATCAAGCGCAGCACTATAAAGCAAATGGCCAAGATAAACGCAAAGAATTCCTCCACCAAGCATAAGATTCTCAACAAATAATTCAGCTCTTAAATTAGCAATAACTGCAAAAGACACAATAATCGATATAGTGCCTAATAAAGCAGGTATAACCAATTTGCTAGTGATTAATAAGCCATTCTTAACAGGATAAGTTCTAGCAACCTTGAAAGCACCGCCTTCTTGCGAATATATTCTTGCAATCAATCCATTCATTGAAAGAGTGATAAGCAAGCTAATAAGCAACATTGCAACCTGAACTAAAGATAATCCTCTAGAATTCAAATCCATAGCCATAAAGATTTTAGAGATAAGCACAAGCAATACTGGCAAGAAAACAAACATTCCCGCATATGCTGGAGCAATTTCGCCATCCTTAGCAAAAAGAAGCAATTCTTTTTTAAGTTGAGATAAGAAGGAATTCATTTTATAAGAAACCTTCTCTTTCTTGCTTTGCTTAGGCAATAATTCATCATTGCCCGAAGCAAGTTTCAAATAAAACGGGGTGGCCAGCGATAAAGAAATAATATATAAGATAGGAATGGAGGCAAGGAAGGATAAGAAAGTCCATAAGCCATTAATTCCTATTCCTGAGAAATATCTAAAGGAATAGCCATTATATCCGCCTAAAAACATCAATGAAGTCTGATAGAAGAAAGACATTTGATTCATATACCATTTCATTCCATCTTGAATGCGGTAGAAATATGGCGACCAGTTAGTGAAAATATCAATCTTCTCTGGAATAATAGCAATCAACATTGAAGCACCAGTAATAACAACGACAACAAGTAACAATGCGAAGATTCTTTGTGCTAAAGGATAAGAGATAAAGAAACGTTTAATAAAATATAATGGGATCGATAGGATCGCCGAAAATAAAACAAAGGCTAAATCCACGACTAAGAAGAGCACAAAAACAACCAAATACATATACACGGGGTAGCCGGATACAATAAAATAGCCAAGCAAGAAAGGTATTTCTAGGGTTAACGCTTTAATATAAGTGTTGATATATGCAACAAAGAGTCTAGCTAAAAATAACGTCCCACCATTAGTAGGCAAGGTGAGCAAGACCTTATTATCGTTTGCAAAATATAATTCATTTGTAACTTTAAACAAAGTCGCAAAGAAAGAAAAAATAAGCATTACATTGATTATTGCAGATGGAACGGCCATAGGAATATATGGCAACAAAGAGAAAATATTTAGCGATTTGCAGAAATAGAAAAAGACGTAAGATAAACCAACGCATGCCGCGAATGTAATGATTTTTAGCATTATATTGATAATTGATTTCTTCTTGTTCTTCTTCCAATCCATCGACAAAGAGTTAGCCAATAACATGGAAATAAGCACGCGAAAAGCCTTCCAATTAACATGGAATATGTCTTTAATGGAAATATTGTCTTTTCTTGCGATATCACTCATATGACTTGTCCATTTTCCTCTTCTTTGATTAAAGTATCGGCTTCTTCTTTATTATCGCTAGTCAAAAGCAAGAAAGTCTTCTCAAGGCTCTCTCTTTCTTCTGGGCGAGCGTTTAAATCAATGTCTTTAACTAAATCACCATGCTTGATGATAATTACTTCATCGCAAAGATTCTTAACAACATCGATAATATGGCTAGAGAAGAAAACAATATTGCCTTTCTTAGCGTGTTCTTTCATACATTCTTTGATTTGATAGATTGAATTAGGATCTAAGCCTGTCATAGGCTCATCAAGAATCCAAATCTTAGGCTCATGGATAAGTGCGGCAATAATTGTTATTTTCTGTTTCATGCCGTGTGAATAAGTCTTCATCGGCTTATCATATCTATCAGTCATTTCGATACGCTTAACTAAATCCTCTTCACGTTTTTGGCGATCTTCTTTAGAAACGTTATATAAGTCCGCAATGTAGTTAATATATTGTCTACCAGTTAAATTCTCATATAAAGCGTAGTTATCAGGCACATAGCCAATAACTTTCTTAGCTTCTAAAGGATTTTCTATAACATCATATCCACATGCGCTGATATATCCGCTTTCAAAGCCGTGTATGCCAACTATAGATTTGATAATCGTTGATTTTCCAGCACCGTTCTTCCCTAAGAAGCCATAAATCTTTCCGCCAGTGAGATTGATAGAGAAATCATTGATCGTATTCTTTTCCGCACCATGATATTTCTTCGCTAGATGAGAGATATTTAAACTGATTTGATTCTTGGACATTGGGAGACCTCCTTGTGCTTGAAATAATAAATAAGCTTGATGTCTGCTAATTGAATTCTTTTTTGCATATATAAGCAAGTCACGTTCATCAACGATACGGAATAATAATTCATATATGAACCACATTCCAAAAGCCAATAAAACATAAACAAGATAGTAAGAAATATCGTAACTAAGGTGGATGACATATGTGTATTCGCCAATATCAAAAGAGATGGTCGAATTAAATAAGTCTTTTGCCCATTGCCCAAGCTTATCCGCGATAAAGTCAGAATTGATAAAGAAGAAATCGCTTGTCTTGCCATGAGCCGTTAATACTGTATTAACAAACATCACGAAAGCGAAATAGACAAAGAAACCGATTTGAGAGTAGATAAAATATTTGATTTTCGGTCGCTTATAAACGCCAAGAAGAACAATAAGCACAGGCATAAAGAAAGCGTGCCAGTGATTGATATAGAATTCCATGATCTGCGAAGAAAGGAAAGGCAAGGAAGAAGAATAATTTGGCATTGTTAAAGCAAAGAAAGCGCCAAGGACATTGATAAAGAAAGTGAAATAATAAAGACCATAATTCTTAAATAACAACGTTAATGGCATCGTATACATAGCAGTATTGCAAAGATGTAACGGCCACGTTGTTAAATCGGTCCAAATATCAAAACGATTAACGGATATATAACCGAATAATGTTCCTAAAGATATCTGTACCAAAGCAGCTCTTTTTTCTTTTTCGCTTAATGGAGAAAGAATAACGTAATAAAGGATTGGCAATATAAAAGCAAAATAAACGAGGAATCGATGAGATAAATTCTTTAACTCATGTGGGTTCCCTAAAGAAAACACGGTCGGGCCTAAAACATTTGAAATCGTATAAGCACTCATCGAAGAAAGCAAGAAAGGAACAAATAAGGAAATAAGGGTGATAATTTGTTTTTTGTTGCATTTAAAAGTTTCTTTTTCAAGGTATGATGAAAAATAGTAAAAATCAATAAATCCTAGCTCAATCCCCATTAAAATCACGCGATAGTTTGTTCCGTCATCACCAACAATGCCACGAATAACTAGTGGAGAGGCAATGGTAACAAGGAAAGCAATTGGCGAGCCAATATAACGTCTAATTCTTGTAGAATTTTCACCAACATAAATAGAGGATGCAATAGAAAGAATTATCAAAGCAATCCACATATCATTGAAAATAGCCGCAAAACTTCTTTCAACATGCGAGAAGGTAACAAGTGAATTAAGACGATCGCAAATCAAATAACTTTGCAATTGAAGATAATCATAAAATTTATAGTAATAGGAAACTCCATCAACGGAATATGACGCAGTATCTTTAAAGAAATAAAATCTAGCAAAGAATATTGCAAATAAAACTACCGTAGAACAACTTAAGTAGAATTTGAATCGATTTTCTTTTGTTGCAAGTTTTGCACTAAGGTTAGTTAAGAAAGACCATTTGAAACTTCTAGCAGGCCTATCCTTGATGAATCTCTTCAGTAAAATGAAGGAAACAAAAAGCAAAACTAAGCTTACTCCAAAACTTAAAAAAGCCCATGAATACCCGTTATACCCAGGTAAGCATAAGCATAAAATTAAAGCAAGAAAGAAGGCGCTAAGCGTCGTTAAAGCAGTTATTATTTCACGCCTTCTCTCTTTCAAAATCATAAAAATATTATCAAATATTGATACACGTATTAGCTAACTTTGTGATAGTTACCTAAAACAAGACCATAGTTGCAAACGCCTTCAAACTTATTGAGTTCGGTTGGAGAACCCGCCATTGTGACGGAATTTATTGAAGCGCTGATATAGCCTTCTTTCTTAAATGAATCGCCAACAAGTTTTTCAATGCCAAGAGCGCTAAGAGTTGCATCATCATATCCCATGCTCTTTAGGATGGTATATTGGGTATTTTCAATCCAATAATTTGTTCCATCGCTATTTACGAGACCATAATGGGCAACGCCATTGGAATCATATTTCTTAAAGGTTGTTGCTTGAGGTTGAGCAGCAAAAGTAAGTCCATTGCCAAAATCTGTTTGTGAAAGTTCATTGACATAGGTTAATCCCATTTGTTGGATGATGGTTTGATCGCCAGTCTCAAGTGCGGTCTTATATAAATCATAAGCGTTTGCTATCCTGCTAGCACCATCAAGGGTGGAATAAACTAATTGATCGTTGATTTTGATATTAGCGTTAATACCACCATTATTTGTGTCTAAGCCAAGACCTTCACCACTTGATGTTGGTAAAACGAAAGCGGTGAAATCAAACTTGTCGACGTTTGTGGCCTTATCAGTTTTCAAGAAATCCATTTGGAATTGACTTGAAGTGATTTTAGCCATGTTCTTGATGTTTCCTGCATATGCTTCAGCACCACTATAAGCAGCAAACCATCCGCCCTTTCCTTCTGTGAAATTAGATAAGAAAGAGAAGTTATCAATGTTGACATTGGTATAAACAAGTTTACTTATGGCATCAGCATAAGCGCTAGGATCATCATTATAGGTAGGAAGTTTTTCTGTGTATGGATTCAAGAAAATCAATGGTCCACCTGTGGTCATTAAGTCAGATCTAGAGATATTGGCTGTTCCGTTCTTATAAATATAGACAGCGGAATTGGCTAAATCACGGAAACGGCATCCCTCAATATCAATTGTTGAATAATGGAATCCATCGCTTGTCCAGTTATCAAGCATGGCAGCCATGTATGTTTTATTGATGTTGACATATTTAAGTTCAGCACTTGTCTTTGACTTTAAGAACATTGGTCCGCCAGTGGTAATGGTTGATTCTGCGGAAACGCCATTATTGCCAGAGAATTCAAGGTTTTGAATGGAGAAAACACATTTACTTGGATCAATTCCTTCGCCATCATGAATATAGAAGATTGAAGCGTGTGTAGAAATTGGCTTATTTGCCTCTTGGGTTTCGCCATTTTGAGAATCGGTAACAATTAATGGGAATGCGTTAGGATCGTCGGCTGCATCATTAAGCATTAAACGATGGTTGTTACCGTAAATGGTAACTGTTCCTTCTTCGCTAAAGGTGTAATCAAATAAACCTTGCCAATCTTTATAGCTTCCTTTTACGTTATCGGATGTCGCATCATCTCCCCAGAAATAGAAATCTGGTAAGTCTGATTTGTTGAAGGTGACATCTTTTTGGAAAACTAAACCGCTTGTATATGGGATTCCTTCTTTTTCTTTCCAGGCTCTCATCTTTTCAGAATCAGCACCGTAGAAATCTCCAGAGGCAGTATCAATGGCAAAGCAATCTTTTGCTGAAGTAACGTTATATGCATTGACGACTGTCATAACATACTTAATTGGATTCTCTTGATCAGGAGAAGTCATACGAATTGAAAAACGTCCGGTAACGTTATCCTTAAATTTAAGAATTCCTTTTGTTTTCAATCCAGAGACATTCTCAAGATAGTCTTCCATGTTAATTGGAGTATCTGTGCTATTGAGAAGTTCGACTGTAACGTTTGATGGAATGGTATCAATAATTTTTGTATCTAATGGGTTATCAGGATTGATAGCAGTCATGATTGGTAACAAATCGACACTATTTTCGTTACCGACATTGTATTCGCCCTTATTCATGAAGCCACTTTCAGGTGAATCTTCAGAAGTGGACATTTTAGTGTTTGTGACCGTTTCTTTTGTATCGGTATAAGACTTATTTGGCATCCAGTTTGTTAATTCATATTCAATTTCTTTAACTGTATATGTCATTTCAGCACTAAAAGTTTCAGTGCCAGTCTTATAAGTAACCGTGAATGTCTTACCAGCAGTAGCTTCACTTGTATCAATATTTGTATAGGTGATAGCAGTAGCGTTTTCAGATGCTTTCAATGTAGCGATCTTATTTTTAGATGCGTCTAAGGTGTTGATAGCTAAATTAGCATAAGAAACCTTATCGCCAACGGAGTAAGCACTCTTGATACTATCTTCAACTATTTCGATGGAAGCAACTTTTGCATCAATGACTTTGCTATCGCTTGATGATGAAGCACTGTCATCATTTGAAGACTTATGCTCAGGTTGGCAAGCGCCAAGAGCGAGTATGGCAACGCTAGAAACGCATGCTATAAACATTTTTTTCTTTTTCATAAAATATATAAAATTCCCTTTCGATTAATTATTAATAATTACTTCTTATTATCTTTGTTATTTAGTGCATTAATTTTCGAATAAGTAAATCCTCCCCTTATCGTTCCATTATTATAGCATCTAATAATAATTACTCAAATTTAATAAATTTGGACTTAAATTTGCAATTTTCAACCATTTGAAACATTTTTCTTGTATCAATGAAAATTATTTAATAACATATTGCAGTATCTCTCTTAGTTATCAATTTGCGTAACTAGGCGAAAGGAGTAATTAAAATGAAAAAAGACATCCATCCAACCTACCATCATTGTAAGGTTACCTGCATCAGCTGTGGTGCAACATTCGAATCCGGCTCAACAATGGGCGAAGAAATCAAAGTTGAAACCTGCTCCAACTGCCACCCATTCTACACTGGCAAACAAAGATCAGTTACAACCGACGGCCGTATCGACAAGTTCAACAAGAAACTTGAAAAAGCCAACAAGAAATAATCGAATAGAAGGTTGTTTATTAGCTCTCGAAATGAGAGCTTTTTTCATACTTAAAAGCAAAAAATAAGGCATGCGTGTATTAGAATTACATTCACATGCCTTTTCTTGTTTATTGTTTATTTTCTTTTTCGTTTTGAATCTTCGCTAACATTTTTTCTTCAAATTCTTTTTGTTTAATCAAATGTTGTTCAGATAATTCTTTCTTCTTAGCGTCCCATTCTTTTCCATGTAATGGATAGAACCACATGGCAATAAAAGAAAGAACAAGCAAGATGCCAGTGATCAAGAACCAGCAAACGAATAAGCCATTCTTAGCTTGCATAGATTGTTCAGCATAGTTGATGACTTCGACAATTTGTCCTGCATCATTGGTGATGGTTGTTTTTAAATCTTTATTGAAGCCGAAGAAGGTTGCAATCATCAAAGGGAATAAAGCAGTTGCAATTGATCCGGCAGGCTTAGTGATTAAAGAGTTAATACCAGCGTAAACTCCTTCTCTTCTTGTCCCGTTATCCGCTTCATCTTTGTCAATAACGTCGCCATTAACCATTGGAACTAGGTAAAGCCCACCAGCTAAGCCAATGCCACATAAGAAGAAAGTCAAAACGCAAACAATGAAATATTGTCCTAAGAAGGCGCCTAGTAAGCATCCACTTCCCATGCATCCTGTAAGAATCAACATTTCCACACGTAAACCAAATTTATTTCTCGTGAAATTGAAGAAGATGATTCCAAGAATAACTCCAACAATCAAAGCACCATATAAAACCATGATGGAATTGCCTCCGATCCAGCCGTTTGGCGCTCCATCAATTGCCCACATGCCTGAAACATAGGTTAAGCCAACCATTAACGCGTTTTGAGCAAAAATAACAGTCCAGGAAACAACTTCGAATAATAAGAAAGACTTGTTCTTAAGGCACATCTTAAGGCCTTCAAAGAATTTAGGCTGAGCCTCTTCAACAATATAACCGTTTTCCTTATAGAAGAAAGTAGAAATAAAAACGATTGCCCCACATACTAAGCCCATACCAGCCATTATAAGAGGGAAGATATTGGCATTATGCTCAATGAGTTTGTCTAATTGAGAATTTAGAATCATTGGCGCACCAAAATTGATAAGTGAGAAAAGAATATTAAATAGGAATATCTTGTTTCTTGCTTTATTGGTTACCGCCATCTCATAAGGCATAACGTATATTGCGGAAGCAATAGCAGTATAAAGGAGATCATAGAGGAATAATCCGACTAATTCCTGCAAGAAAAGAAGCCATTGAGCAACACCATTACCTTCTAAAGCCGGAAGCCACATCAAGGCATATATGACCGCCATTATTGGCGCGCCATACCTAATCCAGGGAATTCTTCGCCCAAGCTTCGAATGAGTCCTATCGGCCAAGAATCCATATATTGGATCATTTATAGCATTCCAAATGCCAAAGATGATCCAAACGATCATGTTGAGTTTTTCATCCAAACCGAGTTTGTTAACAAACAAATATTGGAATGCAGCACCTTCTGCAAAAGCACACAGTAACCCCGTGCCAGCATTTGCCGCCCCAAGCCATACCGCACTCGAGGTCTTTACTTTTTCTTCTTCCATATGATATTACCTCCGAAGAATGTTATTTATGAAACTCATGCATATCTCTTCATACGCTTGAGGGTTCACCTGATAAGATTGGGCATGATCTGCCATAGGAATTAGATGGATTTCGCTATTTTCTTTTCTTGCCTCAAATATTTCTTTTCCTTCTTCCGTTGGAACGAAATTGTCATTCTCTCCATGAATAATAAGAAGAGGGATGTTGCTTTTCTTCACCTCTTCCATCGGGATGACATCATCCATCGAGAAACCACAAAGCAATTTCAGCATTAGATTAGACCCATGTATGAAAATTGAAGGAATATGTGCTTGTTTCATCTTGTGCAAAAGAAGTTTTCTTAAAGAAGAATATCCGCAATCATCGATTACGAAATCTACTTCTGGTGAATATTGCATTGCCTCTAAAACGCTCGCCCCGCCCATCGATTCACCATGAAGGCCAATAGGAATATCTTTCCCATATCTTTTGCGGCAATAATTAACGATATTCACTATATCCTTTCCTTCTTTAAAACCCATCGTAGTAAACGTGCTTGTATTCTCGCCATGCCCTCTTTCGTCATATATAAGAGTTGAAAAACCATTCTTGTAAAAGAATTGGGCATATTTAAGGGAGCCTTCTCTATTCCATGTATAGCCATGAGCGATAATCATGATTCCTCGAGCATTTTCCTTTTCGGAAATATCGCCATGAATCAAAGATCCATCATCCATTTCAATTTCAATCTCTTCCCTCTTCATATAAGACATATCAGAAGGAATCAATCCTTTGTCTACGTCCACTTTATGAGTGAATTCCTTGCTAAATCTTTTTGGGTGGGTGAGATAAAAAGCCAAGGCGTAAGACAAAATAAAATAAAGGATAATCAAAAACCCTAAAATAGAAAAAACGGTAATTAAAGTTATAACAAGTGGGGACATGTCTTAATGATTGTAACATTAAAAATACGTCATATAAAGATTTTTTAACTAACTTAATTAATTAATGAACAACATCTCTTTTACCATGGTTTTCCCCTTTATTTAAAAATTTAGGCGGGTTTTACCGACGATTTTGCGATTTTTGGATATTTTTAGAATGCTTATAGTAAAAGCATAGCTATCAAAATTAACAACTCCTTCTAATTTAGTCAATTTAATTTGCATTATTTGTAAAATAATGTTACCATATGTTAGTATGGCAAAAAAAGTAACTAAAACAACAAAACCAAAAACAAAAACAACCAAGAAAAAAGAGGTTAATGAAGAGGAATTAGATCTTCAAGAAGAACCTATCTTCGATCCAGCAGAAGACGAAGAATTTGATCACAAGGAAGTTGCCGGTATGGAAGCCTTAAAAGCTGAATTCCTTGAAAGAGCAAAAGAAACCGGCACCCTCAGCCAACAAGAAATTTACGATTACATCGACAAACAACGTCTTGCCCTTGAAGATGAAGATATTCAAGAATTAATGGATTACTTCATCCAACACGATATCAAAATCGTCACAAACGATGAGCAAGAAGATGCCGATCCAACCGAAGATCAGCTTCTTCAAGAAGGGGAAGAAGACGAAGCAATCGAAGAAGAAGATATCGACGCAGATTTCTTAAATGCCCAATCCGGTGACGTTAAAGTTAACGATTCCGTCAAGATGTATCTTAAGGACATCGGCAAATACAAACTTTTAACGGTCGAAGAAGAACAACGCTACGCTAAAGCAGTCGCTGATGGCGAAGAAGCAAAGAAACTCCTACCAGCCGCCCTTGAAAAAGGTGACCAAGCAGAAATCAAGCGTTTGAAATTTGCTATCGCTGATGGAAACGAAGGAAGAGACAACCTTGTTAATAGCAACCTCCGTCTTGTCATTGCCATCGCCAAGAAATATCTTGGCCGTGGAATGCCATTCCTTGATTTAATCCAAGAAGGAAACCAAGGTTTGCTTAAGGCAGTCGAAAAATTCGATTATACGAAAGGCTTCAAATTCTCCACTTACGCTACATGGTGGATTAGACAAGCTATCACAAGAGCCATCGCCGACCAAGCAAGAACAATCCGTATCCCTGTCCATATGGTTGAAACAATCAACAAAATGACTAGAGTTCAAAGAACCCTCGTTCAGAAATATGGCAGAGACCCAACACCTGAAGAAATCTCTGCTGAGATGAATGGAGAATTAAGCCCAGCTCAAATCAGAGATGTTCAACGTATTGCTCTTGAACCAGTATCCTTAGATACCCCAATCGGTGAAGAAGACGATTCCAAGCTTGGAGACTTCGTTCGTGATGATTCAGAATTATCACCAAGCGAATATGCCTCAAAAGCCCTCTTAAAAGAAAGACTTTATCAAGCCATGGCTGAATGCTTAAATAGCCGTGAAGAAGAAATCATCCGTCTCCGTTATGGTCTTGATGATGGACGTATGAGAACGCTTGAGGAAGTTGGAAAACAATTCAACCTCACCCGTGAACGTATCCGTCAAATCGAGGCTAAGGCAATTCGTAGACTCCGTCACCCAACAAGATCAAAGATGCTTGGCGATTATCGCGATACAGCCATTACAACCGGCCCAAGCGACACTCATCATCACGAAGATTAATTCTTAAAATTCGGCATGTGAAAATCATGCCGTTTTTTTATCCTCTTATCTTTACATTAATGACTAAACTATAAATGCTTTATGTGATAAAATCATAAAGATATTTGCAAGGAGGGTTTCATTAGCCATGAGCAAAAAATTCTATATTACGACACCTATTTATTATCCAAGTGCCTCGCCGCATTTAGGACACGCCTATTGCACGACAATGGCGGATATCATTGCTAGAGGCAAAAGATTAAGAGGTTTTGACACATATTTCCTCACAGGATTAGATGAACACGGAGAAAAGATTCAAGAGAATGCTGCCGCAGCTGGCGTTTCTCCACAAGAATTCGTTGATAAAATTGCAACAAAATTCACTTCTTTATGGGAAACGATGCATATTTCTAACGACGATTTCATCAGAACCACCCAACCACGTCACGTTGAAACGGTTAAGAAAATCTTCTCAAAGTTTGTTGAAAATGATGACGTCTATCTTTCGGCATATAAAGGTTGGTATTGTGTTCACGAAGAAACATTCTGGACCGAAACACAAGTTGGCGAAGAAAAACTTTGCCCTGAATGCCACCGTCCAGTAGTGCAAAAGGAAGAACCATCATATTTCTTCAGATGTGGCAAATACGTCAATGACATAACAAATCTTTATGATTCAAACCCTGAATTCATTACACCAGTCGGAAGAAAAGCCGAAATGGTTAATAACTTCATCAAACCTGGCTTAATGGATTTATGCGTCACAAGAACGACATTCGATTGGGGTATTCCTGTAAATGAAGCACCAGGACACGTCATATATGTTTGGTTAGATGCTCTTACAAACTACATCACCGCTTTAGGATACCTCCAAGAAGATGATTCCAAATTCCAAAATTATTGGATGGATGAAAATACAGAAATCGTTCACCTTATTGGCGCGGATATCACCCGTTTCCACACAATATACTGGCCAATGTTCCTTAAGGCATTAAATCTCCGTCAGCCATCAAGAGTCTTCGTCCATGGCTTAATGATGATGAAAGACGGAAAGATGTCTAAATCAAAAGGCAATGCCATTCCTGTCCCACCACTCGTAGAAAGATATGGCGTTGACGCAGTTAGATATTACCTTGCAAGAGAAATCGTCTTCGGACAAGACGGACAATTCACCCCTGAGCAATTTGTCGATCGCTTGAATGTTGATTTAGCAAATAGCTTTGGAAACCTCCTTAACCGCACCGTTTCAATGATCATCAAATATTTCGATGGAAGAATCCCAGAATATAAAGGTGAATTAAACGCTTTAGATGCAAATTTAAAGGATGTAGCAGAAAAAACAATCAAATCGTATGAGATTCTCTCTGATGATTTGAAGGTCACTGAAGCATACACGTCTGTCATGGATTTAGTTTCAGCTGCCAATAAATATATTGAAGACAGTGCTCCTTGGGCTTTAGCAAAAGACCCAGCAAAGAAAGACGAACTTGCCTCATGCATGTCTCATTTAGCAAATGCCATTTTCTTAGCTGGAACCTTAATGTCACCAATCCTTGTCACTAAGAGCGAAAAACTCTTTGATCAACTCGGCGTTCCTCAACATATGAGAAACTACGAGACTGCAACAAAGTTCGGTTCCTTAGGTGCGGTCAATGTCAGTAAGGGAGAACAACTCTTCCCAAGATTAGATGTTGCAAGTGAAGTTCAATTCATCGTTGATCTTATGAAAGCGCCAAAGGAAAAAGCTGCAGCATAACGCCTCACCACTTATTTGGATGCCATCTGGCATCCTTTTCTTATATTCAAAAATCCATCCAAATTGAAAAATGTGCATGAGTTACACATAATTTAATTGAAAAATGTGCAACCGTT
>CAVIJE010000020.1:0-28380 GCA_963643355.1 Sodaliphilus sp. | reverse complement strand
AATCGTTAAATAATCATTCAAAAATAAAGAAAATTGTTTTAACAAATTAACAAATGGAACAGAGACGAAAGAAATTAAAGTAAGGAGGGAAAAAGAATAAACAAAAGGCAAAAGAAGAAAACTAAACAATGGCGCGAGCATGATTAGATCACCGTTAATGTTAAATAAAGGAAACAGGAAAATATTCAGCAAAATAAAATTCATGAATCTTCTCTTCCTTTTCTTCATCTTTGAAAAATAAGAGCCGGCGAATATTAGAAAAAACGAGAGTCCATAGCCAATCAAAAATCCAGAGTTCAGTGCAAAATATGGGTTTAAAGCAAGCAAGATAATCCCACTTAAGGAAATGTTAAAGAGACGATTCTCTCTTTTTCCTTTTGCAAGCAATTCTGCAATTTCGATGACTTTTAGCAATAATATTCTATATACGCCGGCCTTTCCCAAAAAGAAAACAAATAGCATTATTCCAAAAATAAAGGTAATAACTTTCGTTTTCTTTTCGTCAAATTTATACGAAAAGAGCTTTTCAAGCGCTCTTAACGCACCACCAAAAAGCATTCCGCTTCCGCTTAAAATATTCAAACATCCTATGCTTGAGGCAAGAACGACATTTGAATTCGAAAAATCCTTTCTTGAAAAAACAATCATATCAATCGTTCCAGCGGTAAGCGAATCGAAATGGCCTAAAAAATTTGATTCCCTCTCCCTTAACCTTACTGGATTCTTGAAAACAAAGGAAAAATCGTTGACGGATATGGAATTTTTAACACCTTTTAATTCGAGGTAGCTATTAAAGGAAAAACGCGATTCATATTCGGTAAAAGAACATTTTGCAACATAACCTTTTATTTGAATTATATCGCCAAATTCTTTAACACAGTCTTTTTCGTAAACATAATATCTCTTGAAACCTATAAGCAAAATATAATAATTTGATTTAGAAGATATTATAATGCCGCTTCCTTTGATATAACCACTTCTAGCAGGAAGCAAATTTAAGAACAAAGAAATCATAAAAGAAAGAAGAAACGCTGCGATAAACAAGAAAAGAAATCTCCTTCCTTTTTTCCACGCAAAATACGTGACAATAACGAGAATTAAACAGGAATATAAAATTTTCAAAGAACAAATTAGGAAACCACTTATTAGCCCAATAAGTAGGCCGAGGAATAAATAAAGAATGAAAGTTTCCTTGCTTATTCCTTTAAAGTTATGTACTTTTTGCACTTCTCCCATGTTGCAGGACCAATGCCAGAAACGTTTTTGATTTCTTCTAAACGTTTAAAGTCACCGTTTTCTTCTCTGTAAGTAACTATATTGTTTGATACAGTTGAAGAAAAACACGTTAAAGTCTTTAATTGCTCAGCACTTGCGGTGTTAATGCATTTTTTCTCGATGGGATCGGCACTGCAAGTGTTCGAATTATCAAACAATGGAGCAATATAAAATTCCCAGCCATTTTCAAGATTTAAATCAAGATTATACGCCTTTGGGTCTGCGTTGCCATTAACTCCGCCAGCAGCCTCAATCAAATCACTTAAACTTGAACCGTCTGCAACCAAATAAGTTCCTTCATGGGATATTTCTCCAGAAATAGTCACCTCAAGCCCTTCTTGTTCATCATAAGAATAGGATTGCGAAGTGTTATTTTGGGTACCTAGGTTATTAGCAAAGTTATCAACAATAGCTAATGCAATCAAAGTAATAACCGTAACTGAAATAATCACAATAATCGTTTTGAACATAATTTATCCTCCTCACCTATATAAAGACGGGGAATCAGAAAAAAGGACAAAAAAAGAGTTCCTTTTTTCAGGAACTCCATTTATTTTCTTTATAATTAGGCGTGTTTGAATGAGAGGATTTCGATTTCGTAAGGCGTTGCGGTTTCAACAAGCAAGTGTTCATCAGAAGGAGCTTTGCCAATCAAAACTTTGCCAACTGGTGAGTTAGCGGATATCTTGATTGGAGTAACTAAAACATCGGATTCATCGCCAGAAACAACCTGAGCATCAATTATTTGGCCATTGGAAAGGTTTTTAAACGTTACATAATCGGTGATACCGATGGTTTTATTGCCTTTGTTATCGGCAACTACGCCGTTTTCAAGGCGGTTTTTAAGTTCAGCGATTCTTCCTTCGATTTCGCTTTGTCTTTTTCTTGCGGCATCATAATCGGCATTTTCCGACAAGTCGCCTTGGGATCTTGCTGATTCAAGAGCTTCAAGGTTAGCTGGTTGTTGAACGTTCTCTAAATCAGCTAATTCGGCTTTCATGGCCTCATATTTTTCTTTTGTATATATTATTTTGTTCTCGTCTTTCATTATTTTCTCCTTAAATAACCTATAAGATTATAGTCAATAAATCGTTTAATGCAAAACAAACTATTTTATCGAGGCGATTTTTGGGTCATTTTCGTACATTTCAAGCATTTCAGAGGCTTCTTCGTATTCTTCTTCGCTTACTTCTTCAAGAGTTTCGCCATCTTTTGAAGACATGACGATCAAAGAATCTGGATCTTCTTCTTTATAAATGAAATAGAATGTCTTGTTTCTTTCATCGACATGATAATAGAAATATATTTTCCATTCCTCGCTAGTTCCGTCTTCTTTAGTGATAATAATGGTATTGTCCTTTATTTCTAGCATAAAAATCTCCTTAAAAGATATTTTTGATTTCTTCAATGGCCTTTTCAAAACCTTTTTTGGTCTTGACTTGTCCTGAAGCCATATCAGGTCTACCGCCGCCAGATCCGCCTAAAATGGCGGATACCTTCTTAAGAATGTCGCCGGCTTTTGCTTTGTTAAGAGCTTTTCCGCCCAAGAAAACGGTAATAGGCATCTTTCCTTCGTTTCCGCCAATTAAAATTATTGCGTAATCTTTCTTATTTGATTTTAAGGAATCCCCAAGAGTGAGCAATTCTTCCCTTTGGCTCCCTTCTTTGACCATAGCCAAGAATGAAATTCCGTTAAGGTCTTCGAATGAAGCGTTTTTCGCTTCCAAACCGGCTAATTTCTCCTTCGCCTCAGAAAGTTCCTTTTTCAAAGATGCCATTTCAGTAATCAACGAAGTGAGTCTATTGGTGAAATCGACATCATTGGAATTTAAAATAGACTCCGTTGCGGATAAAACAGCTTTTTTCTTTGATAGATAGGATATGGCCTCTAAACTAGTTAAAGCCTGAATTCTTCTTGTTCCTGAAGACAATGCATCATCGCTTTGAATTACGAATAAACCGATTTCCGAGGTATTTTTAACGTGTGTTCCGCCGCAGAATTCCTTGCTATAGTCGGAGAATTCGACGACACGTACCGTTTTGCCATATTTTTCAGAGAATTCCATCTCGGCACCAAGCTTCTTGGCTTCTTCTATTGGAAGGATTTCAGTTATTTCTTCGATGCCTTCGGAGATTTTTGCGTTAACCTCATCTTCAATTTTCTTTATTTCATCGCCTGAGAGTTTATGATCCGTTTCATAGTCAAAACGAAGGTACTTTTCATCGACATAAGATCCCATCTGCTTAACGTGTTTTCCTAAAACGTTCGTAAGAGCGGAGTGCATAAGGTGCGTGGCAGAGTGATTTCTCTCAATTAATTTTCTTCTTTCGATATCCAAGGTTATCGTTACTTCATCGCCAAGAGAAATCTTCCCGTATTGAAGAGTGACATGATGCAAATGTTGTCCATTAGGTGCCTTTGAAACGTTGTCGATTAATCCAGATACGTTATTCCCAGAAAGTTTTCCTTTGTCGGAAACTTGTCCGCCCATTTCCGCATAAAATGGAGTTTTTTCGAATATTACGTCTCCTTCTTCCTCAAGAGAGTCAACTTTATTCCCGTCAACGAAAATACCGATAATCTTGCTCGTTGCAGAATAAGAATCGTATAAGAAATCAGAAGGAGTCTTGAAATCCATCAAATCTTTTGATTGCTTATGGAACGAATCTATTTGGCCGCGGGCATTTCTTGCTCTCTCGCGTTGTTCTTCCATGAGTTTCTCGTACCCATCCATATCGCATCCAACGCCTTTTTCGGCGGCAATTTCCTTGCTTAAGTCTGCCGGGAAGCCATATGTATCATAAAGAAGGAATATGTCTTTGCCTGATAATTCTTTCGCGCCTTGTAATTTTTCTTTTAAGATAGCTTCGCCCTTATCAAGCGTTTTTATAAATTTCTCTTCCTCGTTTTTGATCATTTTTGTGATCTCTTCTTCTTTTGTAAGAAGTTCAGGATAGAAATCTTTGTATTTGTTGATGACAGTAGGAACTAATTTGTACATGAATGGCTCATGGAAATTGATTTTTTGACCATAGCGCATAGCACGACGAATGATGCGGCGGAGAACATAGCCTCTTCCTAAATTCGAAAAAGTCGCTCCATCGCCTAAAGCGAAGGTTAAACAACGAGCATGATCGGCAATGACGCGGAAAGACATTTTGTGTTCATCGTCATACTTAACGCCTGATAGTTCCTCACATTTTTCGATTATTGGCATGAATAAATCAGTCTCGAAATTCGTTGGAGTTTCTTGAAGAATACAAGCGATTCTTTCTAACCCTGCTCCAGTATCGATATTTTTTGATGGAAGTTCTTTGTATTTTTCTCTAGGAACTCCATTGACAGCGTTATATTGAGAGAAAACTATTCCCCAAATTTCGATATAACGGTCGTTTTCAATGTCGTCTTGAAGCAATTTTACGCCAAGATGATCCGGGTCCCATTTTTCGCCACGATCATAGAAAACCTCAGTGTTAGGACCGCAAGGACCTTCGCCAATTTGCCAATAATTCCCTTCCAAAGGAATAAGGTGAGATGGATCGACCCCTACTTTTTGCCATAATTCAAACGAAGCCTTATCGGATGGATTATAAGTCATATAAAGCTTATTAGGATCCATGCCAAAGCCATTTTTCTCATCCGTTAAGATTTCAAAAGCCCACGGAATTACCTCCGAGCGGAAATAATCGCCAATCGAGAAATTTCCGAGCATTTCGAAAAAAGTGTGATGTCTAGCCGTATGGCCAACATTTTCAATATCGTTAGTACGGATGGATTTCTGCACGTTGACTATTCTTCTTGATGGTGGGATTTCTGAACCATCAAAATATTTTTTCAATCCAGTAACACCTGCATTAACCCACAAAAGAGATTTATCATCGTGTGGAATGAGATTGACTCCTGGCAAATAATGATGTCCTTTGCTTTCAAAGAAACGAATCCACGTTTCTCTTATTTGTTGACCACTTAAAGCTTTCATAAAAACTCCTTAAACAAAAATAAAACACCTTCTAGAAAGAACGCCAAGAATAACGCGGTACCATCTTTCTTCACCAAAGGTGCGACTTAATTTAATTCTTAACGCGAATCAACGGTGACATTGCTCACAACAAGGCAAGTGGCGTATCTCTTGGGCTTTTCCATCATGAGGCCCTCTCTATAAAGAGATTTAGCTTGCCTAAGAATTATAAAAGCCTTTCTAAAAAAGTTAAAGAGAAAACATCAATAGATTGGAGTTACGGTTTGAGGGACTTGTCTTGGCGATGTTTTTGAACCCGCGCCTTTAAAAGATGGTCCCCATCCTGAAGCGTAATTATAAAACTCCCAAAAATTAGAGTAATGATCGTTTGTATAATAACAAACGGGCTCATTTCCGTAATCTTTTATGCCATCAACAACAATTACAACTCTCCCCTTTCCCCTATTTTTAAGGGAATATGACCAAAGTTTTATATCAAGTTCAAGATAAACCCCTTTGCTATTGTTGAATTCTCCTAAAGATTCCGTATAAGAATTGCTGCCAGTATAGCTACCATATGTATAAGTGCTCACATAACGCAAATCATCGCCTGATAAGCTTTTATCTGTGACGTAATTTGGAGGAACTTGTCTAAAAGCCTGGTAATACAAAGCAACGGTTTCATAAGTTAAGCAATAATCGCTTTTTTTGATTGTTAATGTTGTTGGATGAGCTAAATACCCTCTAGTGTTATATTTAACGTTATAAACCGTGAATTCATCATCTTTTACTTTCGTAGGAACAATTCTGTAAGCTTTAGCCTCATCGTCATCCGGGCCAACTGTATTTAGCACTACTTCATATTCAACGGTTTCAATTCGAACTTCTTCGGATGAAGATGATTTGTCATTCTCGCTTGATTTATTGCTTGATGATTCTTCGTTCGAAGTATCAGTAGATGACGTTTCAGATGACGATTCTATTTCCGAAGAAGCCTCAGAAGTATTATCGTTCGAAGATGAATTTAAAGTGAAGGTGCAAGAAGATAGCACCGATGTTAATGTAATTAATGATGCGATTATAAAAGGAAAACGTTTTTTCATAGCGGCGAATATTGTATATGATAAAAATGAATTTTATTTAAATCATTCCCAAAATGAAGGAATTCGACGATTTTGCTTAAGCCATTCCGTATCTTTTAGTTTTAAGGAATTGTTCGATCCAACGACTGTTTTAAGACCACTCTTGGCATAATTGACGTTTATTGTTCCGTTTAATTCGCCCCCAGTATTTGGTTGAGTGCTTGTGGCCCAATTAGTTAGATAAACATCGTCAGTGTATCTCGCCCAAACGTCGATTGTTTCTTGATATGGCATTGTATGGTCGGCTTTTGCCGTATATTGCGTTGAACCAGCTACGCAACAGGTGCAAATGGTTTCCGGTTGAATAACCGAAAGAAGAGAATCGGAGTTGGCATTAAAAGACCCATGATGGCCGCCTTTATAAAGATCAACTTTCCCGATGTTATTACGCTCTATAAGGCTTGTTATTCCATCATCTTCTAAATCGCCAGTGAAGAGCATTTTTTTCTCACCTTGGCTAAAAAGAAGGCAAACACTGTAATTATTTTCATTAGATGTAGAGTTTCCGTAATATTTTTGGTAAAGAATTTCCATCGATAACCCTTCGCCAAGCGTATATGTTTTGCTAGCTCCATTATTTTCATTCCAACAATCTAATGCCGTATAGTGTGTGGCGCCCTTGCTCACCGCTTCATCTCTAGCAGACAAATAATTACTGTAAGTCACAGTCGTGGAATTAGTTTTTGGAAAATCTATAATTGTTCCGATTTCATAAGATTTAAAGATTCCAGGCGCCGAACTCGTTCCGTAAAACCCCGGAATGTGGTCAGCGTGAGCATGAGTGGCAATAACATATTCGAGTTTTCCATCTTCGCAACGATTATCAATAACGTTTTTGATGTTGCTTGCTGATGAGGCTGAAGGTCCAGCGTCAATCAAAATATCATTTTCACCAGCCTTTATATAGATGGAATCGCCATTATACAAAGATTCGTTTTCCTTTCCTGCGGAAATGAAATAGAAAGATATTTCATCGTATTTTTCTTCCAGTTCTTCGCTAGAAGACGATGATTCAGATGAGACAGAGGATTCAGACGAAGAATTCGATGAAACGCTTGATTCGTTATCGTTTGAAGAAGAATTATTGTTTGAAGAGCTTTTTTCTTCCGATGAAAACGGGAAAAGCCTATCCAAAGACAAATCGCACCCACTAAGAGAAAAAACCAAAACGGCAGTTAGAGGAATAAAGATGCTTCGTTGCACGCTTTTCTTTCCGTTTTTTATTTTTGTTTTGTTTTCGTAAATATTTTTCATATTAAGTTTTATTTATCTTGTCTTTTTCCTTTTAGATAGGTTCTATCGATAATTCCACCTCCTAAAAGAACGCCTTCATCAGTATAGAAAACGGCGAATTGCCCTGGAGTAACCGCTTCGACAAGCGAATCATAAATCAAATGAATCTCATTACCTTCAAAAACTAAATTACATGAATTGTCCTTTTGACGATAGCGGAATTTAACTTGAACATGTAGTGGGGTTGTTGGTTTTTCCCCGATCCAATTAACGTTATTGATAAAACATTCATCAGACATTAAATAAAGAGAAGAATCACCTTTGGTCACATAAAGAATGTTTTTTTCGACATCTTTTTTACAAATAAACCAAGTGGCCTCGCCTTCGCCCTTAATTCCGCCGATTCCTAATCCTTTTCTTTGCCCTAATGTGTAATAAAGAACCCCACTATGTTCCCCTAAAATGCGTCCCGATTCAATATCAACGATATTTCCTTTAGTTGCTGGAAAATAATTTCTTAGGAATTCTTTGAAATGCCTTTCGCCAATAAAGCAAATGCCAGTCGAGCCATGTTTGTTCGAAACTTCATCAAGTCCGAGTTTTGCGGCAATCTCTCTTGCTTCAACTTTCGTTATGTCATTCATCGGGAATAAGCAGGAAGAAATTTGCTCTTCGGAAAGTTCGCAAAGAAAATATGTTTGATCCTTGTTTAAGTCATAAGGCTTAGCAAGATAAGTATGGCCGTTCATTTCAACTTTTTTGGCATAATGCCCCATGGCTATATAATCAAAGCCATTTTCTTTTGCATATTTCAAAAAAGGGCCAAACTTAATGTTTTTGTTGCATAAAACGTCAGGATTTGGAGTTCTTCCTTTTTTGTATTCGTCTAAAAAGTAGGAAAAAACGGTATCCCAATATTCTTTTACGTAATCAATTCTAAGCAAAGGGATGTTAAGCTTTGATGCGACTGCTTTTGCATCATCGTAATCCTTTTCCTGAGGACATTGATTGTCGTTAATCGTTGGATTTCCCAAATAATCGCCATTTGCCATGGCATCCCAGTTT
Source organism: Sodaliphilus sp. (assembly GCA_963643355.1). Classification (GTDB taxonomy): domain Bacteria; phylum Bacillota_I; class Bacilli_A; order RFN20; family CAG-826; genus UBA4951. The sequence goes on along the minus strand of CAVIJE010000020.1, from coordinate 19,706 downwards.
CGCATAAAAGCACCGGTAACATCATATCCTTGCTCTTTTAATTTGTAGGCGGCGATCGCTGAATCGACTCCGCCAGATAATCCTAATAATACTTTTTTCATAATTAAACTTTATTTTTTAAAAAGAACTCCGCTATCAAGCCAAATCGTAAAAGGTCCATCATTAATTAGTTCAACTTCCATATCTGCCTGAAAAACACCGGTTTTAAGATCTGGTATTTTTTCTCTTAATAAATTGTTCCATAAAGCAAAGAGGACTTTCGCTTCTTCTGGCTTCATAGAATCCACAAAAGATGGTCTATTTCCTTGGCTCATATCTCCGTATAAAGTGAATTGACTAACTGAAAGCATTGAGCCATTAACCTTGTCTAGTGAAAGATTTGTTTTTCCGTTTTCATCGGGAAAGATGCGTAATTTAGTTACTTTATCCCTCATTTTCATTAGGGTCTCTTCGTTATCGCCTTCTGTGAACCCTACAAAAAGCAGTAAACCATTGCCTATGCTTGAATAAAGCTCATTATTTATTCTTACGGAAGCTTTTTTAACTCTTTGGACTAAAATTCTCATTTGTGAATATACTCTCTTACAATTGGACTAATTTCAACTTTTTCAGCAGAAATTATAAAGGCGTCATGAATATTTTTAAGAACGTTTTCGACGTTTTCTTTGTTCGTGTGGGCATAGGCTAATACATCACCTTTTTTCACGTAATCGCCAAATTTCTTCTCTAAAATAATGCCAGCCGACATATCGATGACATCTTCTATTTTTTCTCTTCCTCCACCAAGCTGCATGCTTGAAATGCCAATTGTCATAGAATCAATAAGGGAAACAAAGCCCTCTTTTTCGGAATAGATAGGAATGATGTATTTGCTAACAGGGAATTTTTCTGGGTTTTCGAGATAAGAAATATCCCCACCTTGCGCTTTGAAGAGTTCTTTCATCTTTTCAAAACCGCTCCCGTTATCAATGGCGTCTTGAATCATTTTTTCGCCGGATTCGAAATCTTTTGCGATATTTGCTTGATTTAGCATCACAGCACCAGCAAATTTAACGAGTTCAACGAAATCTTTAGGTCCGCGTCCTTTGAGTGTATTAATTGCTTCAATTACTTCTAGATTATTGCCAACAGCTAAGCCAAGAGGCTCATTCATATCGGTAATTATGGCTCTTGTGTCACGATGTAAAGAATCGCCGATTTCAACCATCGTTTTAGCGAGTTCCTTCGCTTCATCTATCGTTTTCATGAAGGCACCGCTGCCAAATTTAACATCTAGCAAAATCGTATTTGATCCACTTGCGAGTTTTTTCGACATAATCGAAGAGGCAATTAGCGGTATAGAGCGAACCGTTCCCGTAACATCTCTTAAGGCGTAAAGTTTTTTATCTGCAGGGTCGATTTCCGAAGTTTGACCGATTATTGCAATTCCAATGTCGTTTACTTGTTTAACGAATTCTTCGTTTGTGAGATAAACATTTGTTCCAGGGACTGACTCCATTTTATCCAGCGTCCCTCCGGTATGGCCTAGCCCTCTACCGGACATCTTAGCGACTTTTGCGCCACAAGCTGCGACTAGGGGTCCTAATGCGAGAGAGGTTTTATCCCCAACTCCGCCGGTTGAATGTTTATCTACTTTCACTCCGCTTATAGAAGAAAGGTCGATAACTTCTCCGGAATGTTCCATTGAATCGGTTAAAAAGGCAATCTCATCCTTATTCATTCCTTGAAAAAGAATAGCCATGGCCAAAGCACTAGCTTGGTAATCAGGAATTACGCCTTTTGTATATCCTTCGACAAAAAAAGATATTTCATTTTTTGTTAATTGCTTTCCTTCAACCTTTTTTTCTATGACATCAACCATTCTCATAAAACTAAACCTCTAGTATAATTTCACTGTTTTTATTATAATATAAACATGGATTTTCGCACGAATTTAATAACACACTTAAAAGAAAACGAAGCTGACAGTCTCATCGAATCCATCGAAAAAGGTAAGGTAACTCATTGTTTGTTGCTTAACACAAAGAAAATGAGCGATGAAGAATTCGTTAGTCGTTTCCCGCATGTTCGTAAGCACAAATTTGTTGAACATGCTTATTATTACGACAAAGAGGAATACGAATTTGGAAAAGATCTTCTTTATGATGATGGAGTTTTTTCTATCGAGGACGCTTCGGCGATGATGGTTGTCCACTTTTTGAAGCCTGAGGAAGACGACGTTGTTTTAGACATTTGCGCCGCTCCTGGCGGAAAAAGCATCGGAGCTTCTTTAGCCATGAACGATAATGGCGTTATCGTTTCTAACGATATCTCATACCCAAGAGCCAAAGCTATGTCACAAAACGTTGAAAGAATGGGGCGTGGAAACATAATTGTCACATCTAATGATTTCGTTTTTTCTCACGTTCATTTCGCCAATACTTTCGATAAAATCATCGTTGACGCTCCATGTTCAGGCTCAGCAATGATGCGCAAAAATAAATTAGCCAAAACCGATTGGAAATACGAAAAGGTCAGAAGCAACGCAAGAAAACAACTTGAATTGTTAGAATTGGCATATTCAATGCTTAAAGAAGGTGGCACAATCGCTTATAGCACTTGTTCATTCTCTTTTGAAGAGGACGAAAACACCATTCTTTCTTTTAAGAACTCACATCCAGAAATAGAATTGATCAATCTTCCTGATGACGATTCTTTCGTGAGAACCCCAGAATTGCCAGAGGCGGTTAGACTTCATCCGAATCACTTCGAGGGCGAAGGACAATTCGTCTGTCTCTTTAAAAAACCTGGTGAATTGATTAAAACGAAAAAACAAATCGTCACTAACACAAGATATAAAACTTTCATAGAACAATATAATTTGCAAGACCGTTCAAATGAAGAGATGAGAAATAAATTTTATTCTCTGAGTCAGCATTTTGATGTTTCGCATCTTAATATTCTTCGTTATGGCGTTAAGCTTTTTGAAATGAGGAGTATTTATATACCAGATCACCATTTAACGCATTTCTTGTCTCCTTCATATTCCGTTCCGATTAATTATGAAGAGGCCAAGGCTTATATTCATGGCGATACATTTACCCTCGATAAACCTGATAATTTTTATATCGTGAGTTTTGATAAGCAAAATCTAGGTTATGTTAAAGTAACACAAGGCGTTGCTAAAAATCATTATCCAAAAGGTTTGAGAAGAAACCTAGATTAAAGAAAATGAATTATCTTAAAATCCCTTTGCGAAGAGGGATTTTTTCATATCCTTTTTTGAAAAATTCAGCATCTTCTTCTTTAAATTCTTTTGCTTCGCTAAAAGTCATATCGTATATTTTCTCGGTTAGTTTCTCCGTATCGTTCTCTTTCACGAAACAATCATCAAGTGGCTCGAAGAAAGTATATTCAATCGGAGTCCTTTTCTTATTATATTTCTTATCAAGCAATCTAAAATTGCCCCAGCAAGCTACAGGAAGAATTTTAACACCAGACTTTTTCGCCGCTTTAAGGGCGCCAGGCTTATATTCTCCCAAAAGTTTTTCATCAAGTTGCTTATTTCTCGTTCCTTCTGGAAAAATTAAATAAGAAAGGTCTCCTTTTTCAAAACGTTTTGAAAGTTGAATCATCAATTTAAGGGTTTGTCTTAAATCGTCACGATCCAAAAAGAGACCATCTAAAGCCTTGATAACTTTGTTAACGAACGGGAATTTCAAAGTCTCCTTTTTTGCGACAAAAGAAATTGGCTTCTCACAAAAATAAAGCATCACAATCGGATCCATGTTAGATTGATGGTTGCAAACAGCTAGGAAAACCTTATTTTCCTTTTCCAATTCACGGATATGTTCCAATCCTTTAACCTTAAAATCCGGACGCATGCAATCTACAACGTAAACACATAATTCGTGAATCTTTTTATATCTTTTTTCCAAAGGATACTTCTCTGGATGACGAGCATAACGGTTGATATAGAACAAAAAGTCCCACAATATCCTTATGCCAGCCGTGAAAATTAATCTTAAATACTTTAACATACAAAGTATTATAAGCATATTTTCACCATTTGGTGTTAAGCTTTCTTTTTATTTCCCATCGGAAGAATTTCTTCAAGTTCCATTTTTACGATAATACCTAATGTTTTATCCGTTTCAATATGGCCTTTAATCGTAATGAACGAGCCAGATGGGGCCTTCATGAAATAGCATCCTTCACCAGCATAGGTAAAAACTGGTATTTTATCGACATCATAATGGCCAGTAGGTCCAGGAATAACCCTGTCAACTTCAACATATCGCGATACAGGGGTTATTTGCTCTCCCAATCTGCCCGTGACAAAAACAGCGGAAATCATAGTTTCTTCTCCTTTAAAATTACTTTATTATTTTGGGATTATTTTTTAGATTTCAATATCATTAGAGAATGACGTGGGATTAAAACGTTTTCAGCTAAGATATTTTTTCCTTTTAGAGGTCCGCCACTCGTGAAAAAGATGGCTTTTTCCTCATCAAAGGAATAAGTGAGGCTGTCATTGGTGGGATTGAAAAGGAAATCATATTTATCTTCTCCGTTATGCAGGGAATAATTAATTTTCACCCTTATACCATCATCGAAAAATTCGAAGTCTATTAATTCTGCGATTTTACGAGGATCGGTTTCGGAGAAGAAACTGAGTTCTTTTCTTGTTAAGATGGCCCCTCTACAATATTGCGCCATTTCGAAGCGTTCGTCAAGAAGATTATCTGACAATTTGTTATATATATCTCCAGCGTTATAAGTGTTCTCGTTCATGAATTTCGATTGAGCTATTTCTTGTCCCATATGGAGGAAAGGATGCCCGAAAGAAAAAATAACGCAGGAAAGGGCGAATTTGGCTATTTCCATCTTTTCCTCTTCGGAATAAGAAAAATACTTCGTAAGAAAATCATAATAAGTTGCGTTATCATGGCATTCGACGTAATTTATCGATTGTTTAGCATCCGCGAATTTGGAGTTGAAGAAACCCCAATTGTGATTTGAGCCAAGGAAAGAAAATATAAAAGCATCTTTTTTCGAAAGATCGCCAGCACAATAAGATTTAACGTTTTCTCTGAAAAAATCATTGAAAAAGCCGACATTAGGAACGAAAAATGCATTGTTCATGTTAGTTCCTTGAGCTTTTGAAGGAATATACATATCCCAGCCTTCGCCATAAATTAGAAATTCTTTATCTAAAGCCTTGGTCTTTTTTTCAACCTCTTTAATGGTTTCAACGTCGATTAGTCCCATTAAATCGAATCTTAAACCGTCTATTTGATAAAAATCGGTCCAAAATAGGCATGAATCGACGATAAGTTTTCTAATCATCGGCTTTTCCGAAGCCAAATCATCTCCACACCCAGACGAATTGCTCATTCTCCCGGTATAATCTTTTCTAAAACAATAATTAGGGACGATTTTCTCAAACGATGTCGTTAAATATTCATAAACGTGGTTAAAAACCACATCTAAGACGACTCTTATTCCGGCTTGATGAATAGCTTCTATCATTTCCTGGAGTTCTTTTATTCTTGAAAGAGGGTTTAATGGATCTGTCGAATATGATCCTTCAGGAGTAAAAAATTGGATTGGATCATACCCCCAATTATATTGTTCAAAACCCTTAGTTTCATCAACAGAGCCAAAATCATTTAAAGGTTGAAGCTGGAGATGAGTAACCCCTAAGAACGAGAGATAATCAAGGCCGGCAGGATTGTTTCCTTTTGTTCTAGCCCCTTTTTCAGTCAGCCCTTTGTAAAGTCCCTTAAATTTGATCGATGAGCGAAGATCAATCGTAAAATCCCTTACATTAGCCTCATAAATGACTTGTTCATTCTTTGAAATCTTCGGCAATTGATTCTTCTTAAGATCTCTTTTTAGCCCTTTTTCATCGATTACAACTGATTCTTTTGCGTTAGCCGTACTTGATAAGCCATAAGGGTCAATAGATATGGATGCAATTTCATTATTCGTAACCGAATAAAGGTATTTACGAAGATTATAATCACCATTTAAAGATAAAGAATAGACACCTTTTTCTTCTCTTTTCATTTCATAATATCTCTTTGATTCTCCGTTCTCATCAAATAGAATCAAGGAAACATTAGAGGCGAGAGGAGCCCATATTTTCCAAATAGTTTGATTCTTTTCGTAAATCGCTCCTAATTTTCCGTCATAATAGTAATCTTCATCAAATGAAGGGAAAGTAGTCGCTTCGGAAACATCGAGTGGAAATTTGCCTATCGACGCACCGTAAATAAAATATGAATGGCCTAATTCGAGGGCTTTTGGGAGTCTAAATTCAATAAAAGAGTGATTTGGCGTCGAAACATGTCTCGTTATGTTTATTTTTTGATGCGTTTTTTCGTCTATTATCAGAGAAAAATCCGTGTTCACGAAGCTTAAATCAGAAAGCGCGACAAAACGTATAAGGTCCTTTTCGACCAATCGCGCATTAACGTAAGTGTCTTTCATTTATATTGACCTTTCTTAATCAATCATTGTCTCCATAAAAAGTTTCGCTTCCGTTGCGATACATTGTATCATCATGGACAAGAACTTTGGCGCCTTTTGATGACGATTGAGATTCTGCTTGAGCAACGATTCCTTCAGCTTGGAGTCTTGCGAAAACCTTTTGTGCCATTGGATAACCCATGCCGTAATTTCTTTGAATCTTCGAAATGGATGTGTATTCTTGACACATAATGTCGGCCTTTATCATTTCATAGCGGTCTGATTTTTCGTGTTCTCTTTGTGCCGCTCTTTCCATTTTATCGGTTTCTTCAGCTATTTTAGCATCCTGAGAATGATCTACTAAATCTGAGAAATATGGGTCATAAGAGACTTTTTGCTGACTTTTAACGAAATCGACGATAGCATCGATTTCTTCGTCTTGCAAATAGCATCCTTGGCAACGGATGAAATCGCCGCCTTTGGATATGAGAGAACATTGAACGAGCATATCGCCATTGCCGTTTAATTGTTCTGCTCCGCCTCTTCCTAAAACGGTTTGGGAATCTTGAGAAGCGTTGACCTTTAAAGCGACACGAACATCAAGATTTGCCTTGATATTTCCGGTAATGACATTAACCGCAGGTCTTTGTGTGGCAACGATCAAATGAATGCCTGCTGCACGGGCTTTTGCGGCGATTTGAGCTACTGGATCGCTAACTGATTTAATTGAATCGACAAGGTTGGCGTATTCATCGATGAAAGTAACAATGAAAGGCATTGGTTCAAGTCCTGCCTTTGGGGCACATTTTGTGTTAAATGTACGGATATCCTTAGCTCCTGTAATGGCAAATATGCTATATCTTCTTTCCATTTCATCAACTAATTTATCAAGACAGACTTTAGCTTGGCTTGGTTCGGTGATGATTGGGCAAAGCAAATGAGGAATGTCTTTGTATTTAGACATTTCAACTTTTTTCGGATCGATAAGGACTAACTTAAGATCTTCTGGTCTATTTCTCATAATAAGCGTGGCTAAAACGCTATTGGCATAAACCGATTTTCCCGAACCTGTTCCGCCAGCAATAAGCATATGTGGGAATTTTGAAAGATCGGCAAACATTTTCTCGCCACTAATATTGACACCAAAAGGAATCATCATGCTGTTTTTTGGGTCAGTTGGCATTGCTTGAATTAATTCTTTGAAAGAAACGGTTGAGGCTTTTTCGTTAGGAATTTCTAAACCAGATGTCGTTTTACCCATAATAACCTCTTCATATCTAGCGTTAAGGCCGCCTAAAGAACGGCAAATATCCGATATATAACCATTTAGGGAACTAGCGCGAACGCCTGGTTTAAATTGAATGTCGTATCTAGTTACGGAAGGTCCGATGGTAAAAGACACAGCTTGAGCTCCAATTCCAAATGCGGTAATGGCTTGGTTAATTGTTTCCATTCTTATCGCACATTGAGCCATGTTTTCTGCTTCGATTTGCGGATCTTTTTCGACGGTTCTTAAAAGTTCGGTTGGCGGAAGTTGATATTCAGGGCGTTCCTTAGCCTTTGGCATGCCCTTTAGTGGATCTTCTGGTTCAGGCTCTTTAACTGGCTCTGGTTGAACTTCTTCGGTTTTTTCTTCTTCAGGAACTTCAATAAATTTCCCTTGGACGTAGGCAGGGCTTGTTGGGACGGACTCATTTTTAGCTGGCTTCATTTCTTCTTCCTCCTTTTCAAAATCAGATTCGTCATTGGCCGCATAGTTTATTTGCGTAGACTCTTCATTTGATTGTTCTTCTATATTTGACGTTTCGACGTTATCTTTTGTTTCTTCTTGCTTAAAAGTAGCCACTTGAGGGATGGTTTCTTTTTCAATGGTTTCCGTTACAATAGGTTCTATCGGCTTAGAAACGTAACTTTTAGTTCGCTTAGCTTCCGCTAGGCTCGTTTCATTTTTGATTTGGCTGGTCTCATCTGCCTTTGGCTCGCTGAAAACATTATTGTTAGAAAAACTTTCTTCAACGTGTTGCTCGGTTTTTGGAGAGAAATCAAAGCTAGGCACACTCGGAGTATATTCGCTAACAGTTTTTTCTTGTTTGACTTTTTCCTCTTTTTTCTGAAGAACGGCCTCTTTTCCTCCATTTATATCAAAAACGGCCTCTTTTAGCGAAGTATCGAACGTTTCATCCGAAAAAGTAATAGGCTCAACTGGCTTTGTTTCTTGAGGAACAGGCGAAATCTCAGCCGTTGTCTCGCCATGATAAAGAGAAGATCTAGTAACTATAGGTTCTTCTGGAACTTTTTCAGGGCTCACCTGATTGAATTCAGCGATGTTATTAATTTCATCATTTATTTCAATAGGTTTATTTTCTTCGATGTAATCTTCTAAAGACTTACGTTCCTCTTCTTCTGATGCTTTTTGAGCCTCTAAAGCTTCTTTCTTAATCTTGTGCATTGCATATTTTCCTGATGCGAAGTGGGCAAAACGCATGATAAAAGGATAAAAAAGGAAGAAAATGGCAGTTAAAAGAATCACCACGAAAAGAGTTATTGTCAAAGCGTCGCTAACCGAATTAAGCAAAGAAGCAAGGATCGTAAAGACGATTCCGCCCCCATCATTTATGTCGATATAGCCTTTACCTTTAGCAAATTCAGCCTTTAAGCCAACTGAATAAGTGCCATAGTAATCATAAAGATTTAGCGAATTTGCCGAATAATATTTAGCGCTTATATAACCAAAAATAAAACCAACGCCAACTAAAGCAAGCACTAGGCCTAGCACCACTTTCCAAGAAAGTCCTTTATTGAATTTTTCTCCCTTAAAAAGGATGGATAAGCCATGAACAAGCATTAATGGCAAAAGAATCCAATATCCAGCCAAACCGAAAATGTAAGTGTATAGAAAGGCGATACCCCAAGTCATCTTCGTAAAAGCGGATACAAAAATAATTAAAGATATCGTAGCGATAAAAACGCCTAATACACGCGATATATGGTCAGAAGAATAAACTTTGTTCTTCATATTATCCCCCAAGAAAAAACTTAATTACTTTTCGATTATAAGAGGTAAAACCATCGGTTCTTTACCGGTGATTCTCCTTATAACACGGAACGTGTGGTCATAAATGTCATCCTTGATTTCTTCGATGCTCATATTTCCTTTAGCTAAATCATCCTTAAGAATTTCTAAGAAGACTTTGCTCACGTCACGTAAAAGGGCCTCGCCATCATTTGCCATAACAAGTCCTTTAAATTGAATATCTGGTTGGCCAATAATTTTATGAGTCACCTTATCTAAGGTTACAGCCATAATGACAACGCCTTGAGCAAGAGACTGTCTATCCTCTAAGACTTCAGAGCCAACATCCCCGACGCCAATTCCATCTATCATGATATCGCCATGAGGAATTTCGTTTGGCACCATTCTTGATCCTTTTTCGTCAAAATGAACGCATGTACCATTTTCAAGAAGGAAAACGGATTGGTGGGTTAAGGAACCACCCATTTTCAAGCTGACCTCAGCATTGGTCAATAAATCTTTAAAATATCCTTTGAGAGGAATGTAATATTTAGGATGGAGCAAGGAGATCATCATCTTTAAGTCTTCCTCTGAGGCATGCATTCTAAAGAATTGTTTTTTGCCAATATTCATAACATGGCAACCACTTCTATAGAGTTCATCCAAAGCGTCAGTAGCCTCGATTTCCGTATTATCGTTAGATGGGCAAGCCATTATGAAGGTGTCGGTTTCATTAAGCATCACTGGGCGAGTTGATTCATTTTGTCCAGAGGCAAGCAAGGCAATCTTGTTATAAAGTTTTGGCCCAAAACCAAGCATAAGGATAACCATATCGGTTGCTTTTACACGATTTATGTCTTCATTCGATACATAATTTTCGCGTGGTAAGGCGAATTGCCCGGATTGTTGCATGGATTTTAAAATCTCTTCTGTGTCTTCATCGAATGGAATGATTTTCTTTCGTGAGGAAACCGCCATTTGTAAAACTTCGTCGATGTTATAAAAGTTAGAGCTAAACATTGCCACAAAAACTCTGCCTTCCGCATCCTTTATTGGTTTTTCGATCAAAGGAGTGAGTTTGTATTTAGGGGCGGTATAGCCTAACTTTCCAGCGAAAATAGATTCAGGGCATAATACCAGCGTCTTATCTTCGGCAATTTTAGCGATCATGTTTAAATCAGTTAAATATGACGGAGAAGCGTTATTTTCGATAACAAAGTCGGATGTTATAACGATATTTCCTAAATTAGATGAAATAGCAATGCCACTTGATTGGGCGACGTTATGAGAGGTTTGGAAGAAAGATATTTTCCTCTTTCCAACATAAAAAGTACAAGATGGGTCAACCACGTGAAAATCAAATTTGATTTTGTCGACTTTTGCGTGTCTAACAAAATTCTTAAACATTTCTAACGTGACCTTCGATCCGTAAATTGGAGCTGGAACATGTTGGTAAACATAGGCAAGCGCGCCCATTTCATCATCATGCCCATGAGGAAGCAAATAGGCTTTAACTCTATCTTTGTTATCTTCGAGATAAGAATAATTTGGGATGATAAAATCAATGCCAGGCATCGTCTTATCTGGGTACCTTATTCCGCATCCAACTACATATATTTCATCGTTAATTTCAACTACGGTGCAATTCTTTCCGTCCTCATCTAATCCGCCAAGGGCAAATATTTTTACTTTATCACTCATCATATAAACACCTTTCTAAAAGCAAACGCAAAAAACATTTCTTTTTCCAAAGATTATTATAATCTTTAAGCATGTTTTTAGAAATATCAAAATAAGGAAAATTAAAAATCCCCATCGCTGGGGATTGCATCGCTTTATTTGAGCTTCAATTCTTTGATTACAGAGCCGTCTTCAAGACGCCTAATCCTGATTATGTCATCTTCAATGGTGGCATAAGATGGTTCATTTCCACCTTTTGGGAACGAAATCGAACCTGGATTTAAGAAATAACGATCATCTTTCCTTTCGAGAACTTGAATGTGAGTGTGTCCAGAAACAAGAATATCCTCAGGCTCATCTTTAAGCAAAGCAATAGAAAAATCATCTCCGTGATAAAGGTCGAAACAATAATTTCCCATTTTAAAGCGGCGGACGTCTTCTAAAGGAAATTGAAGAAGACTGCCGTCTATTCGAGAATCGCAATTGCCGCGAACGCCAACGATTTTCTTGGCGTATTCATTTAATATTTTGCTAACTTCCATCGGATCGTAATCATCCGGAACGCCATTTCTGGGGCCGTTATACATGAAGTCACCGAGCAAGAAAATTGTTTCAGGATCAAATTCATCAATCCTTTTTTTAAGAAGAGACATTCTTTTTATTCTTCCGTGAATGTCTGACGCAACTAAAATTTTCATCACTTAACCTCTAACATTTCTCTTGTGCTTACAACATCAACTCCAGTCTCACAAACGTTTTTAATAACAACGTCTCCAAGATGAATTGGAGCGTGAAGTTGAGCGCTGTTAATTGACTGCATTACATCAAAAATCTTTCCTTTTGGAATGGGATTTGCCGTTTTGACTGGGCACATAGGCAATTCGGCATTTGAAATCCTGATTGTTGAAGTAACGACTCTTGTAGGATTGGAAACTTCTTGCTTCCCGTATTTTTCGCCACGCGGACAAAAATTGCCCGTGACATTAAGATTGTCATCAACGGTAAGATGGCAACCTCTTGGACAACAAATGCAAATCAATTCTTTCATTGTTATATGTCCTCTTTTCTAACTAAGGAAACCTCTAAAAGTCCTTGGTTTTTATTTAGTAAATTTTTAGGAAGTTTTTGAATTTCCATTTCACTAGGTATTATCACGCTTTTGAATACTTTTTTAATAATAGAATCGTTAAATTTGTAAACGATATAAACATTCTTTGAAGGTTGTCGAACTCTAAATTTTATATCAATGTTATCATTCGCTGATTCTAAATCGATGAAGCCAGGGACGACATAGCCGATGCCAGCTCCCGCTTTAACGGCGATTTTATCGCTAGAATGTTGGAGTTCTCCTTTTATGTAGGAGGCAGCAGCTTCACCAGCAACTTTTGCTTCCATTGCCACATTATCAACCAAGTCGTGAACATGGAGAACGTTGCCACATGAGAAAATCCCTTCAACCTCAGTTTCATAGTTTTCATTGACTAATGCACCACGTGAAGAGCCAACCGAAATAGATGCATCTTTAAGCAAATCATTATTTGGAATAAGGCCTATCGAAAGTATTAAAGTGTCACATTCAAATTCTTTTTCCGTGCCAGGGATAGGCTGTTTTTTCTCATCCACTTCTGCGATTATAACCTTCTCTAGATGCGATTTTCCAACGACTTTTGTGACGGTATGGCTAAGGTATAGAGGGATGTCATAATCATATAAGCATTGAACCATGTTACGATTTAAACCATTTGACCAAGGGCAGATTTCGGCTACGCCAAGAACTTTTGCACCTTCTAGGGTTAATCTTCTAGCCATAATTAAGCCGATATCACCGCTTCCAAGAATGAAAATTTTCTTTCCAACTAAATAACCATATTCATTTAAGAAAAGTTGAGCTTGGCCAGCCGTAAGAACTCCAGCAGGACGATCACCAGGAATGCCAATTGCTCCAGCATTTCTTTCGTAACACCCTGCAGCCATAACAATTGCTTTCGCCTTAATTTGTTCGACGCCTTCTTCATTCGAGAAGGTAATTACTTTATCTTTGCTTATGGCCGTAACATAAGTTTTTAGCTTATATTCGATCTTTCTTTCCTTAACTTGTTCAATAAAGCGATAAGCGAATTCTGGCCCGGTAAGTTCTTCTTTAAAAAGAGCTAAGCCAAAACCATTATGAATACATTGATTTAGGATACCGCCTAAAAATTCATTTCTTTCTAAAATGAGAATGTCTTTTATTCCTTTATCAAAGGCCGCAACGGCAGCCGCCATGCCAGCTGATCCACCGCCAATTATAACTAAATCTTTTTCTTTCATTATCTATCCTCCTTTTTCACTTCTTCTTCGAGGATATAAGAATCATCTTTATCGTAAAGTACTTCTAAAGGAGAAACATTGAGTTTTTCAGCAAGAAGTTGAATGACTTTTGGTTGGCAAAAGCCGCCTTGGCACTTACCAAAACCCGCTCTTGTCCTCTTTTTTACAGCCTTTACGGTGGTTACAGGAAGGCTGCGAGAAAGTATATCTTCGATTTCTCCAACAGATACTTTTTCGCAATCGCAGATAATACGACCAAATTTAGGTTCTCTTTTAATAAGGTCGTTTCTTTCTTCAAGAGAAAGTTTCTTAGGTTTTATATAAGGTTTTATTGTCTTTTTATAATTTGGTTTTTCTTCTAATTTAAGTAACGAACCAACCAGTTCATTTGCGACATATTCACCAATTGCAGGCGATGAGGCCAAACCAGGCGACTCAATTCCAGCCACATTGATGAAATTTGGATATTTTTTTGAAGGCTCGATAATGAAATCGTGAGTCGATGGAGTTGCTCTAAGCCCAGAAAATACCCTTATTTGTTGATTAAACGGAATGTTTGGGACAAGTGTCGTCGCTTCTTTTTTGATATTTGATAAAGTAAATGAATCGGTTGAGAAATCATCTTTATCGTTAACAAATTCACTAGAAGGACCGACTAAATAGTTTCCTGAAGTTGTCATTGTGACCAAGATTCCCTTTCCTTTTTCGCTTGGCAAAGGAAATAAAACATGATTGACGAGTCCTTTTGCGTAGTGGTCGAGAACATAATATTCGCCTTTGCGAGGATTTATTTTCCAATCGATTTCTTCGACCATTTTTGCTATTTCATCAGAATGAAGTCCTGCTGCGTTAATAATGATTTTCGCTTCATATTCGCCTTTGTTCGTTTTAACGATGAAATATTCACCCTTAGGTTCAATCGAAACGACTCCTTCATCTAAATGCAATTTAACGCCATTATCAGTTGCGTTTTCCATTGCATGCGCAGTTAAAGCGAACGGTGAAACAATTGCGCCGGTTGGGCATAATAAAGTGCCTTTGACATCCGGATTGATGTTAGGTTCCATTTCTTTAACTTCTTCTGGCGACAGCAATTTTGCAGGAACACCATTAATAGCTGCCCTTTTTGCCAATTCATCCAAAAGAGGCAACTGGGAATCGTAAATTGCAACCGTCATTGTTCCGCATCTTTCGAAAGGAACATCAAGGTCTTTGCAAACCTCTTCCATCATTTTATTGCCCAAAACGTTGAATTTTGCTTTTTTCGTTCCTGGCAATGGGTCGTAGCCAGAATGAACAATGGCCGAATTAGCCATCGATGTAACGTTGCCAACGTCAGTTTCTTTTTCTAAGACTAAAATGTCGAGCTTATAACGTGAAAGGCTTCTGGCAACAAAAGAACCAATAACACCAGCTCCTATAATGATTATGTCTTCCATAACGCTATTTATTATAAATAAATAAGTAACTTAAATAAAGAAAAAATAAGTAAAATGGTAAAAATTATTTCATAAGAATTGTATATCATCTAATAGAAAAACCCACCTCAAATTGAGATGGGTTCTATCGCATTGATTAATGACGGTCTTTTCTTGGGCCGTTATGATTGGAATGAGAATGTGAACCTTTGTTTCCGTTAGGGCGATCGCCTTTTGCTGGACGCTCAGGACGTTCAACGTAATCAGCTGGTTTTTCGATGAATTCACGATGAGAAAGTTTGATTTTTCCATCCTCAAGTCCGATGACTACTACTTTTAAGACATCACCGACTTTGATGACATTTGTGGCATCATCGATATATTTCCAATCTAAGCGAGAAACGTGGCAAAGTCCATCTGTATCGCCAAATAAGCGAACGAATGCGCCATAATTTTCAACTCTTGTAACGGAGCCTTCATATATTTCTCCGACCTTAGCTTCACGAACGATGTCATCGATTCTGCCTTTGGCTTTTTCGATCATTTCCTTATCGGTATGATAAATTGTGACCTTGCCAGAATCTTCAACGTCAATTTTAACGTTTCCACAGGTTGCAATGATGTCATTGATGACCTTTCCACCCGTTCCAATTACGTCTCTGATCTTATCTGGATCGATATTGAACGTAACCATCTTTGGAGCGTATTTGCTAACTTCATCGCGTGGTTTTTCGATGCAATTTTGCATGACTTCGCGAATTTCAGCACGTGCCTTCTTAGCTTGAGCAAGGGCTTCGGATAAAACGTCTCTTGTTACGCCATGAATTTTGATATCCATTTGGAGGGCAGTAATGCCTTTAACGGTACCAGCACACTTGAAATCCATATCGCCGAAGTGATCTTCCATACCTTGAATATCGGTAAGAATCGTGTAATGGTTAGTCTCTTTATCAGGAGCGCGGCTTGGGTCATCTGTGATAAGACCCATAGCGATTCCGGAAACGACATTCTTAATTGGAACACCTGCTGCCATTAAGGAAAGGCAAGAAGCACAGATTGAAGCCTGTGAGGATGAACCATTTGATTCGACGACATCAGCAACGCATCTAATTGTATATGGGAATTCATCAATTGAAGGAATGACATAGCTAAGGGCTCTTTCGCCTAAAGCACCATGGCCAATTTCACGGCGTCCTGGACGTCCCATTCTTCCGATTTCACCGACAGAATAAGGTGGGAAGTTGTATTGATGCATGAATGTTTTATTTGAATCACCGGTAAGCGAATCGATTATTTGAGCATCAGATAGAGGACCTAATGTTGTTGTGGAAATGACTTGTGTTTGTCCACGAGTGAACATTGCTGAGCCATGAGCTCTTGGGAGCAAGTCAATTTGAGCGTCAAGAGGACGAATCTCATCAACTTTACGGCCATCTGGTCTAACTTTGTCTTCAATAATCAAACGACGAACTTCTTTTGCGACCATTCCTTCGAGAATATCTTCAACCATAAGCATGGTGGAAGAATGCTCTTTTTCGCTTTCATAGTCTCTTGCGTCGTAATCATCAAGAATTTCGTTTTTCAAAGCGTCGATCTTATCTTGTCTTTCAAGCTTATCCATCGTGTGGTCGATTGCATCAACCATACGATCATTTATACGAGAATAGATGTCGTTTTCGATTGTTTTATCAGGTGCGTATAATTCGATATGGCGTTTTTCTTTGCCAACGGCTTTGATAATTTCTTCTTGGAAGGAGCATAATTTTTTGATTGCTTCATGACCGAACATGATTGCATCAAGCATCTCTTCTTCTGGAACTTCATCGGCACCAGCTTCAACCATCATGATGGCTTCTTTTGTTCCAGCCACGGTGATGTTGATATCGCTAATCGCTTTTTCTTCGACGCTTGGGTCAATGATAAGTTGTCCGTTTATTCTTCCAACGACAACGCCAGCGACTGGTCCTTCGAATGGGATGTTAGAAACGCAAAGCGCTAAAGATGCACCAAGCATAGCTGCCATTTCTTGAGGAGCGGCTGGGTCGCAAGACATAACCGTATTAACGATTTGAACTTCGTTACGGAATCCTTCAGCAAATAAAGGACGGATAGGGCGATCGATAAGACGAGCGCTCAAAGTTTGGTGAGCATCTGGCGATCCTTCGCGGCGCAAAAAGCTTTGAGGAATTTTTCCTGATGCATATTGTTTTTCGATATAGTCGACAGTTAGTGGGAAGAAATCTCCACCTTTTGGTTCATCAGCGCAACAAGCCGTTGATAAAACGACTGTATCGCCGAAACGGACTAAGACTGCACCATCGGCTTGTTTGGCAATCTCGCCGGTTTCAATTTGAAGGTGACGACCCTCAAATTCCATTTGGAATACTTGTTTACTCATTTAATTTTCCTTTTTTCAACGAAATAGATTTTAACACAACTGAAAATGTTTAGATACAATCTTTAGAAAATAAAAAGTCCCGCATAAGCGAGACTCGATAAATCCGTAACTTATTTACGAAGTTTGAGAGATTCGATTAAAGCAAGATATGCTTCGTGATCGTTTCTTTCAAGATAGGCTAAGAGAGCGTGACGTTTTCCAACGAGTTCGGTAAGTGAACGTTTGGCAACTGCATCACCTTTATTGCTCTTTAAGTGAGCGGTTAATTCGGAAATTCTCTTTGTGAGGATAGCAACTTGAACTTGTGTGCTGCCAGTATCTTTGGCATCCTTTCCATATTTAGAGATGATGACGTTCTTTTCTTCTTTTGTTAACATTTTAAATTTCTCCTTTCGAATCGTCTTGGCAATACCTAAGTTAGGTCAAAGAGAGTGGCCAAACAAGGGCATGCTGCAAAATTGAGTATACAATCGCTTTCTTCTTTTATCAATCATTATTTTATTTTTTAACCGCTTTCATATTAAATTATTGTTGCCTATACGCGTGCGTAAGAATAAAATCTAACTTGCTGTTTTCAAGGAGGAAACATCTATGAACATGCGTAATATTGCGATTATCGCCCACGTTGACCACGGCAAAACAACATTGGTCAATTCCCTTTTAACTTCTTCTCACACTTTTAGAGACAATGAAGAAATCAAGGATAGAATGCTTGATTCTAACCCATTAGAACACGAAAGAGGCATTACGATTCTTGCTAAAACCACTGCTGTTAAATATAACGATACAAAAATTAATATCGTTGATACTCCAGGGCACGCTGATTTCGGAGGCGAGGTCGAAAGAATTATGCACATGGTCGATGGATGTTTGCTTTTAGTAGACGCTTATGAAGGAACGATGCCACAAACGCGTTTCGTTCTTAAAAACGCCTTGGAAAATCATATTAAGCCAATTGTCGTTATCAACAAAGTCGACCGTCCAAATGCAAATCCGCAAAAAGCCGTTGACGAGGTTCTCGATTTATTGATTGAACTTGGTGCACCAGATGACTTACTCGAATTCCCTGTTTGCTACGTCTCAGCTTTAAACAACACTTCCTCTCTTGACCCAAACCCAGCCACGCAAAAACCAGGCATGGATTGCTTATTCGATTTAATTATTAATAACATCCCAGCTCCTAAATGTGAGCCTGAAAAGCCATTCCAATGGCAATCTGCTTTGCTTGATTATAACGATTTCGTCGGAAGAATTGGCATTGGAACCATCAGAAGGGGCCACGTCCATGTCGGCGATACGGTTACCGATATTAGAAAAGACGGAAGCACAGCCAACTTCAAAGTAATGAAACTTTACACATTCTATGGAATGAGCAAAAATGAAGTTGATCAAGTCGAAGCTGGAGATATTTGCGGAATCGCCGGTCTTCCAGATATGGGCGTTTCTGATACAGTTTGCGATCCAAAAGGTTTAGAAGCGTTGCCAATTCTCCGTGTTGATGAGCCAACTCTTCAAATGGAATTTGGAACAAACACTTCTCCTTTAAGAGGACAAGATGGCAAAAAAGTCACCGCTCGCGTTCTTGAAGAAAGACTCTACGAAGAAACGCAAAGAGACGTTTCTCTCAAATACACTCGTATTCCAAACACCGAAAGATGGGTAGTTTCCGGGCGTGGAGAACTTCATTTAGGCGTTCTTATCGAAACTATGCGTCGTGAAGGATATGAACTTGAAGTTTCTAAGCCTCAAGTTATCACGAAAATCATCGATGATGTTAAGTGCGAGCCATTCGAAGATTTGCAAATCGATGTTCCAAACGAATTTGTCGGCGATATGATGACAACGCTTGGCGAAAGAGGAGCGGTCCTTATCGATATGGATGATAATGGCCTTAACACCCGCTTAAATTATGTCATCCCATCACGCGGCTTAATCGGTTTCATCTCTAACTTCATGACGATGACAAAGGGATATGGCATCATCAATCATATGTTTAAAGATTATCGTCCAATGATCAAAACGGACATCGGCGAAAGAAATATCGGTGTTCTCGTCGCTACCGATAAAGGACAAAATCCAGCCACTTCTTACGCTTTGCAAAAAGTCGAAGAACACGGAACAATGTTCGTTGTGCCTGGTGATATTTGCTATGAAGGAATGATTGTTGGCGAGCATCGTTACCCAGTGGATTTGGCAGTTAATTGCACTCAAGCAAAACCTATGACTAACGTTCGTTCCTCAACGAGAGAAATGATGATCGTCTTAAAAGCTCCACGCAAGATGACTCTTGAAGCGTGCCTTGATTACATCAATTCCGATGAACTTGTCGAAATAACCCCTCATGCAATAAGAATGAGAAAGAGAATTCTCGATACATCCGAAAGAAAGAAATTTGACGCTCATAAGAAAGCCGAAAAAGAAGCACTAAATAAAT
>CAVIJE010000019.1:8565-29939 GCA_963643355.1 Sodaliphilus sp. | reverse complement strand
GACATAAAACGACTATAGCTTATTTCTGGATAAATTTCGCTTTTTGCAGTTCCCATTGTTTTGAGAGAAGAGAAAGATGGCGCTGATAGATTAACGATTATTGCCCTATCAAGTAGACGATCTGATATTGTCTTAGTGGTCTCATCGATATTAATCGTGCCAACGAAGAACACATTTTCTCCTATTAGTATAGAGCTGGGATACTTATCACCGTTTTTAATGCAAAGATTGTCCGAAAACAATTTTAATTCGCGTGAATCAGGATTTTGTTCCAAAAGCGAAATGAACGGAGCAAACCAATGCTCAATTTGTGAGAGATTCATTTCATCGAATATTACTAGATGAATGCTATCTTTATGTTCTTCAGCGTCGATAAGAAAACTGACTAGACCAGTCTGAGATTCGATATATTCAGCGTTATATAGCCCGCCTTCCTCAGCAATTGGGCGAACATACCCAAGAACATCTTCCGGTTCAAGAAATGAAGGACTAATTGGAACGAATAAAACGTTATTTTTGGCTTTGTCCAAACCCAATGTGTTGGCATAAACCATTGGTAGTTTCGTTTTTCCAATGCCACTAAGGCCGGCTAAAATAACCAAATTAGAAGATTTGAGCGCAACATGGAAGTTTTTCAAGTCATCTTCTTCGTAAAAGAGATTACGCGATTTAGCGTTTTCAAACACGTTATGTATAAATTCGTTTTCATCAAATATTGTAGGTACCTTTTTTGATGAAGACGTTCCAATAAAAGCGATATTTTTCACATAAAGATCATAGGAATCGTCATTGTATTGGTTTGGAACTTGAAGATAATCATCAGATGAATCTTTGTTTATCTTCAAAGCGAGTTTTTTGAAATCTTTTGCGTTTTGATCATTATATTTCCAATGACTATACGTCATGCCCGAAGCATCTTCATTCGGTATATAATTAATTTCATAAATCGTATCTTCTACCAAAACATAGCGAAGACAAGACGAGAGACTATATGGATAACTTTCCAACACCAAATCTTCTCTTTTGGCAATTTTCGCTTCAAATTCTTTCTTTGAACAATCCAAAGACGGCACATAAGTAGAATTAGTAAAATTTTTAAAAATAATCGGTGATTTTACAAGTCTTGCGTTCAACTTGTATTTATCGCTACCTTCGATTTCTCTAAAATCTAACGAAAAGAAAATAAGTTTGTCGCAAAGCGCTGAATATAGAACATCGTATTTATCGCTTTGTTTCAAATAGTTGTACTGCATATACGATTCTTCTGGGAGGATAAATTGCAAAACGTCATCATAAAGAAACAAAAGTGCGGTTGAGTAATCGCTCCTATAATCAACTATAGAAGCAAGTTGACCACGATTGATTGTTGCATCTTCGCTTAAAATTGGCACAATCGGAGTCACGACAACCCATCCTTTTTCAATTTTGATGCCATCAGGCTTTACAACACCAATAAAAGTCCGTCCTTCTAAGTCATCGAGAGCTTTTTCGATGTCAATCGAAACGCCCTTTCTTTTCTGCTCTTGGGGTGAGGCTGGCGTCACGTCTTTGTTTTCTTGGGCCTTATTAGTCAAAGACGTTTCAGTTGGTTCTTTGTTTTTTTCCTTTTCGCGACTTTCCAATTCTTTTACTTTATTCAAGAGTCCTTTTATCTCGTCGTCTTTCTCCTTTATTTTTTTAGCATTATCTTCTTTTAATTTAGTCAGTTCTTTTTTGTGTTCGATGTCGATTTGGCTCGCTTTCGACTTCAAGTTCTCAATCTCAGTATTTTTTTCGTTAATTGTTGATTCGAGAGCCTCGTTTTTGGCAAAAGCAAGAGCCTCGTCAGATAATTCAATATTGATGTCCAAACACTCACAAAGAGAACGGATTTTATCTTGCTCTTTTTGTGAGCAAGTAACGTAATATTTTTGTATATCAGCATTATCAAAGGACATTTTAACAATCCCATCCTCTTCATTTGTTTCAGATGAAAATATATGTGACGGAAACGTCAATAGAATAATTGAAGACACAAAACTATCTATTTTATCTTCGCTTAAACAGTTTGTTAGATAATAATCCAGTAACGAAGGCTCAATTTGTTTATTTTTAAAAACGTCTCTTTCTAGCATTTTCCTTGCGGATTTTGACAAGTTTTTAGAAATATCATCTTTGTTTGTTTCTAAAAATTTAAATGTTTGACTACGATAGTTTTTATTTTTCGAATTCAAAACCAATTCGCAAAATTGCTTTCGCTTATCTGCGTTATTTTTAATGATTTCCCCATATTTTTGTTCACTATACATACTATCTCCTACCCCATTCCGTTTAATTCGTTTTTGAGTTCACAAGAAACTTTTTTTAAGATGAATTAATTTATCAGCGTTTTCTTTAAGAAAACATTATCATTCACATCAAATTCAGTCAATGAGTCGAATGCAATTTGCTAAGACTATTTTTCAAAAGCACATAATAGTTGAAGGCGGCATCCAACTACTTATAAATTTTTTTATTTAATTTCCTTAGGTTCGATCACATTCCTTAATTCTTTTAAGAAATCTGATTGAAAGGCGTTATTTCCTTCTTGGAAAGATTTCATCAGTTTAGCAAATTCATTCTTTACTAAAGCAAGTTCTTCTCCTTTACTTGAATAATGAGTCGAATTCTCTAAGTAATACGTTTTGATATTCTTAGCTTTTTGAAGATATTTATATGTTTTTTGAGAGACTAGTTCATCTTTTTTCGAATGAAAACATATACATGTATGACTTATTTTAGATATGTGTGGTCTTGTTTTTCTCATTTCCTTGAAAAGTTCTAAATAACGCGGAACCCATAAGGTATATGCAAATGGATTTTTCGTTAACGTTATTGAACAATTGTCTTTTAGGAGCCTCTCCTCTCCATTGAGTTTTTCTTCTTTCTTATAGACTATGCTTATGCATGATTTCATCATCTTCCAAGTCATATGCGGTTTTAAGGGCACGTTAAGAAGAAATAAGGCGTCAGGAGAGACTCCGTTAGCCTCTTCATTGATTCCTAATAATGTTCCCATCGAATGCCCGACATAGATGATTTTCTGATCATCCTTTTTTAATGAAACAATAGTCTTTCGGACATTGTCTTTCCATTTTTTCATATTCGATTTACGGAAATCTTTTGCTTTCTTGCCATGTCCATCTAAGACTAACTTAACAATAGAAAAAGATTCAGGAACTAGTTCATATAGTTCTTCAAATCTCTTTGGCGAGCCTAAGATTCCATGAACGAATAAGACGGTTACCTTTGAGTTTTCTTTTTTGATGAATTCACTTTCCATGAATAAATTATAAATTCTTAGGAATGTAAAAGAAAATTCTCTTTAGATGGATTTCTAAAAATCCCTGCTAAAACCCCATTAAATTTAAAATATATTTGGTTTATCTAGCGTTATTTCACCCTAAAAAGCGTTGCAAAACATTTTTCTCCCTTTTATATTTTTATTAAGTAAGCGCAGGTAATTTTACGTGATAAAAATCGCAGTTGTTGAAGATCAAAAGAAATGGGAGGACACCATAAAGGAATATTTCAGCAAATATTCTCAAGAGCATAAGATTCTTTTTGATGTCTCTTATTTCAATGACGGAATTACCTTTTCTCATATAGAAGATAATTTTGATTTGGTTTTCATGGATATTGGATTACCTAAGCAAAACGGGATTGAAACAGCCAAGATCTTGCGTAAAAAAGATCCTAATGTTTGTATCGTATTCTTAACTGAGTTAATCCAATTTGCCGTCGAAGGATATGAAGTTCACGCCTATGATTACTTAGTTAAGCCAATGAACTACTCCTTCTTTAGCATGAAATTCGATCATATCCTTAAATACGTTTCTTCTTTAAAAGGCAACTCATTCAACATTGAGGTTTCTTCAACTTCGATGAAGAAGGTTCTTTTCAAAGACATTTATTTCTTGGAGAGCGACAAACATTACGTTTATTTTCACTGCAAAGACGAAATATACCGCATGAGATCAACCCTTGATCAATTGCAAGAAAAGTTTGTTTCCGAAGGTTTTTGCAAAATCAATCGTTCAATCATGGTGAATTTAGCTCATGTCGAAAATTATTCTCATACGGATGTGGTCGTTAACAACGAATCTCTCCCATTAAGCAGAGTCTATAAAAGCGATTTCCTCAATTCTTTGACGATTCATCTTGGAAGGAATGCATAAATGGAATTCCTTAAGCTTTTTGAAATACATGTTTACCATGGCTATATCATGCAGCTTTTTGCTGCCGAGCTTCTTTTTTTCTTTGTTTTGAAACATCGCGATCATTTTTGGCTTCGTTTCATCTTATCTTTTATTGGATATGCTCTTGCTTCAATCCTTCTAACTAACCTTTTGTATCAATTTATATCAGGTTTTTCCTCTTTTACGATTTTCCTTCTTTCCTTAGTCTTCCTTGTTTTGATTTACGAAAATAAATTCAAAGATATTCTTTTTTGCGCGGTTGGAGCCCAGCTAATTCAAAACCTATCGCATAACATCGAAAACTTAGTCTATCTTCCATTAAAGGAATCTTTCAATGATGTTGGATGGTTCTTCCTCTCTTTTGGGGTGATGATTATTATTTACTCTATCGCTTATTTCTTCCTTATTAGAAGACTTGGAGTCAAAGATGATTTCAATGTTCCTAGCGGAGGCATCATTGGAATTGCCTTTGCTAGCGTTCTTTTTTGCTACCTTTGCCAATATCTTCTCGTCATTTATAAAATCGATGAATATTGGGTTACATTATTGCCTTTGATTTTATGTGATGTTATCGGATTATTGCTTGAATTTGGCATTGTCGCATATAGAGACAAAATAGATGAAAACGCCGAACTTGAGAGATTCATTTCCCAATCTGACCGTTATTATGAATCAATCAAAGACAATATCGATTTATTGAATATGAAAGCCCATGACTTGAAACATTTCATTTCCGATACGCGTAAGAAAACCGATATCAACAATGACACGTTAAAAGAACTTGAAGACACGGTTGAAAATTATGAATGCACGGCTAAAACTGGGAATAAGGGATTAGACTACGTTTTAACGGAAAAAATATACGTTTGCAAAAAAGAAATGATACCTTTCTCTTTTTCCGTTAATGGCGAGTCGTTAGCGTTTTTGAACCACGCCGATTTGACTTCTTTGTTTGGGAACTTAATTTCAAATGCCGTTGAGTGTGAGCTTAACATGCCTAAAGAAGAAAAACGATATATCCTCTTAAAAGTCTTTGAAAAAGATAATTTCATTTCCATTCATATTGAAAACTACTGCCCAACAAAGATTGACTTTAAAGATGGCTTTCCTCTTACAACAAAAGAAAATAAAGCACTGCATGGATATGGGCTAAGAAGTGTCGCCTACATCACTAAGAAATATCACGGGAGATATGCGGTTGAACAACACGGAGACGTTTTTGAAGTTAACATCCTCTTCAACAAGAAAGCCCCACAAAACCATTAAAAAATGCAAATGTAAGGGCTATCATTTTGTGTTTTCTTGCCAAAGCCTTGTTAGTTCTTGCCAAAAAAATGCAAAGTTTTCTCTTTTGAATATACTAAACTCATCAAGGCCGAATCTCGAGTAAAGGTCTTTTAAAAATGAAAGGTTAAAAAATCATGAAAAAAATCGGAAAGCCTGTATTGTGGCGTTCATTGATTGCGGTTTCTGGTGTCTTACTTACCTTCTCTGTTGGCGGCATGGCCGTAACAAAGGAATGGTCAGGATACATCAACAAATTCCTAAACATCTCCAACACGAAGATTGTCACGGATGAGAATTCAGACGAATCTCCAATCCATTACAAATCTGACTTCACTAGCTATAAAGACGTTATGAATAACGCTAGAACAGTCGCTAAGAAAGCTCAAGCTGAAGGCACTGTTTTAATGAGAAACAAGAATAATGCTCTTCCATTAACCGAACAAAGCAAAGTCACCTTCTTTGGCTACAATAGTGTCGATGTGGCCCTAGGTGGAACAGGATCTGGTGGCGTTTCTTCTTCAGAAGAGAGAAAAGTCACTCTCCAAAAAGCATGCAAAAACGGGACTGACGTTAAACTTGACGCAAACCAAGCGATGTTTGATTTCTATCAAGAAAAATATGATAACAAAGTCGGTTGGAAAGAAGTAAAGAGCTGGGGAGGAACATCCCTCAACTTCCGCGTTGTCAATAACATCAACGAAATTAACGCTTCTGAATTCACAAGCACCGAAACTGATACATTCACCACTTATGGTGATGCTGCAATATTCGTCTTATCAAGAATCGGTGGCGAAGGAAGCGACTTAAATGCTGACTATCTCTCTTTAAACGACGATGAAAAGAGCGTCCTTCAAGCAATGAAGGAAGGTCCATTCAAGAAGAGAATCGTTCTTGTTAACACCTTCAACACCCCTGAATTAGGCTGGTTAGATGAATATGACATCGATGCTTGCCTTTATATAGGCGGCCCAGGAGAAGTCGGACTTGACGCTGTCACCGATATTCTTGTTGGAAGAGCAAATCCAAGCGGTCATCTTGCCGATACCTACGCATATGACATCGAAAGCGCTCCTTCCACTCAAAACTTTGGCGACTTCACCTATTCAAATATCGATGATATCGTTAACAAAGATTCATCTAAATACCTTGTCTACAAAGAAGGTATCTATGTTGGATATCGTTACTATGAAACAAGATACGAAGATCTCGTTTTAGGAAATGGCAACGCTTCATCAAATAAGGGTGCCATTGCTTCTAGTGGAGCTTGGGACTATTCAAAAGAGGTTCAATTCCCATTTGGCGACGGACTTTCTTATGCCAGTTTCGAACAAAGCTTAGACGAAGCAAAGGTCAATTTCGAGAAAAAGAGTGCGACATTCAAAGTCACAGTCAAGAATACTTCCGATAAATACGCTGGAAAAGATGTTATCGAATTATATGCTCAAGCCCCATACACAAAAGGTGGAGTTGAAAAATCCGCTCTCCAACTCGTTGGCTTTGCAAAAACCGACGAACTCGCAAAAGGCGAATCTAAGCAATATGAAATCAATGTCGATTTAACAGATCTTGCCTCATACGATTATGAAAATAACAAGACCTACATCTTAGATAGCGGCGATTATTATTTTTCCATCGGCGATAATGCCCATGACGCTTTAAATAACATTCTTTCCAAAAAGAGCTTAACCTCTGAGCAAAGAGGAAGAATGGATGCAGAAGGCAATCCAAACAAAGCTTATAAAGCCACAAAATCTAACTTTGATAAAGATGAATATCGTCTTTCCGCAACGAATAAGACGATCACAAACCAATTTGAAAGTGCTGATTTAAACTACTACACAAAAGGTACTGATCAAGAGGTCACCTATCTTTCAAGAAGCGATTGGGATTCAACCTATCCAACAAAGGTCGAAACACTTAAAGCAACCGATACGATGCTTAAGGAAATTGCTTCCTATTATTCGGAAAAGACTGATGGAACAACAGTCCCAACTGCTTATGAAAAGGGATCTAGCGATACCTCTTCAATCACCACAGGCGCACCACAAACCTATACATTAGCAATGATGATTGGCGTTGATTATGATGATGCAAACTGGGATAAGTTACTCGATCAGCTCACAATCCAAGATTATCTCGATTCAACCTCTCAAGGAAGAAAAGAACTTAAATCCGTTGGCTTAAATGCCACGACCGCAGTCGATGGACCTGCCGCTTGGACAAAATCTAACTATATTGAAGATTACACCGTTCAATATGACGCAGAAAAGGTTAAGAAAACCGATGAACTCACCGTTTCTTATCCAACCGAAACAATTCTTGCTGGAACTTGGAATACTCCTCTTCTTGAAGAAGTCGGAAATTCCTTCGGCGAAGAAGGACTTTGGGGTGGCGGAGTTGGCTGGTATGGCCCAGGCGCTAACACTCATAGAACCGCTTTAGGCGGAAGAAACTTCGAATATTATTCCGAAGATCCATTCCTTGCTGGCAAACTTTGCGAACAAGAAATCAAAGGCGCAATGAATAAAGGAACAATCCCTTATCTCAAGCACTTCTTCTTAAACGATCAAGAAACAAATCGTATTGGCGTTTGCACCTTCTCTAACGAACAAGCAATCCGTGAAGTCTATCTTAAAGCCTTCAAATACGCTTTCGAAACAACGGGCGAAAACGACAAATCCTGTTCTGGCGTCATGGGCGCTTTCAATAGACTTGGTCTAGTCTGGACTGGACATAGCAAGAACCTTTGGAAGAACGTCATGGAAGATGAATGGGGATTCAAAGGAGCCGTCACAACTGACTTTGGTCAAAAACAAGGATCATTAATGGAACCTCTCCTTGCCTATGAAGCTGGCACGACAATGTTCTGCACTTCAGGAACTGGCTTTGCTAAATATCTCGAAGGATATGGCATCACCAATGACTTAAAACTCATGAGCAATATGAGAGAAGCACTCCATCGTCAACTCTATGTCTTTGCAAACTCTGCCGCTATGAATGGCTTAACATCTTCCTCGAAGATCGTTACAGTCTCCACATGGTATGAGAACGCCCTTCTTGCTCTTGTGATCTCCACTTCTGCAATATTCGTTGTTTCTGCTGCCTTGCTTGCCTTAAATCTCATTCCTAGCAAAAAGGAGGAAAACTAATTATGATTAAGCGTTTCCTAGCAAATAAAAAACCTGGATTCTACATCTCTATTGTTGGACTCATCTGCGGTTTAGTGGCATTAATTTGCTACACCCTCAGAGGGGGAAACTATCTCGCTCCAGTTTCTACAACAGCTGTTTTATGCTTAGTGTTTGGAATCATCTCTAATCTTCTTGTCTTAGTCTTCGATTTCCAATTCTTAGCAATAATTCCTACGATCCTTTATTCGGCTGCTGGCGCGGTAATGATGAATACTGAAATGTTATTCATCACCAACGTTCTCTTTGGTGTTGACGGTAACTATTTCGATGGTGCTTTCTATACCTTCTTAATTATGACCGTGCTTGCTATATTAGCTAATGCCGTCGCTTTCTCTATTGGTTTATCTAAATCAAACAAGTTATTAGCAGAAGCTAAATAATTCTTCTAAAAGCCGCCTATTGGTATTATTGCCTTTAGGCGGCTGTATCTTTATTTAAAAAAGGCTCAAAAAATGACAAAAAACCACAAAATACAATACATATTCGCGGCAATTTCTTTGCTTAGTGTTTCTTGTTCATCTAGCAATGTCGAATTCAAAATCGAAAATTTTGAGGTGCCATCAGCCTATAGAGAAGAAATGAAGGAAAATGCCGGTAAAATAGAGACCTTGAGCTATAAAACGAAAGACTACATCCTCAATAGTGGCAAAGAGGAAGAAAAAAAGCTTAATGTTTATCTTCCTTATAACTACGATTCTTCGAAAGAATATAATATTATCTACCTCATTCATGGAACGGATGCCCAAAACGTTGATCATATCAACACTTGGTTTAATACGGTTGGTGTTAAAAATATCTTGGATAATTTAATTTATCAAAATCTAATTGACCCGTTAATCGTTGTAACTCCAACATTCTATTCTTATGGATTATATGGCGATGATACGATGAAAAACATCAAAGATTTTTCGCCAGTGAAGCAAAATTCATCAGAAAATTTCATTCATGAGCTTAGAAATGACATTATTCCTAATGTTGAGGGACAATATTCGACATTTGCTAAGGACGTAAGCGTCGCCTCATTACAAAATAGCAGACGTCATAGGGCTTTAGCTGGCTTATCTAATGGCGCAAGAATCACTCTAAATGGAGGATTGGTTAATAATTTTGACTATTTCTCTAACTTTGGCTGTTTTTCTTCTTCAATTGACGCTGATACAATCATTGAAGCGGTCAACAAAGAAGAATACGCTAACCTTGAAATTGATTCTTTCGTTAATGTTTCTGGCATTTATGATTTCGCCTACAATTCTCAAAAAAAGATGGTGAATGCTCTTAAAGGCGAAGAAAGATTCAAGGATAAAATTTCTTTTTACGAAGTTCTTTTTGGTGCTCATAAGGCTAGAACTTGGAGAGTTGGATTCTATGACGCTCTTCAATGTTTCTTCAAGGAGTAAAGGATATGAAAAAGATATTAGACAAAAAATACATAATACTATTATCGTTAACAGTCCTTGCTATCGTTCTTGATTTAGTTCTTTCTTTAGCTAGAGCATATGAAGAATTGTTCTTAACGATCCTTTTTGCCGGTATTCTATCAAGCGCTTTCTCTCTTCTTTCTTTCTTTTTGAAGAAGGTTTGGCTTAATTTTATTGCCTTGATATTTGGGATTGCCTTAGTCGTCTTCTTGATCGTTTTCCCATCATATTTTTGCTTTGGCGGATTGATCATCTATCCAATATCGCTTTGTTTAACGATTATCTTTATGATAGTTAAATCATAATTCTGTATATTATATAGACGCTGATTTTAGCTTAGAAAAATGTATTTGAAGAAGGTTATTAGATCTTCTTCTTTTTTTATTAAAAATCTCATTTGCATATGTGTTATTTTTTTCATTTTAACAGACGTAACTTAATTAAGAATATGTTACAATATGTCTAACAATGAAAAACAAAAAGAATCTTATTTTACTTATATCCGGACTTGTTAGCATCTTGCTATCGACTATTCTTATTTTCATATCTTCATTTCATACGATAGGTGGCAAAGAAATTCATTTTGATTCAACCTACAAAAATGATGAAGTAAGCCTATCTGCTACATATTTCGAAAAGAAAGACGCTAAATATGCCGTCCTTATTTGTCCTGGTTACTCTTGCGATAGAGCCAAATGGAGACCGATGGCTAACGTATTTCTTGCCAATAACATGTCCGTTATGACATTCGATTATTCGGGACAGGGGAATTCTTTTGGAAGAATCGGTTTTGATAATGCCAAAACGGATGAGATACCTAAAGAGATCGATGATGCTTTGACATATTTGCATAACATTTCCTCGATTGATTACGAAAATATCATCCTAATGGGGCATTCAATGGGTGGAAGATCGATACTTAGGCTTCTTTATGACTACAATATCGAGGGAGCAGAGACGACCTTAGTTAAGAAAAATATCAAGAATGTCATTCTTTTCTCTCCAGAAGTCAATTACAAGCATTCTGCTCAGGCGTCTTTGTTTGCTTCCACTGATGATGAAAATGATTATCCTTGGAAAGATTATGGCCCAAGCGCCATCAAAGATTGCAACGTTTATTTATATGGTTCAACTGCCGATGATGTTGTGTCTGATTATGATATTCTTCGTATATCAGAAAGATTGATTGGCGAAAAAGTTCAAGAAAAAGGAACTGCGTCTTTCTCTAAAAGCAATGAATATGGCGGAAAAATCACTGTAGGTATCAGCAATGGAGTTCTTCATTCCTATCAGATGTATTCCCCTCAATTTTCCCAATATCTGATGAACGCTATATCTGACATCACTTCTATTTCTTCAACATATCCATCGTTTATTATCTCATTCGTTTATATTGGCTGGTTTTTTGCTTTAGCTGGAATTTTCCTTACTTTATTTTCCCTAAATTCCACTCCTTCAATCGCCAAAGAGGGCGAAATAGTATTTGAAGAATCCTTGCCAGTTATCGAAAATGAAAAAACTTTCTTATTAAGAAAACTTCTTCTATGGCTTCCTGGATTGTTGGTTGGCGTACTAATCTGCTGCATATGCGTGGTTTTGCCTTTTGGCTCACCAGTTATGAATATCCCTTATATGTGTTGCATTGCTGGATATGGGTTGGTGTTACTTTTCTTCTACCGAAAAGGAAATTTCAAAGGAACGAAAGGAAAGCTTCCAAAACCATCCTTTAAGATTCATTCAAGCAAGAAAGACATCATTCAATGCATCCTTGTTTCCTTAGGGATTATTATCTTTGCTTGGTATGTCTTAAAAATGAG
This sequence comes from Sodaliphilus sp., assembly GCA_963643355.1. Lineage (GTDB taxonomy): Bacteria > Bacillota_I > Bacilli_A > RFN20 > CAG-826 > UBA4951. The sequence continues at coordinate 18,009 of CAVIJE010000019.1, read as the reverse complement.
CATGTATAACCTTCTTCCATTTAATATCCGTCAATTCTGGTTATTCTTTGCTACCGTCTTAATGAGCGTTGGTTATTACATATCTGGCGTTGAGGGAGATATGCTAAAGAAGGCAAACGCTAAACCATATATCGTTATTTTATATAACCTCATTCAATATGTGGCCTTATTCCTATTCGTTTTATTTTATCTAGCAATTCAAAGCTATTCGGGTTTTATCGGACAAATTCAAAACCTAATTTTAATGTATGTTTTAACGATACCTCTTGGTAATTTCATCACCAAGAAACTTAATAATCGACTATATGGTTCGCTTATTTCCGCTTTCTTATTCCAAGCGTTAATGATAACTTCTGCTGCAATTATTGCAATCTTCTAGCAAAATAAATCCATTTAGCCATATAAAAGATATAAAATTAGAACTGTTATGAAAGCGACCGCTAAATTAAGAACAAAAGTAATCGGCATTACCCTTCTCTCATTATCGACAATCCTCGTGACTATTCTTGTTTTTGTTAATGTCTATAATTTCGCTCGTGTTTCGGATGGGGCAGATAGAACCTTAAAACTTATAGCGCGCTCTGGCGGTTCATATAGAACGCCAGATAAAAAATCTGATGATTCCAAAGATGCTAGCAGCCTAGATTCTCTTCCAGATAGCCTCCCTAGCAGTCTCCCAGATACTCTTCCTGGCAATCCTCCAAACGATCCTGGCACTGATAATCGAAATTCCACTCGTTATTTTACATATGCATTTAAAGATGATGGAACCTTAGAAAAAATCGCTTATAACATTTCTTCTATTAGCGAAGATGAAGCGCAAACGATAACTCTAACCTATGGAAAAGAACTTTCAAATAAAGGCTGGTATAACTTCTTCTACCGTTATCTATCATACGAATATAAAGAACGTCATTATTTCACGCTTATCGACCAAAGCAGGGAACTTGAGCCAACCTTCAGAGTTATGTGGGCCTCAATTGTTGCGGGATTTGCCGGTATTTTCATCACATTCTTAATTCTCATTCCTCTTTCTAAGATGATTGTTAAGCCTGTTGAAGATAATTTCGAAAAGCAGAAACATTTCATTTCCGACGCCTCGCACGAATTAAAAACCCCTTTGGCCATCATTTCTTTAAACAATGAACTTGAGGAAGCGGAAACAGGCGGAAACGAAAACACCGAAAACATTTCCAAACAAATAGCATTAATGTCCAAAATGATTAAAAATCTCAATGATTTAGCCAAAATGGACGAAGAAGAAAAAGTTCCGTTTGCTTCTTTTGATATGAGTAAACTTGCCACAGAAGTTTTTGATTCATTTAGAGGAATCTCCAATCAAAACAATAAGAAAGTTACCTTTGAGGTGGAAAAGAACCTAACCTACTATGGCAATAAAGACAAAATCGAAAGGCTCTTATCGATCTTCTTAGACAATGCGACTAAATATTCGAAGTCCTATATCACTTGCACGATCGAATCCTATCAATCGAAAGGAATAATTATCGTTTGCAAGAATGACGCAGAAAATCTACCTAACGGGGATCTTCCTATGGTCTTTGAAAGATTCTACCGTCTTCAAGAAACAAGATCTTCTTCTATTTCCGGCTCCGGCATAGGTCTATCAATGGCTAAAGAAATCGTTTCTTTGCATCATGGAAAGATATCTGCAAGCGGAAAAGACAACGTTTTTGAAATAAAAGCAATTCTTTAAAAATCCAAAAAAAGGCGGTGAAACCCGCCTGAATTATTTTTTATATGATTATTTGTTAATCGTTACCTTATAAGGGATATGACATTTTCCAATATTCGAGACTTGGAAATAAGCGTCGGAATTAACCGTATATCCACTTCCGGAATAACTTGATTTAACGGCAATATCAAAACTGTTTGTTGTCACGTTAGATAGTTGAAATGAAACAAGAGAGTTTCTAAATAGTTCTTGGCTATAACCGATATGATCGTATAAGGTCGAAATGAAATATTTGCCAATATATTTGGTTCCGTTAGAAACGCTATTATAGATAGTGTTTGAATTGGAAGATTTAGTGAATAGGTTTGCTGATACTTCATACATCTTAGGAGCGATATCTTCATATGTCGCTGGGTATAGATAAATCTCATTGGCGTATTCCGAATCTTCTAAGGCAACCCAAGAAGACGTTTTAGAACTATAAAAATATAAATCCATGAAACCATCATCTCCTGGAGTGAAATACATATCATCGTCAGATGGTGAGGTTGCGCCAACGTTAAAGGTTGCAAGAATATTTGTTCCATCAAAATAAGCATCAAAGCCCATATAGGAAGCGGATGTTCCATTTTGGATACGGAAGTTTAATGCCTCAGTCGCGGCTAAAGCAGTTTCTAAAGCCGTGTTATTTTTTTCGCTTTCTACATTAATGTGATGGATCGATGAGGCGTAAAGAAGTTTAGCGTCAAATGTAAGTCCTTTTTCTCTTCCATAAGCATCTTCTTTGGCGTAAAGATAATCAGAAGAGGCGAAATCAGTTCCAACAATCGAAGAAAATGTTCCATCGGCAATAGTGAATGTTATTTTCCCACCAGTAAATGCTTCATTAAATACACGAGCAACAAAAAGATTAGCCTTTTCGCCGCTTAAGACATATGTTTCACCTTCTAATGTAAAATCATCTAACGAAATAAAGTTAAATGGATTTTCGTATTTTGCCGAAAATAATTCTTTTGCACCATTGGTTAAAACTGGCGCTAAGCCAATTGTGTTGTCCGCTTCAAGATATTCTTCAGAAAGGAAGCCATTTTCATCTTTGAAATAGGTGACATACGTTGTAACTTTTCCCTTTCCTGAATCAAGATTTGCTAAATTCCATGCGTCATTCGTAAAAGATGTGGTGAATGTTGATTCTCTTGTTACATCTTTAGTTGAAAGAGCGACATTATCATAATGATAAGAATGCGTTACATTCCCTTTTATGGCAATTTTTTCGGCTTTTGCCGCTTTAAGAGCCACCTCTAACGGGTTGACTTCTTCTTTTGATGATTCTTCGTTACTAGAAATATTTTCCGTTGAATTATTAGTACAGCTCGCTAAAGCAATAAAAGATAACGCTCCTAGCAGCAACAAATTAACTTTTTTCATCTCAAACTCCTTAAATTCAAAACAAGTTGAATTTTAAGAAAGGTTTCAAATATGTCAATTATTATTTTCTTAATAAGCGATGGCATTGATATTTTTATGCCTCTTAATCAAATAAAAGTTACCTTTCTCTTATATTCATAGTATTATTATTTAAGGGTAAAAATAACATGGAACTAAATTCAACGTTGCTCTTCTCTCTTGGTTCAAACCCAACCTTGGCAAACAACGTAGCCAATCTACTTGGGATAAACTGTGAGAAGGCTAAAGTCATGCACTTTGCTGATGGCGAGGTTTTTTCTAAGCCTATGCTTCCAGTAAAGCAAAAGAACATCTTCATCATTCATTCAACTTTCTCTCCAGCGAACGAACGTTTAATGGAACTATTGGTCTTCCTTAACGCTTTAAGAAATGCTGAAGCAGGAAGAATCGTTGTATTTATTCCTTATTATGGCTATGCAAGACAAGATCGCGTAATCGATGAAGGCGATCCAGTCTCCGCATTATTGGTCTCAGATTTAATTAAAGCTGCAGGCGCAGACAAACTATATACTTGCGATTTGCATTCTTTGAAAGTCATGCCTAAATTTGGCATTGAAACCGAAAACTTATCCGCAATGGAGTTATTCGCTGAAAATTTCAAAGAAAGGTTGGCTCAAGCTAATGTTTCTTTGAAAGATGTAACTGTAGTTTCCCCTGATCATGGTGGAGTTAGCAGAGCTCAAGCCTTTGCGGCCCTCCTTCCTGGTTCTTCCTTCGCTTATGCTGATAAGCATAGACCTGTTCCTAATAAAGCAAAAGTCTTAGGCTTACATGGTGATGTTCAAAATAAGCTTTGCATTCTAGTTGATGATATCATTGATACGGCTGGAACGATGTCCGCGGTCGCTTCTAAGCTTCTTGAAGATGGAGCAAAACGTTGCTGGGTCGCAGCCACTCATGGTGTCTTCTCTGGCAACGCCCTAGAAAAATTAAAAAATGCTGGAGTCGCATGTTTAATGGTTTCAGATTCAATTGAAAATAAGAACCCTTCAATATCAACAATTAGCATTGCTCCACTTATTGTTAATGCAATCGAAAAAGAATTAGCAAACAATTAAAATCCAAAAAAGCATCGTAAAACCCCAACGGATTTAAAACGATGCTTTTTTTATTTTGCCTTAAAAAACTTTTTTCCTTTTGTTTTTTGCCATTCGTATAAATCATTGAAAGAGAAATTAATTCATTCAAAATCTGATTTGTAACAGTAGTCTTCTTTTTAATAATATCGGAAATCTCATTGGCGGACAGGTCTTCTTCTTCATTATCTAAGGAGGACAATATTTAAAGTTTTTCTTCGCGACAAGAGGTGATTGAAGAAAGTTGCAAGAAACTCAGATAATCTTTCGGAAAATCAAATATTCTTTCGGAAATTAAAATAATCTTTCGGGAGATTATGCAAAATCCCGAAAGATTAATCAGATAAATGAACTAATAAATGAGTTCTTTGATAAGAAATTCCTGTCCGCCAATCATTTCTTTTTCTCTAGACCCGCAACGAGGACAAACGCCCTTTTGCTTCATTACGTTATATAACGTGTGGCAATTAAGGCAAAGTGCTTCCGCTTTAGTCTGGATTATTTTTAACTCACAACCCTTAAATAAAGGCTTTTCGCTGGTCATAATTGGAAAATAGTCGGTAAAGAATTTTGTGATGTATCCACTTGCTTCGCCAATTTGAAAAGTTATGACTTTGATATTCTCTATTTTATTTTCTAGGGCCACTTTCTCTATTTCTTCAATAGCCCTAGATAGAGTTCCTATCTCATGCATTATTTATTGAGGTCCTTCTTGCCTTTGAACGGACGAGCAATACTTCTTCCAATACGGGCCCCTTCTTCTTTAAGAACGGCTCCGACTAAATGCTCATAATCAGGTCCCCATTTAGGCTTATCCATGCTTTCCATATGGATAGCGTCGAATTTGCAACGCGTCGTGCAAAGACCGCATCCAATGCAAATTCCTTGGTCAACTATCGCTCTACCGCAAGAGAGGCAACGTGAAGTTTCCTTCTTCACTTCTTCTTCGGTAAATGGAATACGTGGGTCACGAGAAGAATTAAGCTTATTCTTATCAAGGTTCACATATTGTCTTGGCGTATGATCGTAATCTTTTATATCAGCAAGATTATCTTTATCAATTGAAACGAAATTATCACGTTTTACGCGTCCTAAGGTTAAAGAGTGACCTTCGTGGACATAACGATGAAGGGAATCAGCTGCTTCCTTACCGGCTGCTATAGCATCGATTGCAAAGCGGGGTCCAGAATAAACGTCTCCACCGGCAAAAACATCTTCTTCTTTTGTTTGGTAGGTCCAAGAATCAGCAACGATGAAGCCGCCTCTTCTAGTTTCAACTTTGCTATCTTTAAGAAGATCCCCAAGCACTACACTTTGGCCAATTGCCGTTAAAATGAATGTGGCATCCGCTTCAATCGTGTCATTTTCGTCATATTTAGGATTGAATTTACCCGTTTCGTCTTTGACTGAAAGACATTTCTTGAAAACGATTTTATTTGCTTTTTCATCGCCTAAAATCATTTTTGGGCCCCAACCATTGTTAATGGTAATTCCTTCGGCTAGGGCATCTTCGATTTCATCTTTGCTTGCTGGCATCTCTTCTCTTGATTCAAGGCAATACATGCTTACCTCTCCTCCAGCGCGTTTAGCGGCTCTCGCCACATCCATTGCGACATTGCCTCCGCCAACGACTACGACCTTTCCAGTAAGTGGATAGCCCTCTTCATTATATTTATGAAGGAAGGAAACGCCTGAAATGACGTTCTCTTTGTTTTCTCCCTCAATTCCTAAGGCTCTGCCACCTTGGCAACCAAGCGCAAGATAGAAAGCTTTAAAACCGTCTTTACGAAGGTCGGCTAAGCTAACGTCTTTTCCAACTTCAACACCTAATTTAAATTTGACGCCAAGTTCTTCGATAACCTTGATTTCCGCATCAACGAGATTCTTTTCTAAACGGAAAGAAGGCATACCATACCTCATCATGCCACCAGGGAGTTTGTTTTTATCAAAGACCGTCACATCGTGCCCTAGAATTGCTAAATAATAAGCCGCGCTTAACCCGGCTGGGCCAGCGCCGATAATGGCGATTTTATGACCATATGTGTAATACTTTTCTGGAATGTAACGTGTTTTTGAATCGATATCGCGTAAGGCGAGGAAACGTTTTACCTCATCGATTGCAACAGGCTCATCTATTTTTCCGCGTGTACATTGTAATTCGCAATATTTATGGCACACTGAGCCACAAACGGCAGGGAATGGATTTTCTTTTTTAATGAGGGCAAGTGCTTCATCATATCTTCCTTCATTTGCAAGTTTTAAATAGCCTTGAACGGCAATATGGGCAGGGCAAGCAACCTTACATGGGGAAGTGCCAGTTTCACGATAGACATTTTCTCTATCTGTTAAGAAAGAATTGCCATTCCATTTATTTCCTTTTTCGCCAAAGAAGAACAAATGATCGGCTGGAACTGTTTTTGGTTTAATCGTTATATGTTTCTTCGTGCAAAGTTTCTCGCCTAAACGAACGGCGTTTTGTGGGCAAACCTCAACGCATCCACCACAAGCGACGCACTTAGCTGGATCAACTTTCGCTCTAAAGTTAGATGAAGAAAGATTTGGCGATGAAGTATACCATGATGTCTTTAACGCCATGCAAGTATCCCATGGGCAATTGCAAATGAAACAAGAATAATCTTTGCCATCAACATTTGATAATTGATGCACGTATCCCTTATTTTCTGCTTCCTTGAGGATTTTTTCCGCTTCTTCACGACTAATTTGACGATGTTTTCCGGTCCTTACTAAGGAGGAGGCAAGTTTTCCTAGAGAGATACACCATTCTCCTTCAAGATCGGCGGTTCCTTCACCAACCATTCTTCTAAGACGACGGCATTCGCAATACCCAACGGCAATGCATCCTTCTTTTTCAGCCCAGTCTAGCCAATGCGAAACTTCATCGGTTGATACTTTCTTGCTAAGGTTGGCAATTGATTTTTCGACAGGGATTGTTCGCATAAGGGCGTTACCGTGCGGAACGAAGCAAGCAATAAGCTTTTGAAGATCAAGGATATAGTTTAAGAATGCAGGAGCAATTTCTGGCGAATGTTCTAATGTTGAGGCGGTATATGCGGTGTTTTCCATGCCTCCAGGAGCAAAGACAGGCATTTTGACTTTATCGATATTGCTTCCTTTTTCAGTGCAATATTCCAAGATGCCAATGCAAACCAATTCATGAACGAATTTAGCGGTTGTAACAACATCCTTTTGATAGATTTTCGCTAATTCATCTATCGTATATTCCTTACGAAGTTTCATCTTCAATAAGAAATCGACTTGCTCATCGCTAAGAAGACGATCGAAAAAGATATATTCCCAAGAATATTCGTCTGCAACGGGGTTAAGCATATTCATATGTTTAACCAACTTAATAAGATTCTTTCTTGCTTCTGGATGTTCCTTCTTATATTCGAAGTACTTCTCCATACAGGCTTTTTCGCCTTCAGTCCATTGATGTTTCTTACTTGCCATATTTTCTCCTGTGTTTATGTAAAAAATACATTCTTATTTTATGACAATAAGAGGCAATGTTGAATGTAATTCAAAGGCATTTTGGTTAGGGTTTTTTAACTCTTTTTCTTATGACGAAAAAGAAAAAAAGATATGTTCAAAATATTTTTCAATTAGTCTTTTTTAACGGCAATACCGGTAAAAATCAGAAGGTTTCCATGATGTGATTTAGGATTTTGACGCATTCTCTTGCGGCTGTGGCTGACTTAGTCGAATATTCGTTTGCTCCGCCAAAAAGGGTGTCGGCAATAACTTTGATAAAAAGGGCTGGAACGTTATTGCGCATGGAAGTTAGCAAGATCCCAGCCGCCTCCATTTCGCAAATATCGCACGCAAAAGTGGCATTAATTTCCTCTTTCTCTTTCCTCTCATCAACAAAACGGTCTCCTGAAGCACATCTGACTTCAAGCAAAGAAGGAACTGCTTCCAAGGCTTTTTTTCTTAGATTTTCATCAGTTGGAATATTGATTGGAAGGGTTGGATGTTTGCCAACTGGTATTTTATCAACGGCTGATGTATCAAAACGATAATCGACCACTTCTTTAATGACGCATGTCAAAGCGTGTCCAAGATTTTTAGAAAGTCCTCCAACCACGCCATAATTAAGAATCATTTCCACATCAAATTTATCAATGAGATATTGGGTGCAGATTGCCCCTGCGACTTCTCCTTCTCCTGAAGGGATAACATAAAGGGTGAAATTTTCTTTTTTATATATCGAAACTTCAAAACCTCTATCTTTGATAACTTCGTTTGCTTCGCCATATGCCTCCTTAAATGGGCTAAATTCTACGGCAATAATCATTCCAATTCGTTTCATCTATCAATCCTCTATAACCAAATCCATGTCATCTTTCATATATTCAATACGTTTCTCTTCAACTTTTTCATACAAATAAGAAAGCTTTTCAACGTCTTTTCCTAAAAGGAGGCACGCATTCTCATAAGCCCTATCAAAGTCTTCCTCATTCGCAAGATAGCAAAATGATAGATAGACATTATGGGCATAGTAATTTCTTTTATGAACCACTTCAAAGAGTATGTCATAATCACTTTCGGATAGGAATGGATCATCCCAACTTTGGTCATACTCTTTTAGCATATGAACAATCTGGCCAAGCGTAAGTCTTTCTTCCTTGAAACGAGCCATGTTTTCTTTAAATCCTCCATCAGCCATAAAAGCGTATATGCACTTAACATCGTGCTCGATGCATTGGCAATACATGAGGATTTCCCCGACGTGTTTATGAAATTCTTCTAGTTCCATCTTTAATATTGTCCTATCTTTCTAAGAAAAATAAAAGTTTTCATATTAAATACATTGAAAAAAGTGGCAAAATATCGGACTTTTTTTATTTTTTACAATTTTTTTGCGTTTTTTAATTTAAATTTTAACTTTCTCGAATAATATTTATGTGCACCAAATTGTCCGCTGTTAAGTCAGCAAAAAGTTCCCCTCTTTCTGACAATTTGGGGCTTTTTTTATATTTTAGGTCCGCTTATGCGGATTTTTTTATTTATATATCTTAATTTTAGCAATCAAACGATCTTTTCTTGTCTTGCCAAATATTCCTAAATATATGAATTTGCCGTGGCCTTTTACTGAAATTCGTTCCTCTTCTTTAGGAAGGTAGTCGTTATCTAGAATGGTTTTTCCTTGGCTAAAAACATTCTTGCCTAAAATCAATTCCTGAGCAT
>CAVIJE010000019.1:7898-8555 GCA_963643355.1 Sodaliphilus sp. | reverse complement strand
GTCTAGGAGAAGATATATTGATATTTCTTTCTTCTAATTCGTTTTTATACGGGCATGATGATGGAGGAAGAAGATCTACTTCCACGCTTGTGTGCTTGATCTTTTTCAATTCTTCTTTGATGTTAGATGCTATTTCAGAAAGAAGGAAAACATAAATGTCATTTTCTTTAAGATAAATATCGCCGAATTCATCTCTTTCGTAACCTAGATTCATTATCGATCCAAGTACATCTCTATGCGTTAATAAATCTGCAAATTTCACATTTTTTGGATATATGTGTAGGCAAGATATTGAGTTATCTTCTTTTTTGGTTGTTTCAGGATCGAAGATGCTTGGTGCTAAAAATAGGCATTGAGAGTCGCACTCCTCCTTCCCGCCAAAAAAGAAATAATTCAGATCGCCAATCATTCCTTCACTTGAAATAAGTTTTTCTTCCTTGAGAATATCTTTGATTATTGAGATTTCGGAATATGAGAAAAATTTTGAAGAAACCGGTGAATAATATTTATTGGCCTTATTAATCAAATCGTATATTCTGCCTTTTAATATATCTTTATCTTCCATCTTATCTAACCTTATAAAAATCCTTCTTGCCTATTCTAGTCTTTTTCAAACGCTCTTCGTCTTTTAACCTTTTTAAAAACCTATTGATTGTC
>CAVIJE010000019.1:0-7888 GCA_963643355.1 Sodaliphilus sp. | reverse complement strand
GTTAATTCCCCCATTTTGCTTACATCAGACCCGTAAAGGGAATAAATCGATGAAGGAATTAAAACATCAAGTAATTGTTTTTCTGACTTCGAAAAGTCTTGAGAGAAAGATTCGCTTAAACATCTTTCCTTCGACTGCAAAGTCTTTAAATTCTGCGTCATCTCTAAAACGCCATCCTTAAGCATTGAAACAAAAGGAAATAGAAAATGCATAAGGTCTCCATGATTATCTTTTGAAACTGTCTCGTAGAAACAATTAACTAAAGAAGAAAGATTATTTTTAGAGAAAAGGATTTGCGTTAAAGAAAGAGCTAAAAGTTCCTTTCCGTCGTTATAAAAATAGCTAGCAAGGGTAATGATTGCCAAAAAGAGATTGTTCAAAACCCCATAATAAGGCATCGTAAGAAGGAATTTGAAGAGAAAAACTCCTCCTTTTGAATAAATATCTAAGTCTGAATTATATAAGGCGGAGAATGCTTCATTCATTGAAGAAACGATTTCATCTTCGCTTGATGGAACCTTATTAAACAAAGATAGGCATTTCCGATATGTGTTTTTAGAAAAAGAATCTCCAATTGAAAGATGTTCTAAATCTTCATTGAATGCAGAATCCCTGAATTTATGGAACTTTTTAACGTTTCTTTTCTTAAATGCAAGGTTTCTAGGCTTAACGTATTTCTCATATAAAACGTTTAATGAATCAATATCTGTAGGCGTCTTTATTTTAGAAGAAAGAAGGTCTTTATAAGCGTTAAGAAACAAGTAATTTGGGGCGTTATCCGACACCATAAAATATTCAAAAATATATTGGCTCGTATTCTTAACAAAAGAGAATTTCATTAAGGATTCAAGTTCGTTGATTGACGTTTTTTCAAGCAAAAATCTCTTTGATAAATCATTTAAATTGTTATAACAGTTAGACAATAATTGATCATCTTTTGTTTTAAGCAAAATCGAATTTAGATAAGCAAAGTCATAGGATAGGAAATATTTCTTATCTAAATTAAAAACAATCGGCGAATTCTTTCTTTTTTCAATTTCTTTTGATAATTCGTCAGAAGAGATTTGTTTGCTTAACTGATAGATGGATTGATATTTCATGCTTAAATTTTATATGTTGATATATCATTTTTCAATATTATGATATTTTATTCAAAATAGATATACATCTTATAAAATAGTCATTTTATTAATTTTTGAGAGAAAATAAAAATGCCACTTTTCAATGGCATTTGTTTTTAATATTTCGTCAATTGATATTCGTTAAAATTAACTTCATCGTCTTTGTGATGAACATTCTTGCATCAACTTCACGATAACGTCCACGTTCTTTCATGGCTGCGACTCTTTCTTCAGATGGACAAATAATTGGATAAATGCCATATAAAGACGCGATGAATAAATCGGCAAACGTGTCCTTATCGTTTTTGCTTGCTTCAGGGAATTGGAAACTTAACGCTTCCATAAACGATGCATAGAAACCTTCGTCCCATTCTTGGCGATAGACCTTTAAATGTTCGATTGAGGAATTCTCTTCGATGTTGTTTTCGTAAGATGAAATGAATTCTAATAGATATAAATGTTTTAAGATGACATCGGCCATCGTCTCGGCAATTTCATCTTTGCTTAATTTCTTTGTCGTAAGCTTCTTCTTTAATGCCGTTCCGAAATCATTATATTCTCTTAATAAGATATCTAAGAAGATCTCTTCTTTTGAATGATAATAGTTATAGATGGCAGGTCTTGATAAATGGGTTAATTTAGAAATATTAAGTAAATTAACATATTCATATCCATGTGCTTTGTATAACTTTTCGGCAGCTTTGATCATATCAGCCTTAATTGTTTGGACTCTCTCTTTGCTATAACAAGTCTTCATTTTTTACCTCCTTTGCTTAAATTTTAATGTCTTGTGACATATTGTCAACGTTTTTGGAAATAAAAATTTTAAGTAAGAAAAAATTGCATACAAATCATCGCTTTGCATGCAATAATCTCTTTCTTTTTAGAATTTATAGGTAGTTTTTAATTATGCTTATTTTCTCTTGCTTTCTTCGACTAATTCCGAAACGTTATTAGCTAAAGCGTCGTCAAAATCAGTTGATGAGAAACGATAAGACCAATTGTTTGTTGATAGGGTTGAAGGGAAGTTAATTCTTGCGGAATTATCTAAATGCAAAAGATCTTGCATAGATATGATCGCCCCAAATGATGGATAGGCAAGAGCCATTCTATTGATCGTATCGACCAAATCATCAAGGGTATCGCCTTTATAGGAAATCTTGAGGTAATCGCAGCATTTTTCAATTACTCTCTTATAAAGCTTAAGGTCTTCTTCGCTTATTCCTTTTAAGGTACCCATGGCTGTTTCATTATCATGCGTTCCGACATATGCGATGGTATTTTTAGTCGCATTCCAAGGTTTATTGCTATCAGGCTCGTAATCGTTATTGATGGTGAATAAGACTACTTCCATGCCTGGATAATCTGTCTCTTTTAAAAGATTAATTACGCCATCATCGATAACGCCGAGGTTTTCGGCGATAATAGGGAGATTCGTCTTGTCTTTGAATAAATCAAATTTAGGTCCATCGACCCATTTGCCGATTTTAGCATTGCTCATTCCATAAGGGATGGCGTAATAAGCACTGAAACCTCTGAAATGATCGATTCTTAAAATATCGAATAATTCAAGATTTTTCGCAATTCGATTATTAAACCACTTATAGCCAGTCGCTTTTTGTGCTTCCCAATCATATAAAGGATTTCCCCAAAGTTGGCCATCTTCCGAGAAGGCATCCGGTGGAACGCCTGCAACATCAGTTGGCTTATGTTCGGCATCAAATAGGAATAATTCCGGATATTTGTAAGCCTCAACCGAATCATAGGCGACATATATTGGCATATCTCCCATTATCGAAATGCCATTTTTATTAGCGTATTCCTTTAATTTCTTATATTGTTTTAAAAATTCAAATTGGGTCCAAAGATAGAATTCATAAAGATCTTTGTATTCATCTTTGATTTTCTTTTCTAGAGCTGGAGAGTAGTTTTTTTCACTTTCACCCCATTCATAGAAAGGACGGTAATTGTTCTTCTCTTTCAAAACCATATAGAAGGCGAAATCGTTATATTCTCCTTCTTTTACAAATTCGACAAAGTCTTTATCTTCCCTTCTAAAACGTGAAAAAGCTTTCTTTAGAAGAGGGATCCTATTATAGAAGAGTTTCTCATAATTAACGTGATTATCATCGTATTTTAGCAATGAATCATCGATTTCATCTTCTTTTAGGAGGCCTTCTTTAACTAACGTTTCTAAATCGATGAAATAATAATTTAAGCCTGTGCTAGAAGGTGATTGATAAGGCGAATCACCATAACTGGTTACGTTTAGTGGCAACATCTGCCAAACTTTTGCCCCGCAACTCTTAGCAAAATCAACAAATTTATAAGCAGCTTCGCCTAAAGTTCCAATGCCATGCTTCTCTGGCAAAGAAAAAATAGGCATTAAAATTCCAAAAAATCTTTCCTCTTTATTCATAAAAAATCAACTCCGCGTTTGTAATTTTACAACTTCTAAAAACAAAAAAACATTATTCTTTATTTATTTCTTGGTATATTGAAAATGAATAATACAGATGATACACTTTAATAAAGGTTAAGATATGATAAATTTCACAGGTAAAAATTTGTTATATGTGGAAATAGCTAATTTCTACAAAAATCTCATTGATAATGGCTTAATCAAGGAAAATGAGAAATTGCCAAGCGTCAGAGAATTAGCTCTTGCTGAAGGGGTTAATCCGATGACCGTTCAAAAAGCCTACACTTCCTTAGTTGAGGAAGGATATCTTACAAATATTCCCAAAAAAGGATTTGTCGTTGCTAAAAAAGCTTCTTCTAATAGATATGATTTGTTAGAGAAAAATTTGAGATCATTATTAGAAAAAGGCTACACAAAAGAAGAAATAATCGAAGAATTAAATAAAATAGGGGAAAACGCATGATTGAAATTAGTGGATTAAATAAAACTTTCGGAAAGAAAGAGGGAGACGTTCACGCCGTAAATAATCTCACGATAACCTTCAATGAGGGGGTTACTGGATTAGTCGGAGAAAATGGTGCTGGAAAATCAACTCTTTTTCGTCTTATCGCCGATATCATCGAAAGAGATTCCGGAAATGTCCTAATTGATGGAAAAGACAATCGCACTCAAGAAGCAAAAGCTGATATCTTCCTTTTACCTGATGAGCCGTATGCGCCAGGAAGGTATAACGCTATGGAGGTTGCAAATCTCTATAACATCTTCTATCAGCTAGACATGAATAGATTCAAAAGCTTGTTGGATCAATCATCCTTGCCTCCAAATCGCCCTATTTCTTCTTTCTCTAAGGGAATGAGAAGGCAATTGTTCCTCTTTATTGCCTTTAGCGTTAAATGTAAAAATATCTTATTAGACGAAGCATTTGATGGTCTTGATCCATTAGTAATCGATACAATCGGAAAAGAGATAATCAAGCTTGTTGCAGATGAGCATAAAACCATCGTTCTTTCCTCGCATAATATGTCTTCGGTCCAAAAAATCGCCGATTCCATCACGATTCTTTATCGTGGAAAGGTTTCTGAAAGCAAAGAAAAGGTCGATATTGGAACAGAGATTGTCAAATATCAATTGATAAGCAAAGAAACAATAGACGGAAAGAGTCTAGAAGAGGCTGGGTTAAAACCAATTTCCATTACAAAAATAGGTTCGATTACGACAATAGTTTTGCTTAAGAAAGACAATCTTGAAGAAATTATAAGAGAAAAATATTCACCAAGTTTGCTTGAGCAATGTCCATTAGAGACAAGCGAAATCATTGCAATGGAAATGTTATTAGCAAGAAAGGGGGATATCCATGAATAAGAAAAGTTATATCAAGTGGCAAATCAAAGAATTGTTGCCGATGTATATTATCTCTTTCATCATCTTAGCGACAATTTTTTGGCTAACGGTATCCACTTCATCATTGATGCCTACTCATTATGTGGATGGTGATGGCGTTCACTATTCTTATATATCGGTTTCCACTTGGCCACCGTTATTTGCCATTTTAATTCCAGCACTCTTAGTGTCGCTTTTCTTGCCCCTCTTCTCCTTTTCCTATCAAAGAAAACGCACGCATGCTGATTTCTATTATCAATTGCCATTCAAGAAAAACGAATTAAGAAGAACCAATCTTTTAACAAGCTATACAATACTTGCTACCGCAATAACCATCATCTATTGGATTGGCGTTTTGTTCATATTCATCAAGCAATTTCAAAAGAATTCTAGTAATGAATATTTCATCACTCATCCTTATTACTATAATTATTTGTTCTTCTTACCTTATTATTTAGTTTTGATGGTAGGAGTTTCCCTTAATTACTTCATTTCATCATTCTTTATTTCTTTAGGAACAAGAAATGGCGATACCATCTTATATCTTGTTTTTGGGCAATTATTCCTTGCTTTCTTTATTGAATCAATCCTTTTCCTTGCTTGGGCGGGAACAAGATTCGATACATCTGATACTTCATGGATGCTTGATGCACTTAGCTACACCCCTTCCCCATCATGGTTAGAAACAATAAGATTAACAATCATTTTTGCTCAGTTAACCACAAGCGGAAAAGTAAGCTTATCTATGGGGGATATGGTAACAAGAATCGTTTCAAGTATTGCTTATCTTCTTCTTGGTGGCTTCCTTACTTGGTATACGCTCTTTAAGAAGAAAGATCCATCCGGGGAAGACGCAGGAAAAGGTCTTCCAACAACCCCTCTTGCTATGGCAATTCCGCATATATTCGCTTTAATGATTGGATTATATACTTCATGCGGATATGGCATTTATGGGGCGCTTAGCATCTCCTTGTTTTGGACTTTATTCCCAAGCATGTTGATGTCCTTGATTATGTGGGGGGTCGCCTATTACTTCTTTATCGTCGTTGCTAACGCGACATTCCATTTCAAAAAAATAAACTGGATTATCTTTTCTTCCGTCACTGGTGTAGTGGTAATCCTTGGAATAACTTATCTAATTATCTTTATAGTCTGAGAAAGTCATTAAAAAGCCATACCTTTATTCTTGAGGTATGGTTTTCTTTATAAATGAATCGATATCTTTTGCTAGTTGCTCTTTTTCTGGCTCACTTGGCAAATGATGGGTATTTCCTTCATAAACCTTATAAGTTTTGATATTTGATGGCGTTAATTCTTGAATCATATCCACGCCTTCTTTTCTTATGGATGTATCCTTTGTGGCCCAGGTCATCATGATTGGACAAACAATCTTTGGAAGAAGCTTTTTAGCCTTTCTTGCGACCACGACTAAATCAGCGGCAGATTTAATGTAATAACCGCTTTGCCCACGCATATACTTTTCCGAATGATCGGGATATTCAAGCGTTCCATCCCACTGGATTTTAATTGGGAAGGGACGAAGGAATTTTGCAAGCCAAGCAAAAGAGGAATTAGGAACTAGGGCAGGTTCACAAAGAATAAGTCCATCAAGTTGATGAGTCTTAGTAAGGCTAATAGCTAAGCAACCACCCATCGAATAGCCAAAAACAAAGACTCTTTTATATTTTTTAGCCGCTTCTTCATATCCTTCTTTAACGGATTTGAGCCAATCCTTTGGTCCGACTTTTTTTAAGGCTTTTAGGGATGTCGTTCCATGTCCTGGCAAAGCGTGAGATATAACAGAATATCCTTTTTCGTTTAGCAATGAAGCCAATGGATAAAATTCCGAAGCTGAACCAGTAAAGCCATGAATCATAAAAATGCAGTTATCAGAATCGCCTTTTAATTCGAATCCTTTAACTAATTCATCTATTTCTTTTTCATTTAACATACTTAATTATTCTTATTTTAAAAAGACGTCTTTGCAAGACATATTTGTAAAAGTTTTGTCACAAAGACGAGCTTCAGTCTTTAAAAAAGCCTTCGATTGAAGGCTAAAATTATTGTTTTGTTTTAATCATCGAGGAGAGCAAATGGGCAATTTCTTTGATATTTTGATTGCTTGTGTTAATCATCATATCGTAGTTCTTCTTATCTCCCCATTTTGTATTCGTATAGAATTCATAGAAAGATTTTCTGCTCTTCTCAATCTTTTTGATGTGTTTGATGATTTCCGCGTCAGTAATATTTTTATCTTCGTTTCTATCGCGGCATCTGTTTACTTTTGATTCCAAATCAGCATAAACAAAGATCCTAAATGGATTATGATCCTTAAGAATGTAATCGGCAGCGCGTCCGATGATAACACAAGAAGATTTATCTGCTAATTTACGAAGGATTTCGTTTTGCTTAGCGTAAACATCAATACTTTGATTCAATGGTGCATATGTATGTCCCCAGCTAACGCCAAAATGAATTGGGAATAAAGCAGCTGGACGAGATTCTGAAACTTCTTGAAGGTAGGCTTTTGAATAATCCGTTTCCTTTAAGATTTCTTCTAAAATCTCATTATCGTAATAAGCAATTCCAAGTTCATCGGCAATGCGGCGTCCAAGTTCACGACCTCCGCTTCCGAATTCACGTCCAATTGTAATCAAAACGCTCATAAATAAATCCTCCAAGAACTTCTAACAATATTTTAATATTTTCACAAAAAATGTGTAATTTAATTTTTGAATAAATTAGTTTTGAAAAATTTTTATTTGAGTCAATCTTTTTTAATTTTTAAAGAGAAAATCATGAATATTGATATTTTTTATTCTTTGAAGTATACTATAATTATCAATTAATGCAAATCCGCTACTTACAGTATTGTATGCAGGTACACTGACAACTTATACTGAGAACCCACCGATGTCGGGCACAAAACAAAAACTGCCGCACTGATAATGCGGCAGATATGTAC
>CAVIJE010000018.1:20048-33426 GCA_963643355.1 Sodaliphilus sp. | reverse complement strand
GTAAATCTCCTTTTGTCAATATAAATGAGGAACATTTTATATTCGTGCTTTTGATAAAATCAAATTGATAAAAAACAGCGAAGAAAAAAGGGCTACTTCACCAAAAATTAAGCGAAATAGCCCTAAAATATAAAAAAAGGACTGATATTTTTTATCAATCCTATCGTTTCTTAATGGTGCCGTCTATAGGACTTGAACCTACGACCTGATGCTTACAAGGCAACTGCTCTACCAGCTGAGCTAAGACGGCATTTGGTGGGTTGGTGGGTGTTATAGGTGTCGAACCTACGACCTCTTCCGTGTGAAGGAAGCGCTCTCCCGCTGAGCTAAACACCCTTGATAATACCCTTATTTAATGAATTAGCCCCGCGCAACACACGGGGCTATATAATCCACATGGTGGGCCTTAATGGACTTGAACCATCGACCTCCCGCTTATCAAGCGGACGCTCTAACCAGCTGAGCTAAAGGCCCGTGGGCTTTGATAGTATATATCTATCGTAAAAAATAAACAAGAAAATTAGAAAATTTTTTTAATTTTATAGTTTTCATCGAATAAATATTTATTCATTTGATCTCTTTTCTTGCTCTTTTTTCCATTTTAGACGTAATAAAATCAGTTAGAGAATTTACGAAATATACTCCTGCCACTCCTATTCCAACTACCGATAAAATCACAGATGGAACATTTAAACCATTAACTTCAAGGAAATAGTCTAAGGAAATAAAGGCTAAAACTATATAAAGGAAGAAATTAATTAGAGGGGTGATTAACGCTTTCTTTTTAAAATTGCTTAATAATATTAGCAATGATCCACTAACAAAATTAATTGCTAATATGGCATAGAAAACCCATAAAACGATTTGATAGGCCTTATTGGCATTAGCCATATCCAAATATTCAATAGGTGTGCAGGAAACGGAATCTTCACCATTGCTATATTTAACTATTTCATACCATGGAGATAATGTGAAAAATGAAATTAAAGCGGCAATGCACATATATATTCCACATGCTTTTTCCTTAAATAAAGTATCTTTGTGTTTCATGGTTTAAATTCTAACATAAAAACCCGGAACGAATTCCGGGTTTGTAAGCAATTGAAGCAAACGATTAACGTTTGGAGAATTGTGGTGCGCGACGAGCAGCTTTGAGACCGTATTTCTTTCTTTCTTTGGAACGGGCATTTCTTGTTAACATGCCAGCGACCTTTAAGGTCTTACGATCTTCGCCTGCTTCAAGAAGAGCACGAGCGATGCCTAAGCGGATAGCTTCGGCTTGGCCAGTGAATCCACCGCCATTGACATCGGCGATGATGTCATATTTTGTTTCAGAACCTGTTAAAGTTAATGGTTGTTTGAGGTTTTGAACTAAGGTTGCATAAGGCATATATTGTTCAACGGCGACGCCATTGACAAGGATGCTGCCTTTGCCAGCTTTGGCCCAGACACGAGCGACAGAGCTCTTTCTACGACCAGTGCCATAGTATTTCTTTTCTTCTGCCATCTTTGTCTACTCCTTATTTGATTTCGAGCGCAACTGGTTGTTGGGCTTCGTGTTTGTGTTCAGCGCCTTCATAGACGAAGCATTTCTTCATCATGGCTCTGCCTAAACGGTTATGTGGAAGCATTCCGGAGATTGCTCTTTCGACCATCTCAACTGGGAATTCACGTTTCATAACGCCAGCGGTACGTGTTCTTAATCCGCCGTTATAACCGGAAACGTTGTAATAGTTTTTCTTATGTTCTCCGCCTTCTTTGCCAGAGAGTTTGACCTTGGCGGCGTTGATAACGATGACATAATCACCGCAGTCTTCATTATTTGCGAAGATTGGCTTGCCTGATCCCATTAAGATACCAGCGACTTTGGTGGATAATCTTCCGAGAACTACATCAGTAGCATCGACGACATACCATTGTCTTTTAATCTCAAGAGGCTTGGCAACTGTTGTTTGACGTTGCATATTATTTTCCTTCTTTCTCTTTCGAAATCTAGCGACGCTACGAAAGCGCGCTGGAATATTATCATCAATGAAAAAACCATTGTCAACAACAAAATGGCAAATTGTAAAGATTTTGGATGGCAAATTGTAAAGATTTTTATTTTTTAAGCGTTTGTCGCACTTTCTATGGTGTTTTTATGGAATTTTTTATCTAAATATGGATAGAAAAATGTACTCATAAGGTCAAAGAATAAAAAGCAGAAAAGGAATCCGCCAGTAACGTCACTGGCAAAGTGCGCTCCTACTATTATTCTTGTCGTGCCACTTAGAATTGTCCAAACATAGCAAACGATTCTCAACAGCAATGCCTTATTTTTCCAATACGGCAAGAAATATCCGATTAAGGAAATTGATATAACGCCAAGCGCATTCATAGTATGTCCTGAAGGAAAGGAAGCGTAGTTGCTAGAAAGACTTCCATTACACCCTAACATATAAAATGGGACAAAATAAGAATCAGGATCTCCTTCTAGGGTGATAATGTATCTCCATCTAGGGCGATGCCAGAAAAATTTAAGAACGTTCATTAGAATAAGAACGCCAAACCACATGCATAAAACGAATGTGCCAAACGTTAAGATCTTTTTAGGGTCTTCAATTGGAGTTTTTAGGGCAAGAAAGCCTGAAAGAAAGAAATTTCCTAAGCTCAGAAGAATGGCTAAAAGCCATCTTAACCACGTTTCCCATCCATAATTAGGCGTATAGGAGATAATTCTTCCCCCACTATAAATAGAGAAGCCAAGAGCAATAAACATAAACAAGATTCCAAAGCCAATATTCTTAGCCTTAGTGTCTTTTGGTCGTACTCTAAATAATAATATAGCTGCATAAACTGCAACTAATTGGAAGGGAAATTCCACAAGCAATTCACCAATGCGGCCAATAACCATGTTAGAGCCGTATAAAGTATGAGTAATGTTTAAGTCGAAAAACGCAAACAAAACAAGCAAACAAACAAGTAAAGGATAGATAATAATTCTTTCGTATTTAGTAATTTTCATAGCAAATTAATTCTACAATCTATCGACTAATATATAAAGATTTTAGTTATTTTATGCATTTGCAATCAAAAAAGGATAGATTTTATCGTAACAAACACAAACATCTAAAGAGTTCTAAAAAATTCAAAAACATCTAAAGAGTTCTAAAATTTCGCTAGAGGAAATCGCTTATCTGAATATGATCAATATCTAGTCGACTATGTATACGACAAATTATTTTCAGAATTAAGTTCCAAGGAACAAGAACTTCTTCTAGCGATGATTGATGAGTCTCCAATCAAAAACGAAATATTACGTGCTAAAGCTAATTTTGATATAAAGACTTTAAGCGTATATAGAGATAGGTTAATCAAAAAAGGCATCATTATTTCGCCCAAATACGCCTACCTTCAATATTCATTGCCAAGATTTAGGAATTTCTTGCTTACAAAGATATAAATCATTTCAATAAACATAAATAAAGTTTTTAGTGACTTTTTTACTTTTGCGTTTATTATGACGAATGGACCTAAATATTAAAAGGAGTTTTATGAAATCAACATTAGAATTAAAAGACTTAGAAACTTTCTCTGAGTCCTTCTCAAAGAATGAGAAATTAAGAATAGCAAAAAGAAGCATCGCAAAGAATGGCATCATCAATTCTGCAATCGATCCTGACGAAGTCATAGCATTGCAAAACACATTCTCAATCGATGTCGATGCCGGAAATATCACCAATCAAAAACAATCTGGGCGTTGTTGGATGTTTGCAGGTTTGAATGTCATAAGAATGGTTGCGGCCAAGAAACTCAATTTGAAATCTTTTGAGTTGTCACAAGCTTATTTACAATTCTTCGACAAAATCGAAAAAGCCAATTTTACCCTTGAAAAAGCCATTGAACTTGCCAATGAGCCTATCAATTCCCGTTTGAATACTTTCTTGTTAGATTCAGGAATCGAAGATGGCGGCCATTTTGTAATGTTCACCAACTTAGTTAAGAAATATGGCGTCGTGCCTTCTAGCGTTATGCCTGATAACGTAGTTAATTGCGGGACAAGCGAAATCAATTCTCTTTTGCACGCATTAGTTGGAAAAGATATCCTTGCTCTTAGAGAAGCCAAAGCAAATGGCGCAAGCGATGAAGAACTAGGTAAAAAGAAAGAGGAAATGCTTTCGGAAATTTATAACGTTCTTAGTGCTACATTAGGCGTTCCACCAAAATCATTCACCTTTGAATACAAAGATAAAGACGACAAATATATTCGTCTTGAAGAAACCACTCCTCTTGAATTCTACGAGAAATATGTTGGAGTTAATTTGGATGATTATATCGTTTTGTCTGACGCTCCGATAAACGGATACAAAGAGAAACAAAAATACACTTCATCATGGGTTAATAACGTTATCGGGGGAGATCCTGTCATCTTCTTTAATGTAGGTATAGATGAACTCAAAAAAGCAGTAATTGCATCATTAAAAGCAAATGAGCTTGTTTGGTTTGCAGCCGATGTTTCATCTGAATCTTTAAGAAAACAAGGTTTACTTGGCTATAATTTGATTCGTTATGATGAACTTTTACAAATATCTTTATTAGAAAGCAAAGGTGCGAGAATGGATGCGAGAATTTCTTTCTGCAACCACGCTATGACATTCACTGGCGTTAATCTATTAGAAAATGACAAGCCAAATCGTTGGAAAGTTGAAAACACCTGGGGAAAAGATGTTGGAGATGGCGGATTCTTTGTAATGGATGACAAGTGGTTTGAAAATTATGTCTATCAAGTCTTCGTTAAAAAAGAATTTGTTTCACCAGAAATCTTAAAGGCTTATGAAGATAGTTCCATCATTGAAGTTGAGCCTTGGGATACTTTGTGGATAGAAACGAAATAAAAATCCAAATATCACCGTTAAAACCCCTATAAACTGAAGAGCATCCTCTAATTTGAGGGTGCTTTTTCATTATTAAAATAAAGAAAAACCACCATGTAGGTGGTTTGAAGTTTCGGGCCTAAGTTTATAAATTAGAAACGTTTGTGTAGACGTTTTGAACATCTTCGCATTCGTCTAAGGCTGCTAACATATCTTTGACTTTTTGGAGGTCGTCCCCAGCAAGTTCGATTGGCTCATTTGGAACCATTGTTGCTTCAGAAACGTCGTAATCAGTAACGTTGATGCCTTTTAAGATTTCTTTGGCTTTGTCTAAATCGTTTGGAGCAAGTAAAACTTCAACTTCTCCATCTTCGAAATCGACTGATTGAACATCGATATCGCCTAAGATTAAGTTTTCTTCGACTGAATCTCTTAAAGCTGCGTCGCCTTTGAATTGAAGAATTCCTTTGTAATCAAAGTTATAAGCGACTGAACCCATCTTTCCACCTTTACGGGTAACGATGGTACGAACTCCGACTAAAGCACGATTAACGTTGTCTGTTAAAGTATCAACGATAATGTAGCTTCCGCCTGGTCCGAAGAATTCATAACGTCCAGCGATATAGGCTGTGGCATCTCCGCCTTTAGCCTTTTCAATAGCACGATCAATAACGTCTTTTGGACAAGATTTACGATATTTTTCAATTGCGCTTCTTAAAGCGAGGTTGCTTTCAGGATCTGGGATACCGCTTTTAGCTGCGGCATAAATCTCCTTAGATGCGCGCATGTAGATTGCGCTTTTTGCTTTTGCAGTGGCTGCCATAGCTGCAGCACGAACTTCAAAGTGTCTTCCCATAATAAAACTCCTTTATGACTTTGGTATTTTACCACTAGGCAATTAAGCCTAGTAGATTTTTTTTATTTTCCTTTTTTAAAGGGCAACTCCAAACGCTCTAACGGATGGAGATTGTGACGTTTGATAAACCTTCTCATCCAATCATATGGGCTTGTGTCTAATTCCCATGGACGATGGTTATCAATCCCTACGATACAAGGGATATTTGCCTCGGAAACAAGATACCAGAATTCCTCGTTTGGATAATAAACTTCAAAATCTTCTCCCTCAGTTAATCTTCCCCATCTTGAAGGACCCATATTTAATTCAAAGATTATTCCACATTCCTTTGCCGCTTGAATTAATTTAATAGCAATTTCTTTTGTGAATTCATCCCATTTCCCATACCATTGCATAAATAAATCCGGGTGAGCAACGTAGATAAAATTGCCAGAGTGCATACCTGCAATAAGATCATTTAAATACATACGCGTGCCTTCTTTTTTGTCTTTGATCTGATTATAGAAGGTTATCTTATCCGTTACTTTATCAATGAAGCAATGTTGACCGATGATTAAATAATCTACCACTCTATCTTTTAATAGATGATCATAGTAATCGGCGTAATATTCGCCATACCACTCCGCCTCAAAGGCTAAATGAAGTTCAATTTGATCTTTGTATTTCTCTTCTAGGGAACGTATAGAGGTAATATAGTCCTCAAAATCAGTTTCATATGTTCCTCTCATTTTTGGCTGAGGGCGGCCTGGTAACATGATATGGTCGGAAAAACCATATATTTGATAACCGTTTTTTATTGCGGAAAGGACAAATTCTTCATCTTCTCCTTCAGCATGTCCGCATCTTTTCGTATGAGAGTGATAATTAACTTTAAATGGTTCGTTATTCATATAAAACCTCCTCTAACATAAGTCCTATTGGGTCCGCCTTGAAGGAAATTATTTTTCTTTCTTTAGCTTCTAAAGCGTCCTTAACTTCTTTTAAGTTCATTTTCCCTAAGCCTACCCTTAAGGCCACGCCCATCATAATCCTAATTTGATAAGTCATAAAGCCATTTGCAGCAAAAACAACGCGTACGTGACCATCATTTTCCATAACATCAATCTTTTTTATCTCACGGATGAAATTATCTACATCATGTGGTTTAGAAGTAAAATTCTTGAAATCATGTTTTCCTAAATAAATGCTTAAGCATTCCTTGAAAGAAGCGTAAGAAAAACCTGGAACTTGTAACTGATATTCAAAAGGAGAAAGAACGTCTCTATCTCCGAAATGAAATGAGTAAGAATATATTTTTCCGCATGATGAATGTCTTGCGTCAAAGGAAGGATCTACTTCTTTTAATGAAACAATAAAAATATCATTTGGCAAAAGGCGATTGATAGAAACTCTTGTTCCTTCAGGATCTTTGATGGCTTTAGGGACGCTGAAAGTAAAAGTTTGACCTCTTGCTGAAACTCCTTTATCCGTTCTTCCTGCCCCATGAATTGTGATTTTAGAAGCAAACAAAGACGAAAGAACTTCTTCAAGCTTTCCTTGAATTGAAGGATAGTCTTTTTGTTTCTCAAATCCCCAATAATGCTGACCGTTATATTGTAAAATGCCAAAATACTTCATCTATTTTAATGTTAGGTTGAATAGCAAAGAATATAAGTCCGTTCCGGTAATGGAAATATAATAGAAAGCTGCGCAGAAGCAAGAAACAATGACGAATTCAAATAAATCCCACCACCTAAAATGAAGCTTGCGGTATTTAGTTCTTTTTCCAAGAGGGTCATAGCCTCTACATTCCATAGCGTTAGCAAGTTCATCGGATCTAACAAAGGAAGAAACAAATAATGGGATAATCAAAGAAATTATCGCTTTGAATTTAGCAAAAAGATGACCGTGCTTAAAATCAACGCCACGGGAAGACTGGGCTTTAAGAATACGTTGTACATCTTCTAAGATTGTTGGAATAAACCGTAAAGCAAGCGTAATAATCATTGCTAATATAGGCGTAGGAACTCCAACAACTCTTAAAGGAGTAAGATACCAATCCAATCCATCAGTAAGACTTAATGGTTTTGTCGTGCCAGTTAATATCATCGATAGCGAAAGCATGATAACTAAGCGAAGGAGAACCTTTCCTGCCTCAAGAAGAGATTCATAATAAATCTTAAAAGTCCCAATCGTAAAATACCAATCTTGGTTAGCCTCGCTATAACGAGGAACAAGAACGTATATAAGCAAAAGGAAAATCACCATAAACCACATCCCACTTAGTGATTTAAGTAAGGAGAGGAAAGACATTCTCGAAAAAGAAAACAAAATAATGGTCACAAGCAAAAGAATTCCAAGCATCGTATAAGTCATAGTCCATGTTGGATAATTGATAAAAATTGCAACCATCAAAATAATTAAAGAATAAATCTTTAATCTTGGGTCCATTTTATGAACGAATGAATTATATGGAACATAACGACCTAAAGTAAAACTAGCCATTTTTCTTGCTCCTTATAATAGCGTTTGCTAAATCATCAACCGTTCTCATATCTTTCGTATCAAGGCTTAATCCTCTATCTTTTAAACGCAAGGCAAAATCAAAAATATGGGGGTTTTGCAGGGAATAATTGGATAAATCTTCACCAAAAAGCTCAGATGGGGCACAAACCTTTTCTACTTTGCCATGTTCCATTACGATTACTTTTTCTGCATATGAGGCGACAAGGTCCATATCGTGCGTGACAAGGATTATTCCCGTGCCATTTTTTTGAATCTCTTTAAAAAGAGTCATGGTTTCTTTAGCGGCAGCTGGATCTAGCCCAGCAGTTGGTTCATCAACGATAAGAATATCTGGCGAGGCAGCTAAGATACCTGCAATAGCAACCTTTCTTTTTTCTCCACCCGAAAGCTCAAATGGGCTTCTTTCAAAGAAAGATTCGTTGAGTCCTACGCGAAGCAATGCTTCATGAGCGAGTTTTAAGGATTCTTCTTTGCTAACGCCAAAATTCTTTGGGCCAAATGAGGCATCTTTTTCTACTGTATCTTCAAAAAGTTGATATTCAGGGAATTGGAATACAAGTCCTACTTTTTTACGTAAATTCTTAATGTCTTTTCCGGAATGTTTCTGATAAATGCGCTTAGCTTCTTCTTTAGCTTTTGCCTTCTCTTCTTTAGAAAGTTCTTTGCTAAGTTTTTCTTTCTTTTCTGGGTGATTGATGAAACCATCGATATCAACATAGCCTGAAGTTGGGCTTAAAAGAGCGTTTATCATTTGAATCATCGTTGATTTGCCTGAACCAGTTCTTCCAACGATAGCGATAAATGAATTTTCTTCTAAAAGAAGATTGACGTTGTTTAGCGCCGCACTTTGAAAAGGGCTTTTAGCGTTATATACGAAAGATAAATCATGGAATTCTATTGGCATAAAAATTCCTCCAACTTCTCTTCGCTATCAACGCTTGCTGGTATATCAAGTCCCTTAGCGATTAACGCGTCCTTTAAAGAAATGAAAAAAGGTGCGTCCAATCTTATGGATTTAAGTTCTTCCTGGTGAGAGAAGACTTCGGATGGACTTCCTTTGAGGATGATCTTTCCTCCGCTCATTACAAGCACATAATCAGAACGGAACGCTTCTTCGACATCGTGGGTAATTGATAAAACGGTAATGTTAGGGTTCTCTTTTCTTAAGGAAGAGGTAATATCAAGAATTTCTTTCTTGCCTAAGGGGTCAAGCATTGATGTTGCTTCATCATAAATAATCAAATCTGGATGCATAGCCAAAACGCCAGCGATTGCAACTCTTTGTTTTTGTCCGCCAGATAGGTTTTCTGGAGATTTGTCTAATTGTTCATGCATCCCGACTTTTTTGCTATACGTATCAATTATTTCATCCATTTTTTCAGTTGGAACTTGTCTGTTTTCAAGTCCGAAAGCAATATCTTCCCTGACGGTTGATCCAACAAATTGGTTATCGGGATTTTGAAAAACCAAGCCAATTCTTTTACGTAAAGAATAAATGCTGTTCTTGTTTAATTCTTCGCCAAAAAGGAAAATCTTTCCTTCGTAGTTATTGATCAATCCCGCTAGAAGCTTTGCTAAGGTTGATTTGCCTGAGCCATTATGTCCAATCAAAGTAACGTATTTTCCTTCAGGGACGTCAAAAGAGACGGAATTAACCGCCTTTATTTCATCTTTATCGTAGGAATATGTGAGATCTTTTACTTCAATTACGTTCATTTTTCTTTTATATCGAGGACTTTTCCTTCGTATTTGCTGATTTTAACACCAGCCATTGTAAGAATCTTTCTTGATGCTTCATAAATTGTGTCATTAGAATGTTTGTCATCAAGATAAATCATTTCTTTTATGCCAACTTGGACAATTGCTTTAGCACATTCGTTGCAAGGGAAAAGGGTTACATAAATTCTGCAGCCATTAAGATGAGCACCATCTCTTGTGTTTAAGATAGCGTTAAATTCAGCATGGCAAACATAGAGATATTTGCTATCTAATCCTTCTCCATGCCCCCAAGGCACTACTTCATCATCAACTCCACGTGGCATGCCATTATATCCAATGGAAACCACTTTGTTTTGATCATCAACGATGCAAGCGCCAACTTGAGTTGATGGGTCTTTACTGCGAAGAGCGCTTAATTGGGCAATCCCCATAAAGTATTCATCCCAACCGATGTAATCTTGACGATGTTTCTCTTCCATAGCAAAAAACTCCTTATGCGTTCTAAAGTATAACTTTTTAGTGAAGTTAATTCATCTAAAATAAATTTTATTTATTTAATTTTCACAATTAGAGATTCGTAAGGACGAAGATGCTTTTTATAAGCGAAGCCTGCATGAGGGTAATTAGAAATGAGAACTTGGCCAACCATGGTGGCAATTTTATGAGGGAGCCGAACTCTTTTGTTTGTAAGGTTAATTAACACAAAAAGCATTTCTCCTTCATAAGCACGGTAAAAAGCCATTATTTTGCCATTAGTTTTTAAGGGTTCGAATGAACCGTATAGTAATGGTGGTTGTTTTTTTCTAAATTCAATCAAAGAACGATAGAAATTAAGGATGGAGTCAGGATCCTCTTCTTCTGTTTTAACGTTAATGTCTTTGTAATTAGGATTAACAGGTAACCAAGTTTCATCACCTTTACTAAATCCAGCATTCTTTTCTTCACTCCATTGCATTGGAGTTCTTGCGTTATCGCGGTTGATATTATGGATGAGCTTAAGAGTTGTTTTCTTGCTGAAATGATATTTAGGGAGGAGATTTAGCAAATAAAAGTCAACGGGGTCCTTATATTGATCTGGAGTGAACATCGGATAATCCGCCATTCCAATTTCTTCGCCTTGATAAATGAAAGGCGTTCCTCTTAACGTGAGGATGATCATTGCAAGTTCTTTAGCGGATTCTTTGTAATACTTTTTGGTGTTACCGAAACGGTTTATCGAACGTGGCTGATCGTGATTTTCAAGAAAGAGAGTGTTCCAATTGAGTTCTCTTTGCCAATCAAAGAGAGTCTTTTTGAATTTTCTTGGTTTAAAACGTGTTTTAAAGATAGGCACAAGGAAACGGTCAGAATTAACCGTATCGAATTGAAATGCCAAATCTAGTTCTTTGTTGGTGAATCTACGAGCATTTTGAAAATCTACGTTATAAGTCTCGCCAACAACCATGCAATCATATTTAGAGAAAACATCTTTATACATTTTATGGAGAATGTGATGGTTGTTATCTTTCATTAGATATTTCTCTTGCCCGACAACCCATAAAGATCTCTTGCCATCTTCAAGGCTTTCTTTCCATATTTGATTGATGACATCGCACCTAAATCCATAAACGCCTTTATCAAGCCAGAAACGTAATATTTTTTCTACTTCTTCTAATACTCGTGGGTTATGCCAATCAAGATCTGGCTGTTTTTTATTGAAAATATGTAAATAATAAGCTCCTGCTTCAGGAACATATGTCCAAGCTGAACCGCCAAAATTCGATGTCCAGTTATTTGGTGGAACGGTATTTCCTTTTTTGCCCTCGCGCCAATAATAAAAGTCTCTGTATGGTGAGTCTGGATTGATTGAGGATTTAAACCACTCATGTTCATCTGAGGTGTGGTTAACAACTAAATCCATAACGATTCTGATGCCTTTGCGTTTAGCCTCGTCAATAAGGCGATTCATATCGTTCATTGTCCCATATTCTGGGTTTATTGAGTAATAGTCCGCAACATCATACCCATAATCTGCGTTAGCTGTTTTATAAACAGGGGAGAGCCAAATGATGCCTACGCCTAACTTCTTTAGATAATCAAGTTTTGAGATAATGCCAGGGATATCCCCTATTCCGTCCCCGTTTGAATCACAAAAGGAGCGAGGGTAAATCTGATAAACGATTTGATCGTGATAATATTTGAATTCCATACGTTCATATTTTACAACAAAAAAGAGGGCTTAGCCCTCCAATTGTTAGAATCTGCTCATGATGAATAAACGGTATCCGCTGCCATATACCGCATCAATCCTTGCACATTTAAAGAAATCAATCTTTTTTCTTATCGAAGAAACATGAACGTCAATTGTTCTAGTCGGATATTTCTGTCCGGATTGTTTCAACTTGTCGTATTTTTTGCTTTTTGCTAAATTCGTAGACCAAACTATGTCGATTAATTCCTCACGTCTGACAAATTTTGGGCTTTCTACATATAACTTCTTTAGAATTTTCCATTCCACGGGAGTAAATTTTACGGAGTAACGAAAGCAAGATAGTGTGTGTTTGTCTGTGTCACACTTAATTATTGAGTGGTCGGGCCTCTCAATATCGATGATGGCCATAAATATCTCCTTTCTGACGATGGTGATTTGAATATACTCAAAATAAGAAAAATTTCACTCATTTTTTTCTATTTTTACTAAAAATATGATGAAAAGCCTATTTTAGCTTAATTTTTGCTGATGGTTTTTGTGTAAACATTCATCAAAGGAGGTAGCAAAAAGCTAATTAAAAGAATATCTAGTGGGGCTGAAATACAAAGCATTGAAATGATAAGTTCATAAGCAACTCGGTATCCAGTGGAGGAAATAACAATGAAGTAAAGATAGTAAGCAAGGCCCCTAAGGAGAACGAGCAATATTATTTCAAGGAAGAATGAAATGAAGGCAATTTCAGATGGCTTTGGCAAATTAGAAAACTCGGTCTTCTTCTTTTTATGATATCGTTCAGTGAAAATAAGTCCCAAAGAAGTTGCAATATCCATCAAAGCGGATATCGAAAGAATAATAATCTTCACATAGGGGCTGTAATAAGAAAGTCTTTTATCAAGGATATCCGTGCCATAAAAGAAATAAATCTCTAACCCTAGAAGTAAAATAATTAAAAAAATCGTAACGTAAGTAAAAGGAAAGAAATTTCTAATTCTTTTAGTTAGTTTTTCTATTAGCCAAGGGAAAATTCCTAAAAGAACATAAACGATGGTGAGTAAAAAGTTATAAGCGCCAGTTGGCATGATAAAAGCAGGCAATAAGTCAGCAAGGCCTCCTACAACAGCCCCATAGATTGGGCCTAAGGTAAGCGAAGCGAAAATTACAATCATTGGAGTGAAGGAAATGCTAATAAAAGAAAGATGAGGGATGGAAATCATCTTAGTAAGACTTCCTAAAATAACCGAAACCGCTAAAAGC